>CADCWN010000292.1 GCA_902806415.1 uncultured Thermomicrobiales bacterium | reverse complement strand
CGAGGCCGGACCAGCGCGCATGACTCAGGGCACGGTGGTAGCGGTGGAACTGCGGGCACTGGTCGTGTCCGGTCGCGCGCAGCGCCGCCGCGACGGTGCGCTGCGCGGGGGCGAGGCGCGCCCCGGCGAGCAGCACCTGGACATGCGCCCAGACGCGCCGCGAGAACAGCGCGGCAAATGGCATCATGACGGCAGCGATCGTTGGCGGCAGACACGACATCGGCACCCCTCCTCACGAAGCGATGCCGAGCATAACCGCCCGGCTTATCCTGTCAAAGGGCTAAAGTCGAGCTAAGAGTCAGGAATGGTCACCGGTTTCTCCCCGACCATGGTTTCCCTACGCCGCCCCCTGAGCCTTGGCACAACAATTGCCAGTGTTCAGAATCCTAGAGCAGCGGGTGCCCTTCCCGCGTGGGCAGGGTGGAACCTCGCAGCGTGAGGACGGCGTTCGTCATACGGAGGGAGTAGCGGGCATGGTTGATCGCGATCGGAACAACATGGGGACCGCACGAACCGGCCAGACGCCGAGTGGCAGTAGCAGCGGCTCGACGGGCCAGACACCGGGAGCAGGTGGCAGCGGTGCCGGACAGATGGGCGGCATGAGCGCGGGCAATACGCCGTCACAAGGGCAGGCGACGACTCCGGGCGGCATGGCTCACGAGCAGGCGACCCAGATGAAGGAGCAGGTCCAGGAGAAGGCGACGCAGCTGAAGGATACGGTCACCGAGCAAGCCACCGGGCGACTCGAAGGCCAAAAAGAGGCGGCGGCTGGCGGCCTGAACACGGTGGCGCACGCCTTCCGACAGACCGGCGAGCAGTTGCGCGACAACGATCAGGCGGGCATCGCCGGATATATCGACCGCGCCGCCAGCCAGGTGGAGCAATTCGCCGGGTATCTGAGCAAGCGCGATCTCCGCGAGCTCGCGCGCGACACTGAGCAGTTCGCGCGGCGCGAGCCGGCCCTCTTCCTCGGTGGGGCGTTCACGCTCGGCCTGTTCGCCGCGCGCTTCCTGAAGAGCTCGAGCCAGGGTGGTCAGATGAGCGGCCAGGGGAGCCAGGGCAATTGGCAGGGCCAGGCCGACTGGTACGGCCAGCGCCCCTCCCCGGCAGTCACCCCGCCGCCGCAGTTGCCGGCCCACACCGCTTCTACCGGCAGTTCCACCGGGATGGGTAGCACCGCCGGGCGACCCGCCCCCATGACGAGCGGTCTTGGGACGAGCGCTGCGACCACCGGTTCCGGCATCTCCTCCGCCCGCCCCACCCCAACGACTGGTGGCACGGGCGCGGCGGGTACCGGCACCACGCCGGGCACCCAACCGAGCGGTGATGTGATCGTCGGCGGACCGCCGCTGCCCTCGGACGTTATCGTTGGTGGGCCGCCGCGTGAGCCGGGTCGGGGGGGCCAACGATGAGCGGGCAGCAGGATAATCGCTCGCTCGGCGAGTTGTTCTCCGCCCTCGCCAGTGACACCGGCACGCTGGTACGCCAGGAGGTCGAGCTCGCCAAGACCGAGATGACGCAGAAGGCGACGCGAGTCGGCAAGGACATCGGCTTCCTCATCGCCGGCGGCGCGGTCGCCTACGCCGGCTTCCTCGCCATCCTCGCCGCGATCGCCATCGGGCTCGGCGAGCTGGGCGTGCCGTGGTGGCTGGCGGCGTTGCTCGTCGGCTTGGTCGTCGCCGGGATCGGCGGCTTCCTGGTCATGCGCGGCCTGAGCGCGCTGCGCCAGGAGACACCGCTGCCGCAACAGACGATCGACACGCTGAAGGAGGACGCCGAATGGGCCAAAGCGCAAACCCGATGAGTCGGTCCGGCCAGTCCGGCGCCAACGAGGATAACGACGATATCGCCGTCACGCCAGAGACTGAGCATATCCGGCGCGATATCGAGAATACGCGCACCGACATGAGTGAGACCCTCGACGCGATCCAACAGCGGCTCAGCCCGGAAACGATCGGCGAGCAGGCCAAGGACACGGCGAGCGACATCACGGCGCAGGCGAAAGAGGCCGCGCTGGAAGTTGTCGACCATGCTCTCGCGGAGGTGAAGGAACAGGCAACAGAGGTCCTGGGCCAGGCGCGCGAGGTCCTAGAAGAAGCGCGAGTTACCGCGCGCGAAGTGGTCGAGGACGCCACCACGCAGGTTAAAGCCGCCGTCCGGGGGGCGACAATCGGAAAGGTAGAGACGATGGTCCGCAGCGCGAACGATACGACCAACGCCGCGCGACACGGCTTGGTGGCGACGATTAAGGCGAATCCGTTGCCGGCGGCTCTGACCGGGCTCGGCCTCGGCTGGCTTTTCATCAATAGTCGGAGCGCGGCCGCGCGCGGCTCGATGGACTCGCGGGCCTACGAGGCCGGGTACCGGGAGCAGCGCTTCGCCCCGACCGGCGCGTCGTCGGCGTATGGCGCGTATCAGGGAAGCGGCAACGTATCAGCGGGCCGCGGCGCATTCGGTTCGACCAGCGAGCGTTCCCAGGCGACTTCCGGGAATGTTGCCGCCCAGGCCGGCGACCTCGCCGGGCGGGCTGGCGGTGCGGTCGGCGACGCGGCCGGTCAGGTCGGCGACCTGGCCGGGCGGGCCGGCGGCGCGGTCGGCGACGCGGTCGGCCAGGTCGGGCAGACGGCCGGCAATATCGTCGGCCAAGTTGGGGAGACCGCGGGCAATATCGCCAGCGGGACGATGGAGACGGCGGGCAACATCGCCGGGCAGGCGCAGTACCAGGCGACCCGGCTGGAGGATGGCTTCCAGCGCGTGCTGCGTGAGAGCCCGCTGGCGGTCGGCGCGGTGACGCTGGCCCTCGGCACGGCCGTCGGCCTCGCCTTGCCGCAGACCACGCGCGAGAATCAGCTGATGGGCGAGGCGCGCGACAGCCTCCTCGAGCGCGCGCAGGACTTCGCGCAGGAGACGGTCGAGAAGGTCCAGGGGGTCGCCGCCGAGGTCACCGAGACGGTCACCGAGACGGCCAAGACCGAGGCGAAGAAGCAGGGCCTGACGCAGTAATCCGTCGCGGATATCCTCCCCCACGGGGGCGCCCGGTCACTACGACCGGGCGCCCCCGTGTCGTTACGATCGCGCTCCCCCCGGACAAGCGCCACCGGGCGCGAACAAGCCCGAGCCACGTTGCCCAGCGCCGCGCGACGAACACGGCGTCCCCCGCGCCGACCGGTGCGGGGGACGCCGTTGAGCGTTGCGAACTCGCTCGAAGCGCGGCGGGCAGCTGAAAGCTGCCGCGCTACACCGCCCGGCGACGAACCCGGCGGGCGACCGGCACCAAACCGACCGCCAAGGCCAGGAACGGGGCGATGAGCCAGGGCGACGGCCCATCGCCGTCATCCATCCCACCAGCGCCGGTGTTCGGCAGACCCGGCAAGGTGCCGCCGTTGCCGGTCGGCGGCGGCGACGGAATCGGACTGGTCGAGGGCGCGGGCGAGGACGACGGGCGCGGGGTCGGCGGGGCGCTCGGCGCGGGGGTCGGGGAGGCCGAGGGTCGCGGCGTGGCCGAGGGGGCCGGGGTCGCGCTCGGCGCGGGGGATGCACTCGGCGGCGGGGTCGGGCCACCGGCGATCGAGGGCGGCAACTGCTGATAGGTGACCCGCAGCGCGCCGACGCAAGCGGTGTCCGGATGGCCCGGATTAGCCACGTTGCTGAGCAGGATCGAGAAGCCGCAGGTGCCGATCGGATCGAACGGCAGCACCGGGACATGCCCGCCGCCCGGCAGCGTCACGGCGACGCTATTGCTGAGGGTCTCCTTGGCGATGTCGGCGTAGCGGGGCGGGGTGACCGGGTCGAACTGGCCGCTGATCAGGACGGTCGGGCGGTCGCTGATCGCCGGGCTCACCCCCTTGGGATCCGCGCCCTGCGACGGCCAATTCTGGCAGATGGCGAAGTAATCGAGACTCTGCTGCTCCGCAGCCGCGCGGACCTCCGGCAAGACGGACTTGTTGGCTTCGAGGGTGGCATCCAAGCGCTCCCGCGAGGCGTTCGTGCTACAGATGACCGAGAAGTGCATCCCGATCGCCAGCGGATCGCTGCCATCGCCGAGGAGCAGCGGCAACAGGTTCTCCAGCCAGACGAAGTCACCCCGCGAGGCGCGCGTGATCATATCCGGCAGGAAGATCGTCAACTGCGTGACGTAGAAGAGTTCGAAGAGGATGCTGGTGTAGGTGTCGCCGTCGAGCGGCACCTGGACCGTCTGGCCGCTCGACGGGTCTTTCAGCGTCAGCGGGTACGGGGTGGCGTTAGCCGCGCCACGGTGGACTGATAGGCCGCCTGGAGAGCAGGATTGGCGGCGTTGCAGGCGACATCGGCGGCGCAGGCCCGGAATAACTCCCGGATGGCGCGGTCGAAATTCTGTGCTGGCTCGAAGAACCAGGCGGTCTGGATCGGCACGAGCGAGGCGAGGGTGCTGCTGCGGACGAACGGCCCGAAGTCGCGCGCGACGGCGAGACCGAGTTCGGAGCCGTAGGAGCCGCCGAAGAGGTTGAGGGCCGGGTAACCGAGAGCGAGGCGGATGTCGTTGACATCGGCGGCGTTCTCGGTGGTGGTGTAGGCGCCGAGGTCGATCCCCGCCGCGACGAGCCGATCCCGGCACGCGTTCGCTGCCGTCACGAACGGCGAGTCGGCGAACGCCTCGATATAAAGACCCCGCAAGGTCATGTTCGAGAGTTCGTCGCAGACGAGCGACGGCTGCGCCTTGCCGGTGCCGCGCTGGTCGAACGCGATCACGTCATTGTTCGCGGCGAGTCCCTTGTAAAGGGGGCTGTCGGTGCTGAACGCCCTGACGATCCCCTGGCTGCTGCCGCCCGGCCCGCCCTCCAGGTAGATCACTGGCTCGGCGGCGGGGGTCGCGCTGATCGCCTTGAAAACGGCGACGGGGAGGCGGACGGTCGCGCCGCCCGGCGCGGCGTGCTTGGCGGCGGCGACGACGAAGCCGCAATTCACCGTCTGCCCCTCGATCTGCCCCTCGCCGAGCTCGTAGACTCACGGCGCGGCCTCGAAGCGGGGGACACCCGTGGTGATCGGGATCGGCGCGGCGGGGGCGGCGGTCGCGGGCGCGATGGGCAGGGCGGCGAAACCGAGGCTCCAGAGGATGCTGAGGAACAAAGTTGCGCGGAGCGCGCGCCCCGCGACGGTCGGGCGTCTGGTCGTCGGGCGGTCGTGGACGATCCTGCGGTCGGTCGGTCTGCTGCCGGGCTCGTCGGACATCCTGCGCCTCCTCATCATTCCCCCACCGTAGGCCGCTTGCCCGCTCGCCCCCACCCCATCACCGTGGCGGTGCGCCTCAATCATGTGCGCCCCCCCGCAGCGACGCGCTGTCAGGGGCGACGAGCATCGAGCGCGCCCACCACAAACCCCGGGCCGATTGGCGAGCGGACGTGTCCCACGGCTTCCCGGCGCGCCGCGCCGCAACAGTAATAGTGTGCCGCGAGCATCCTACCGTACGCGACAGCGGCGGGAAAGGGAGGCGCAAGACTCTGGCAGGCGGCTGATGCGCGACGCGATGTGCGCCCGCCCGCCCATCTGCTGCGGACCGCAATATTTCAACGGTTGCCACCCCAGTAGAGACGCGCTTCGCGCAGGGGACAAGCGCAATCCGTCTCCAGCCGCGTCACTTCGCATCGTCGCCGGACGCCGTCGTCGGGCGCTCACGCTGTCTCCCGCTCCGACGCCGGACCATAGACCGTCCTCGGGATCGGCCCGACGAACCCTTCCCAGACGATCCGGCTGATCCGGGCGAGCGCGGCGACCCCGGCGACCGGATCGGCGAGGCGCTTCGCGAAGAGGCTGAGGGTGTAGGGGCCGGCGGGCGCGTAGACGATCCCGGCATCGTTGCGCACGCCGCGAATGCTGCCGGTCTTGTGGGCCACGTCGGTCCCCTCCGGCAACTGCTGCGGGATCCGATCACCGTACTTCTGGCGCTTCAGGATGTCGAGCATCGCGGCGCAGGAGGCGGCGGCGAGCCCTTCGCGACGCTCGATCCGTTCGAGCAGCGCCGCCATCTCGCGCGGCGTCGTGAGGTTGTTGTCCTCGTCGGCATAGGCCCGGCAGCCCCAGTCGATCACCCCCGCGCGCGACCGTTCCCCGTAGAGGGCGTGGGTGTGCGCGGGGTTCGCCGCGTCCAACCCAACCGTGCTGTAGAGGAGGGCGCGGGTCGTCATCGGGATCGTGGTGCGCGGGAGCCCGAGTTCGCTCAAGGTCGCCGCCAGGGCGTCGAGGCCGATCCGGTCGAGGACGAGGTCGGTGGCAACATTGTCGCTGATGGTGATCATCAGCGTGGCGAGGTCTTTCAGTGTCGGCGCGAGGCCGGGTTCGAGATCCTGCAAGATGCCGGAGCCGGGGACGAGGTGCGCCTCGTCGAGCGTCGTTCGCGCGGCGAGATCGACCTTGCCCGCCTCGACCTGGCGATAGAGTTCGTAGAGGATCGGGATCTTCATCACGCTCGCGGTCGGGAAGATCGTGTCGGCGTGGTGCGCGATCTCCGCCCCACTCGCCAAATCTTTGGCATAAACACCGACGATCCCCTCAACCCCGTCCGCCACCTCCGCAACCCGCGCCCGCGTCTCCTCGACCCGCCCCGACTCGCTCGCCATTGCGCCCCTCCCGCCATGAAATGTCGATACCATTCGCCGGACGCCGATCACCGTCGGGCGTAGGGGCGTATTGCATACGCCCACCCACGCCGAGGGATTCGCGAACGCGGGCGGGCGGACGACGTGCGGGCGTATGCAATACGCCCCTACAACCGACCGCAGTAAATATCCGCCACGCACCGATGCAGCCCAAACGCAACCTCAGCGGTTATAACATAGCGGGGATGACCGCGCCTCTACTCGCGCTCCCGCCACTATACTCTCGACAACGTCCTGTGCCACACGAGAACTGTGAGGTCCGATGTTCCGCCCGGCCCGCGTCACCCCGCCACCTGCCCGCCGCCGATCGCGCAGTCGGCAACCCATCCTCCTCCTGCTCCTAATGCTCACCGCCCTGGCCGGGTGCCAGCTCGGCCCGGCCGCAACGCCCACCGCCCCGCCGCCAACTGGTGTCCCCGCAGCCGCAACCGCCGCCGCGACACGCACGGCGGCGAATACACCAGCTCCGATCGCGCCCGGCACGATCGGCGCCCTGGCGACGGCCACGCGCGCGATACCGGCGGGTGCCGCTGGCACGGCGACACGCCCGCCCGTTGGCACGCCGAGCGCGGCGGCAACCCCGGTAGCGGGCGCGGTCTGCGCCTTCACGCCACCGTTCGCCGGGACGAGCGCCACGCCCGGCGCGCGCCCGAGCCCATCAGTCGCCCTCCCGACCGTCACCGACGCGGGCGCGCCGACGCAGACGCCGCCGACGATCCCCCTGCCGAACCTCGCCGCCCGCTACACCCTCGCCATCGACGAATTCGATTTCGCGGAGGGTCGCCTGCGCACCGCCCAGACGGTGCACGTGACCAACCGTGAAAGTTGCGCCCTCGATCGGCTCACCTTCAGCGTGACCGCCGCCCGCTGGGGCTGGTTCTCCCTCTCCGGCGTGCGAGTCGCCGGGCAGCCGGTGGCGGCGGCGCTGAACGGGACCGTCCTGCCGATCGCCCTGCCGCAGCCGCTGGCGGCGGGCGCGACGACTGAGATCGCGATCGACTTCCGGCTCGATGTCGGTATCGCGGTCGATCCGTACACGCCGGGCGGCTTCCCCGGCACGACCCAGACGGGCGACATCCTCCGCCTCGCCTACTGGTTCCCGATCCTCTCCGACGATCACCAGTACCCGCCCTATCTCGATCCCGCTTACACCGCCAGCGCCGACTACGATGTCACCCTCACCACGCCGCCCGAGGTCGTCGTCGCCCCCACCGGCGCGATCACCGACGAGCGCCGGAACGCCAACGGCACGGTTACTCGCCGGATCGAGGCCCGCAATGTCCGCGACTTCGTGCTGGCCCTCTCGCCGAACTATCAGGTCGCGCGGCGGCAGACGGTGAACGGGGTTATGGTCGAGGTCTATTACAGCCCGCAATCGTTCGGGGCGAACGCGCAGCGCCCCGAGATCGTGCAGCACCTGGTCACCCGCGCACTCGACGACGCCGTCCTCGCGGAGGAACGACTCAGCGCGCTGATCGGCCCCTACCCCTACCCGTTCCTGCGGGTGGTCGATGGCGGCGCGAACCTCGGCGGCGGGATCGAGTTCCCGGCGCTCATCATGGTCAACCTGAATTACGGCTCAACCGAGCTAATCTACCACGAGGTCGGCCACGAGTGGTTCTACGGGCTCCTCGGCACGCGGACTCAGCAAGACCCCTGGATCGACGAGGGCGGCGCGACGTTCCTGGCCGAATATCTCGGCGGGAGCGTCACTACCACCCCCGCCCCGCCTTCGTCCTTCGCCTACCGCCTCAGCACGCCGGTCTGGGCGATCCCACCGGGCAGATTTCAGGGGGCCGCGACCGCCGCGATCTACACTCAGGGCGGCGAATTCTACGCACGGGTCATGCGGCAGATGGGCGAGCCGGCCTTCTGGTCGGCTCTCCAAGGCCTCTACCGCGAGCATCGCTACGGGATCATCACCCCGCGCGACATCCTCGCCGCCTGGCAGGCCGCCTCGCCGACCGACTTGCGCCCGCTCTTCAAGGAGTATCTCGATTATCCGTGGATCGATGAGTTGGGACGTTGAGGCTGCTTGGCAGCGTTGGCGAGCGGCTGAAGCCGCCCGTTGCACCCCGTTGAAGTTCTCCAGCGCGGACTGTGGAATAGTGGGGATAAGGGAACACGAAATCTTGCCCTCACCCCTACCAGTCGAAAATACTCGACGCGGCGTCGAGCAGCCCGGCCAGCGCGTCACTCGCCGCCTCCAAGCCCGCCCCGCCCGCGTCGCTGGCGAGATCGGGCAGGTTGGACGCGAGTCCCCCGAAGGCGCCCGCCGCGCCGCCGAGCCCATCCGTCACCCCGCCAAGATCGGGCATGTCGGGCAAGCTGAGCGACCCCGACGAACCCGACGAGCCGGAACTGCCGAAGCTGGGTAGATCGCCGACGTAGGTGTTGCCGCCACGCCCCCCTCGCCCAGCGCGCAACGGGGGCGTGGAGAAGTCGAACCAGGACGGTGCGGCGGCGTGCGCGCGGGTGAACTTGCCGACCCATTCCTTTTCCAGCCCGAAGGCGATCGCGTAGGGGAGGTAACGATCGAAGATCCCGCGCGCCGTTTCCAGATCCTCGTAGCGCTCGATCTGCTCCAGGTAACGCCGGAATGCGCGCCACCGCGCGGTCGCCTCGACCCCGCTCGGGGTCTTGGCCGGCATCACCTTCGCCAGGCGATAGAGGGCGACACCGATCACGGTCAGCGTCGCCGCCGGGAGGAGCAGCAGGCGCAAACCGGGGATGAGGAACGCGCCGGAGATGCCGAGCAGCGGCGCGAGGACCATGATCGTCGCGCCCCAGCGACGGTAGCGCAGGCGCGTCGCGCGCGGGCTAGCGAGGAAGTAGCCCTCGGCCACGACCTCCTCGTAGAGCGCGACCTTGAAGCGCGGGATGGCCGCGATGAACCGCGCGCGCACATCCCCCAGCAGCACGCGCTGCACGAACGGTCGCGCCGCCGTGCCGAAGAGCAGCTCGATCAGCAGCCGCTCGACCCGCGCAAGCGGCAGATCGCGGCGCAGCAGGGCGAGTTCGTAATCGGGCTGCCCGGGACCGGGCGCGGTGATCCGCAAGACGCCGCGATGCCCGAGGTTGATGAGGGTGGCGACGATGTCGTGCGAATTGGCGTGCTCGTCGAGCAACGTGCCGATCAGACCGGGGTGGAGGTCGCCTGGCGGTTCGCGCAAATATTCCGCGACCAGTCCGTGCGGTCGGTCGCGACCCCGAACGTACCATAGTAGCAACAATCCGACCCCGCCGCCGACCAGGATCGCGAGGCCCAATTCGCCGAGCAAGAGATTGATGAACGTCTCGGAAGCGGTCTGGGCCAGCGGCACGCGCATTATTCCACCTCATGGATAAACGGTACGGGCCATTGCAGCAATCAAATTCGGGGAGAATGCGGCGTGTACGAATGCCCCCAACAGTCGGAGGTAGGGGCGTATTGCCTACGCCCTTCCACCTCTCCTATCTGCAAACGTTTGTAGACAGCCCCGGCATCGATCGGGCGTAGGCAATACGCCCCGCCATCCCCGAACGCCCTACTCGATGATCAACGTAAGGAAAGGGCCAAACGTTTGCGAGGGCTACGCTGCGCCCCGAAAGCCACGCTCCTGCCAGCGTCGGTAGCGCCACAGGCTGACCCCGCGCCGAATCTCGTGCAGCGCGCGGGTATCCATGTTGGAGAGGAGGAGGAGGGTCGTATCGGGCGCGCGCTCGACGCTGGCGATCGTCACGAAGCCGTGACGACGCAGGAGATTGTGGGCGCGCGGGGTGAGTTCCAATTCCTCGATCGTCGGCCAGAGGTGCCGCTCCAGGAGTCGCCAGCCCTCCTCGCCGAGCGACCAGAGGAAGATCGGCGTGCAGATGATCAGGCCGGTGAGCCCGAACCAACCGGTCACGATCTCCACCGCCATCCGCGCCTCGCCCTGCAATGTCAGCAAGGGCAGGGCGATCATCAGCAGGCAGACCACGATCGTCCCGAAAGAGCGCCGGATCGGGTTAATCGCGAAGAGATCGCCGAGGTCGGAGTGCGCGGATGTGAGCCGTCCCCCGTAGCGCTGCGCCAGATACGGATCCCTCACGTCGCCAACATCCCTATAGTCTCGCGTCGCCACACCCCGTCGCGCGAGCATATCGCGATCGGTGCGGTTCCGTGCAACTTTGTGCCTTGCCCATAAGGTAACGACTTACACGAGTTTCATTTGCCCGCCGAAACCGGGCTAGAGCAGATTCAAGCCGTGCAGGAGCATGACGACGAGCGCGGTGACCAGCAGCAACGCCACCAGCAAGCGCAGCGTCTGCCCGATCGCGCACCAGAGCGCCTCGGAGACCGGGTCGCCGTCCATCTTCCTTAACGATCCGCGCTGCATTCAGTCACACCCCTGCGACAGATCGACGACGCGCGGCGGTGGCGATCGCTCCCGCTCCAGGACTCTCCATCCCCGCTATGCCGCTGCTCACTCCCGCGTGCGCTCCAGATAGGCGAGGCAGCGCTCGTAGTCCTCATCGCTGATCCGGTTCGTATTCACGTAGTAGGTCAGCATCGCGCGCAAGGTCAAGATATGCAGCAGATCGTAGCCCTGATGCCGCAACTGCTCGCCGCCGCCCTGCTCGCGATCGATCAGCACCACGACGTCCTTGACGACCAGATCGGCCGCTTCGAGGATCGCGCGGGTGTGCAGGATACTGCCGCCGGTGGTGATCAGGTCGTCGATCAGCAGGACCCGCTGCCCCGACTTAAAACGCCCCTCGATCTCATGCCCGTTCGGGCCACCCTCAGCCAGGCTGCCTGACGGTCGCACGTAGATCATCGGCGTATTCGTCGCGAGCGCGTAGGCCGTGGCGAGGTGGAGGCCGCCGAGCGGCACGCCAGCGATCAGGTCGAACGGCGGGATCGGGTCGCGCTTCCGCGACATCCCGGCCTGAATCTCGCGGTCGATCAGGCGGGCGACGCGCCGCAGAACCTCGGGATTGCTGATCAGCACGCGCGGGTTGACGTAGACCGGCGAGTTGACGGTCGTGCGACCGATCGTGAAGTCGCCGAGCGTCACGCCCCCCAGATCGAAGAGCGCCTGCGCGAGCCAGAGATTCGTCTCCTGAGCCGCCGATCGTACCATGCCACTCCCTCATCGTCGCATCCAGCTTAGCCACATTATGTGCCGTGGGATTGTAGGCGCTGCGCGGTCGTTCTGTCTACGCAGTGGGCGGTCCGTAGTCCGTAGTCTGTAGAGCGCGCGTTCCGGCTCATCGCCAGAAGACAGGCGTGGTGCCGCAACCAGACTCTACAGACTACGGACTATGGACTACGGACCGCCCACCCCCGGTGGTATCATCCCGCGCTGAGACGATGCGCACGGAGCGAGGGGGCGAGGGTGGGCCAACGACCGGCGACGACGCTGATGATCCAGGGGACCGCCTCGGATGTCGGCAAGAGTGTCCTGGTCGCGGGGCTCTGCCGCCTCCTGCACCAGGATGGTTACCGGGTCGCCCCGTTCAAGGCGCAGAACATGGCGCTCAACGCCGCCGTGACGATCGACGGTGGTGAGATCGGGCGCTCGCAGGCGACGCAAGCCCGCGCCGCCGGGATCGAGCCGACCGTGGACATGAACCCCATCCTGCTGAAGCCGGAGGCGGGGATGCGCTCGCAGGTGATCGTGCGCGGCAAGGTCTGGCGCACCTTCCCCTGGCGCGACTACTACACCCACCGCGCGACCCTGCTCGACACGATCGCCGCGAGCCTGGACACGCTGCGTGCCGCCCACGACATCGTCATCATCGAGGGGGCGGGCAGCCCGGCGGAGATCAATCTCAGGGCGGGCGACATCGTCAACATGCGGGTCGCGGCCCTCGCCGACGCGCCGGTCCTGCTCGTCGGCGACATCGATCGCGGCGGGGTCTTCGCCGCCCTGCTGGGGACGCTGGAACTGCTCGAACCGGACGAGCGAGCGCGCGTGCGCGGCCTGCTGATCAACAAGTTTCGCGGCGACGTGGCGCTCCTGCGGCCCGGCCTCGACATGATCACCGCGCGGGTCGGCGTCCCGGTCCTCGGCGTCATCCCCCACCTGTCACGGCTGGGACTGCCCGAGGAGGACTCGGTCGCGCTCGATCGCCGCCCGAACGCCGAAGCCGCCAACGGGCCGACCGTCCTCGACATCGCGGTGATCCGCCTGCCGCAGATCAGTAACTTCGACGACTTCGATCCGCTGGCGAACGAACCGGGGGTGCGGGTCCGCTTCGTCGGCGAGGCCGCGCAACTCGGCACACCGGACCTCCTGATCCTCCCCGGCACGAAGAGCACGATCGCCGACCTCGCCGCCCTGCGCGAGCGCGGGCTGGACCGCGCGATCGTCGCCCTGGCGCGCGGCGGCACGCCGACGATCGGGATTTGCGGCGGCTTCCAGATCCTCGGCGAGACGATCGCCGACCCGTTCGGCGTGGAGTCGGACGAGGCGGCGACAGTCGGCCTCGGCCTGCTGCCCCTCCGCACCATCTTCGCGCGCGAGAAGACGACCGACCGCGCCAGCGGCGTTGTCAGCGCCAATCATGGCCTCTTCGCCGGGGCGCGGGGCCTGCCCGCGACCGGCTACGAGATCCACATGGGCCAGACGGTCGGCCCCCTGCCCGCGACTCTCCGGTTGAACGAACGCCAGGGCGTCGCCGTGGACGAGCCGGATGGCGCGATCAGTGCCGACGGGCTGATCGTCGGCACCTACATGCACGGCTTCTTCGACAGCTCGCCCCTGCGCGCCACCATCCTGACCAACCTCGCCCGCCGCAAGGGGGTTGCTCCGCGCGACTGGGGCCGCGCAACCGCCGACGACCCGTTCGACCGCCTGGCCGCGCACCTCCGCGAGCACCTGGATATGCCGAGGATTTATGGGCTGCTGGGGCTGTGAAGTGGTTGGGAGGGGCGGAGGATAGATGTCGATGGACGCCTTGCGGTAAACGTGGGTAGCCGAGGGGTTGAAACCCCCGGCTGGGGGTTTCAACCGCCTGCCATCCTCACCGCCTACAGCTGCCGCCGACAACACCTATCCCGCCCACGTCTTTTCTCCTCTCCCTCTCGTCTCTGTGTCCTCTGTGCGCTCTGTGGTTCAACCTCGTCCCCTCTTCCGTTCTCTCCGTGCGCTCCGCGGGTCACCCGCCCCCCTCGCGCTTGACGCCCCCCCCGAGCCGGGCGGACAATACCCCCGACCCTGTCGCGCGCAACGTCGCCCACGACAGCGGCGCGACAACGGGCGCTAGGATGGTGAAGGGACGGCGATGACAGGGCAGATGCCGGTGGGGCGCGACAGCGACAGTGCGGAGATCGTCTGGCGACCGAGCGCGGAATATTTGGAGCGGAGCCGCCTCCGGCGCTTCATGGCCGCGCAGGGGATCGGGTCGTTCGAGGGGTTGCTGACCCGCTCGGCGAGCGACCCCGAGTGGTTCTGGGCGGCGGTCGTGGATGATCTCGATCTCCAGTTCTACACCCCGTTCGAGCGTGCCCTCGACGATTCGCGCGGGACCGCCTGGGCAACATGGTTCCCCGGCGGGAGCTATAACTGGGTCCACAACGCGATCGACAAGTACGCCGCCGGCCAGCAGGCCGCGAAGGTCGCGCTGATCTGGGAGGGGGACGACGGGCAGGCGCGGCAGCTCACCTACCGCGAGATCCACTACGAGGCGAACCGGCTGGCGAACGCGCTGGCGGCGCTCGGGGTCGAGCAGGGCGATCGGGTCGGCATCTTCCTCCCCATGCTAGTCGAGACGGTCGTGGCGACGATCGCCGTCGGCAAACTCGGCGCGATCTTCATCCCGATCTTCTCCGGCTACGGCGCGGAGTCGGTCGCCACCCGTCTCCGCGACGCCGAAGCGAAGTGTCTGATCACCGCCGACGGCTTCTACCGGCGCGGCGGGACCGTGCCGATGAAGGCGACGGCGGACGGGGCGGTCGCGACGGCCCCCTCGGTCGCCCACGTCGTCGTCGTGCGCCGGATCGGGCGCGACGACACGCCGATGAGCGCCGGGCGCGATCATTGGTGGGACCAATTGGTCGCCCGGCAGGGGGCGTCGTTCGAGACGGCGCGCACCGCCGCCGAAGACCCGTTCATGATCATCTACACCTCCGGCACGACCGGCAAGCCGAAGGGCGCGCTGCACACCCACGACGGCTTCCCGATCAAGGCGACGCAGGATATGGCGCACTGCTTCGATGTCGGGGCGAGCGATACCCTCCTCTGGCTGACCGATCTCGGCTGGATGATGGGGCCGTGGGCGATCATCGGCACGCTGACCCTCGGCGCGACCCTCGCCATCTTCGAGGGGACGCCCGACTATCCGCAGCCTGACCGCCTCTGGGAACTCGTCGAGCGTTACAAGATCACCGTCTGCGGGATCGCCCCGACGGTCGTGCGAGCGCTGATGGCGCAGGGCGACGAGTGGCCGCAGGGGCGCGATCTTTCCTCCCTGCGCATCCTCGGCTCCAGCGGCGAGGCGTGGAATCCCGGCCCGTGGCGCTGGTTCTTCGAGCAGATCGGCGGCGGTCGCTGCCCGATCATCAACTACTCCGGCGGCACCGAGATCTCCGGCGGGATCCTCTCGTCGTTCACGATCCTGCCGCTGAAACCGACCTGCTTCTCCGCCCCGGTCCCCGGGATGGCGGTCGATGTGGTCGATGACGGCGGCGCGCCACTGCGCGAGGTCGTCGGCGAACTGGTCGTGCGCAACGCCTGGCCGGGGATGACGCGCGGCTTCTGGCGCGATCCCGACCGGTACACCGAGACCTATTGGTCGCGCATCCCCGGACTGTGGGTCCACGGCGACTTCGCGCAGATCGACGCCGACGGCTTCTGGTACATCCTCGGGCGCTCGGATGACACGATCAAGGTGGCGGGCAAGCGCGTCGGGCCGGCGGAGGTCGAGTCGGCGGCGGTCGGCCACCCCGCAGTGCAGGAGGCGGCGGCGATCGGCGTGCCGCACCCGGTCAAGGGCGACGCGATCGTGACGTTCGTCGTCCTGCGCGCCGGTCAGCGGCCGGACGAGGCGACGCGCGGCGGGATCGAGGCGCGGATCGTCGCCGAACTCGGCAAGGCCCTCAAGCCGGAGGCGATCAAGTTTGTGGCCGATCTCCCCAAGACGCGCAACGCCAAGGTGATGCGCCGCGTCATCCGCGCGCAGTACCTCGGCCTGCCGCTCGGCGACATCACCGCGCTCGAAAACCCGGCGGCGGTCGAGGCGATCGGGGAGGCGAGATAGTCGCGAGTCGTGGGTCGTGAGTCATGAGATCGTCCCTCAGACAATGTGCTTGTGATCCAAGCGCCGTGCCACAGTAATGCACACACGACTCACGACCCACGACTCGCGACTGGAGGAGCCAATGAACCCCAACGTCCCCGCCGACACGCTCACCGAGATGGTCGAGTATTACCGCTAGTGCGTCGGCGAATACGACGAGTGGTTCTCCCGTCGCGGGCGTTACGATCACGGGCCGGAGGCGAATGGTCGCTGGCACGCGGAGACGGAGGCGGTCTTCGCGGCGTTCGACGCGCTCGGGGCGGGCGGCGACATTCTCGAGCTCGCGCCGGGAACCGGCATCTGGACCGAGCGGCTTGTCCGTACGGCGCGCTCGGTCACGGCGGTCGATGCCTCGCCGGAGATGATCGCGATCAATCGCGCCAAGCTGGCCGGTCGCGTCGGGGAGATCGTCGCCTACGTCAATGGGGACCCCTTCGCGTGGCAACCCGATCGGCAACACGACGCCGTCTGCTTCGGCTTCTGGATCTCGCATGTGCCGCTCGAACGGCTCGATCAGTTCTTGTGGACGGTCGCGCTGGGCTCCGGCCGGGCGGTAAGGTCTTTTTCGTTGACGGTCGGCGGGAGCCGAGCAGCACCGCCGCCGATCACCAACTCCCCGCAGCGACGGAGCAGACGATGATCCGCCGCCTCAACGACGGTCGCGAATACCGAATTGTCAAGAATTTTTACGAACCCGAAGAACTCACCACCCGTTGTGCCGCCGCCGGACTCGCGGTCGCGGTGTGCGAGACGGCGACCTACTTCATCTATGGTGCGGGCGAACGCGCGATCGATGACTGACCACCCGGACAGGACCAACCTTTGAGGTGGCACGGAGACAGGGGTAGGGCTACTGAGTGGCGGGACGTCGCTCGTCGCGCTAGTGGGAGAAACAGCGCGCGGGCGCGACCTCTAACGGTCGTACCCGCGCACCTCGGCGATCCTTCGATTGTCCATTCGCAACCCCGCGATCAGTAACCGCGCTGGCGACGAGTGTGGCGGCGGATCTCTTCCGGGGAGGGCCGCCGAACCGGCACCAGGGCGGGAGCCGGGCGCTGCCCATTGAGCAGCGTATCCAGGGCCTCCGCGAGACGATCGACCGTCTCCTTCGCCTGCTCGATCAGCTTATTCGCCCCACGGCGCTCTTCTCCAGCCATCGGTCACTCTCTTATTCACACCCCGGCCAACGCGTCGAGCGACAACGATGGCATCACCGGCGGGTATACGATTCTATTGCCCCTGGGGATTATCCGTCAGCAAGCCCTGGCGATGGCGCCAGCGGGCGTACACCAATCGCTGCCATTCGATGCGGCTGAACCCCGCGAGCCGGAACCATTCCTGTTGCTCGGGGGTCACTTCGTCGATCTGCTGCGTCAGCGCCTCTGAATCAGTCATCCGGGTAGCGATGTCGCGCTGCTCGTTGTCGGCCATCTCTTACGCTCCTTTGTGCTAGCGATCCCCGATGAGAGGAATCTCCACCAACTATAACGCCAGAGGGGTCTCGCCTGTTCCTGAGATCGGCCCTGATCTGTACTACGATCGTCGGGAGGATACGGATAATGAATAGGGGCACGGAGCGCGGGTGTTCCCCCTATTCTCCCTCGACTCGCCTCTTCCGGCTAGCCAGCATTGGTACCAATTCGCGGCAGCCAAGGCTACCGACCCCGAGTCCTTCCTCATCGTCGCCTACGCGCCGCCTCGGCGACCCGTAGGGCTGCCCTCGGGAGGAACAACCTGGTCATTTAACGAGAGTGCCACTGCTCCGGTTACACTATCGTTAGGGAGGCGGCGACTTGTACCCGCATTGGGCACGGGAGCCAGCGCGACTCACGAGCAGAGTTGGCAAGAGCCATGCCATCGTCCGACCAGATCACTTCGCCTCAGTCCGCGATTGGGGCAGCCCCGATTGCATCTCATGCCGAACCGCTGCTACCCTTCATTCTATCAGGTGTAGCCATGGTGAGGGCGCATCGTCGCCGCACGCTATTCGTACAGGGGGAAGAGATGCCCGCCACTCTCACCGGCTTGGATTTGCGAATCGCGTTCCTCTACGGTGCCGAGATGAATATCTACGGCGATCGGGGGAATATCATCGCCCTGACGCGCCGGGCGGAGTGGCGCGGGCTCGCCGTCACGATCGAGCAGGTCGGGATCGGCGAGCGCCTGACGCCGGGCTATCACGATCTCTACTTCTTCGGCGGCGGGCAGGACAAGGAGCAGATCGCCGTCGCCGCCGACCTGGCGCGGCGCGACAACGGCGACAAGGGCGCGACGATCCGCGAGGCGATCGAGGCCGACGCGGTGGCGCTGACGATTTGCGGCGGCTACCAACTCTTCGGCCACCACTACCGCCCGCACAACGGCCCCGAACTCCCCGGCATCGGCATCATCGACGTGACGAGCGAGGCAGGGCCGGATCGCTTCATCGGCAACAGCATCATCGCCACCCCGGATGGCGACCTCGTCGGCTTCGAGAATCACAGCGCGCTCACCTTCGTCGGGCCGGGGGCCGCGCCGTTCGGCACCGTGACGGTCGGGGCGGGCAACAACGGGCGGGATGGCACCGGCGGCGCACGCTATCGCCACGCCTACGGCTGCTATCTCCACGGCTCGCTGCTGCCCAAGAACCCCTGGTTCACCGACCTCCTGCTGACCCAGGCCCTCGCGCGCCGCCACGGCCCGGTCGAACTCCCGCCCCTGGCGGACGATCTCGAACGCGCCGCCCACAACAGCGCGGCGCGGCGGGCGTGGGCGACGAGGTAGACGAGTCGTCAGTCGTCAATCGTCAGTCGTCAGTGAGAAAAGGCAAGCCAGTGAGCCAATAGCCTCGCGCTACCCTTTCTGACGACTGACGACTAGGAGGAAACACGATGGTGAGCAGCGAGCAGGCCCGTGGGGACGGCAACGCGGCCTGGGCGGCGCGGGCAGGGGCGGTCCTGCCCTGGGGGGCGATCGGGACGCAACTCCCGGCAGGCAAGTCGTTCGTGGCGACCCACGGCGCGGGGAGCACGATCTACGACGCCGATGGCGCGGCCTACCTCGACTATGTCCTCGGCTCCGGCCCGCTGATCCTCGGCCATGCCCACCCGGCGATCGTGGAGGCGGTGACGCGGCAAGCGGCGCTCGGTTCGCACTTCTACGCCCTCAACGCCCCGGCGATCGAGCTGGCCGAGCGGATCGTCGCCGCCGTCCCCTGCGCCGAGAAGGTCAAGTTCGCCTCGACCGGCTCGGAGGCGACCGGCCTCGCCCTGCGCCTCGCCCGCGCCCACACCGGGCGCGACAAGATCCTCAAGTTCGAGGGCGGCTACCACGGGCATGGCGACTACGCGGTTGTCGCCTACGCGCCGCGGGTGCCGAGCGACTACCCGGTCGGGCACGCCGACTCCGCCGGGGTGCCGCGCGCCGTGGTCGACACGGTCCTCGTCGCGCCGTTCAACGACGCCGAGGCGGCGCGCGAGATTATCGAGTGTTATCGACACGAGCTGGCGGCGGTGATCGTCGAGCCGTACCAGCGCGTCATCCCGCCGCAACCCGGCTTCCTCCAGGCGCTGCGCGAGGCGACGGCGGCGAACGATGTGCTGCTGATCTTCGATGAGGTCGTGACCGGCTTCCGCCTCGCCCAGGGCGGCGCGCAGGAGCACTACGGCGTCGTCCCCGACCTCGCCGCCTACGGCAAGACGATCGGCGGCGGCTACCCGATCGCGGCGCTCGCCGGGCGCGCCGACCTGATCGACCTGACCGACCCGCGCCGCCGCGACACCGACGACCGCTACGCCTACTTCGCCGGGACGTTCAGCGGCAATCCGCTCGCCGCCGCCGCCGGGGTCGCGGCCCTCGACGAGCTCGCCCGCCCCGGCACCTACGACCGCCTGCGCGCCGTCTGCGACCGCCTCGGCCACGGCTTCCGCGCACTCCTCGCCGAGGCCGCGATCCCCGCGCAAGTCCTCTGGGACGGCCCGATCATGACCGTCCTCTTCACCGCGACGCCCGTGACCGACTACCGCTCGGCCCAGACCGCCGACCCCGAGAAGATGCGCGCCTGGTACGAGGGCTTATTGGCGCGCGGCTTCCTCGTCAACCCCGCCGTCCAGAAGTTCTACCTCTCCACGGCGCACACCGAGGGCGACGTGGACGCGACCCTGGCGGCGGCGCGGGAGATCGTGGCGGAGATGCGCTGAGCGCGTCTCCCGCACGCTGAGGCCAAACTTCTCGACTGCCCAACACCGCCCGGCGGCGCGTTTCACCATCGCCCACACGGTCAGTCGGGGGGGTTCCGCACTCCCCGTGTCGAGGCGGGCGGCTGCCATAGGCGTGCGTCGTTGCAGATATTACCCCTTGCAGCCCGACCTGTATGCCCTGCTGCACGCAGAGGCGGAGCGCCAGGGCCAGCTGCCCGAGCGCGTCGCGCGGAAGTGGCTGGCCGAGCGACTGGTGCCACTCACCGCTGCCCTCCCCGGCGAGGAAGCGAACCCACCGCGCGATCGTGAACGGGTGCGTGCCGCGTTGCGCGCCGCCGGGGTGCTGGTCGAATCCACACCCGAGCAGCTTGCGTGGGCTGGGACGGTCGATGTGGCCTTGGAAGAGGTGCGGGAAGCGCTCGACCGGGCGAGCGGCAAGCCCCTAAGCGAGATCGTGATCGAGCAGTGAGGACCGAGGGGGTGACCACCTTCTTCCTCGACTCCAGCGCGCTATAGTGCCCTCCCTCAAGGACCTATGGCAAGGTCAGCTCGACCAGGGTGATCCGCTCCCTGACCATACCCTCAACCTCCGAGATCACCTCGACCGGCAGGCCGAGATCGAGGCGGTACACAATTGTCTCGGTCGCCAGGAAGGTAGGTGTCGCCGCGCAGGACGCGATCGAGCAGGGATAGCGCGCCGACTTCGTGTAGCGCGCCTGCTGCCTCTTGGCATCTATCGCCCTGGTATACCCTTGCGCAACCAAGAAACGTTCGCGGTTGGGGACCAGCCAACGCTCCGGCACTACAGGCGCATCCGGGTACTCACTCGTTGCAGCGTGTCGGGTTATCGCCGAATCCTGCGTGTAGGCCGTGTCGGCCATCTCGCTGACCGTGCCGATCGCGCGCGGATCATCACTGGCGATTACTTCTTTGCGCCAGTGCCGCAGATCGCGATAGGTCAGCCGCCAGATAGTTGTGACCGGTTCTCCTTCATGGCCGCGCGATAATCCTTCCGCGCGATAGACGGCGGTGAACGCAGGCCAATCGGTCGCGGCATTCGCGCGAGTTTCGTGTCCAGACGCAACGGTCAGGATGGCGACAAGCAGCGACACCACAACGAGCCCAACCATGCGGTGCCCCATCACGCCCTCCTTTTGTGCGCTCCAAGGAATGATAACGCGAGAAAATCGGGCGGATTCGCCGCCCAACAGTTTTGACGAGTGGGGCGAGCGGCTATTCCCACACGAGAATCACCCCAAACTTCACTCGTCGGAAGCAATCTGCTCGACCGATAGTGTATAGCAATTACATAAGGGAAGCGGAACGTCTGGCGTGCTCACGAGCGGATGAACAGCAACACCAGCACGATCAGGCCGAGCACGACGCGGTAGACGGTGAAGATGATCGTCGTGGCGCGCTGGAGGTAGCGCAGCAGCCAGGCGATGCAAGCGTAGCCGACAATTCCGGCGGTGAGGATACCGATCAGGAACGGCAGGCGCTCGGCGGCGGTCAGCCCGCCCTCTCTGAAGAGGTCGTACATCTGCTTCAGCGCCGCCCCGGCGGTGATCGGCACCGAGAGGAGAAACGAGAAGCGCGCCGCCGTCTCGCGCCGCAACCCCAGGAACAGCCCGGTGGTGATCGTGGAGCCGGAGCGCGAGACGCCGGGGATGAGGGCGAACGCCTGCGCCGCGCCGACGATCAGCGCATCGCGGAAGGTGACCTCCTTCAGGTCGCGGACGTGCCGCGCCGCGCGCTCGGCGAGCGCCAGCAGGACGCCCATCACCATCAGGGCGACCGCGATGATCGCGATCGCCGAGCGATTGGCGCTCGCCGCGTGGAAGGAGGCATCGATCCGATCGTTGAGGACGACACCGATCACGGCACCGGGGATCGACGCGGCGACGACCATCAACCCCAGGCGCGCATTCGGCTCGGCCAGCGGCCTGCCCCGGGCGAGTCCCCGGATGAGCGCGGTCAGCATCCCCCAGAGGTCGCCCCAGAAGTAGATCAGCACCGCCGCCAGGGTGCCGATGTGCAGCGCCACGTCGAACGTCAGTCCCGGATTGGGCCAGCCGAAGAACCAGGGGACGAGGACGAGGTGCGCCGAGGAACTGATCGGCAACAGTTCGGCCACCCCCTGGACCGCGCCCAGGATGACCGCCTTCCACCATTCCAGCGCCACCGTCTCCGCCAGGATGAACACCGCCACCTTACCTCGAAGATACCGGGCGAGGGGCCGCGTCCCCCACCGTATTAGGCCCCCGCATTCTCGCGCTCCCGCGCCGCCCCGGCGCGCACCGCCCCGAACGACAGGTGCGCGCGGAACCAGTAGTAGAGCCCCCAGAGGGTGATCGGGAAGTAGAGGGCCGCGTGGACGACGATCGCGTAGCTCAGTGCCAACGCTTTCTCGTACCCCAGCACGCCGTTCACCACCAAGCCGACGCCGGTCTCGAAGACGCCGATATACCCCGGCGTCGAGGGGATCAGCGTCGCCAGGTTCGCCACGGCGGTCGTCATCAGCGACCCCGCCGGGCCGAGCGGCAACCCGAACGCCGGGGCGATCGTCAGGTACATCGCGCTCTCCAGCCCCCAGGCCAGCAGGGAACAAAGGGCCACGATCGCCAGTTCGCGCCCCGATCGCAGGATCCGCAGGCCGCCGACGAAACTCTCCACCAGGGCGCCCAGGCGCGTCGCCAGAGCGGCGGGCAGGGGCCGCAGCACCAGCGCCAGGAGTCGGTTGCGGAAGTGGTCCGAGAAGACGACGACGAAGAGGACCAGCAGGGTCAGGCCGAAGATGATCGTCGCCGCCCCGGCGACCCGGCGCACCGCCGCGTCGAGCGGGATGAAGAGAGAGGCGACGAGCAAGAAAGCGAGCATCGTCAGGCCGTCGAAGATCCGCTCGACGGCGATCGTCGCCAGTGACGCGCTCGTCGGGATCCCCTCGCGCTCGCGCAGCACGTAGCCGCGCACGAACTCGCCGATCCGCCACGGCAGGATATTGTTCGCCATGTAACCGATCACCACGACCGGGAAGAGATCGCGCGCTCGGAGGCGGCGCACCGGCGTCAGCAACGCGCGCCAGCGGAGCGCCCGCACCCAGACCCCGGCGAAGTAGAGGAGGAGCGCGGGGGGGAGGAAGCGATAGTCCGCCGCCTGGAGCGCACCGCGAATCTGCCCCAGATCCTGCCCGCGCAGGGCCAGGGCGATGAAGACGACGCTGATCCCGAGCCCGAGCCAGAGGCGCCAGTTCCTCACCATGGGCGACCCCGGAGGGGACAGCGCATGACGCATGACGCATGACGCATGACGAGTGGGATACCGCTACTGAGGACCGACGACCGACTGTTGACGACTGGGGCCGGAGCCGCCCCCCACCGGGGGGTCAATCCGCCGCCTCGGAGAGTGGCGTGGGCGTGGGCGCGTTCGAGATGGTGGCCTGCTCGGCGCGCGCCATCTGCCCAAGATTGCGCGGCGAGAAACCGAGCCGCCAGAGCGAGAGGAGGCCGACGCTGGTGATCAGCGTGTATTGCAGGGCGTGGGCGACGAAGGAGAGGGCCACCGCCGCCGAGGCGGCGATCCCGAACGCGCCGAGCGCCAACTTGGCGAACAGCTGATAGGTGCCGACATAGCCCGGAGCCGAGGGGATCATGATCCCCAGGTTGACGAAGACCAGCAGGAAGATCGTCGCGGCGAGCCATTCACCCCCGGCGAGGCCGAGCGGGAAGGCCAGCAGGACGAACGCGAACGTGCCGCCCTCGCACATCCAGACCAGGAGTGACAGCCCGGCGATGCGCGCCAGGGCGAGCGGGCTGCGCAGCGCGTCGAGCCCGGCGATGAACTGGTCGAGCAGGCCGGTGATCCGCGCCGCCAGTCGCTCCGGCAGCGGTCGCAGGCAGCGGTACGCCAGGGTCAGGATCGGGCGCGGGAAAAGCAGGAGGGCGACGAGCGCCAGCGCCGCCGCGCCGAAGATCACGGTCGCGGCCAGTTCGACCGCCTGCAGTCTCGGGTCGGCGACGGGGATGGGGAAGAGGGCTAACGTCAGGGCCATCAGCGCGATCAGGGTCAGACCGTCGCAGACCCGCTCGACGACGATCGTCGCCAGCGCCAGGCTGGGGTTGATCCCCTCCTCGCGGCTGAGCAGATAGGCCCGCACAAACTCCCCGACGCGCGCCGGGAGGAGGTTATTCGCGGCGAAGCCGGTCATCAGGATCGGGAAGAGGCGCGCGAAGGGGATCGCTTTCGTCGTCGCCAGGATTCGCCCCCAGCGCCAGGTACGCAGGCAGTAGCCGAGCGCGCCGCAGAGGGCCGCGGGGAGCAGGAAGCCGTAGGAGGCGTGGCGGAGGGCGTCGCGCACGGCGGACACATCCACGTTGCGGAGGGCTAACCAGAGGAAAAAAGCCGTCAGCGCCACACCGCCAAGGATCCGCCCGTACTTGCCCACGCGCTGCCAGCCCTACCTTATCAACATCAACATCGCCGGGAGCGACATCCACTCCCAGGATCGTCGTCACGTTTCTCCAGATTGAAGTGCTTGAAGTGATCGATTCGCTCCGGCGGCGTAGTATAGCGGATCGCGCGGGGGGTGTCGAAAATGCCACGGGCGGATTGGCGTGAGCGCGCCGCCGCGCGGGTGTAAGCCGTCTATCCGGACGACAATCCACACCCGATCGGCCACATCCCGTTGCTTGACACCCCAAACACCGATTCGGTATCATCGACAAGATGGATCATTGGTGCTGCGGGGCGGCGTTGGATGACGCGACACTTGTGATGAGGGTGGCGCGTCGCACAGGGCGCTCCCGAACGTCGATGGACCTTAACAACCGAATGTACTGCGGAGGGAAGGGAACAGATGTCACCAGTAGCGACTGTTCTCGTCCTGTTGTTGGCTATGCTCGTCACGGCGGGACTCGCCTTTGCAGCCACCTACTTCTGGCTGCAAGCGCGGGAAGCGTCGCGGATGAAACAGGCACAACGGGACGCGGACACCATTTTGGAAGAGGCACGAACCCAGCAGAAAGAACTGATCTTGCAGGGCAAGGACGATGCCCTGCGTTTCCGCAGCGAAGTCGATCAGGAGATGAAGGACCGCCGAACGGAGCTCACCCGGCTCGAGCGGCGTCTCCAGCAGAAAGAGGAAACGGCCGATAAGCGCGTCGAAGCCCTCGAACGCCGCGAACGCGGTGTGCAAAATCGCGAGCAAGAGCTCGAAACGATCCGGATCGAGTTGGATGGGTCGCGCGAACAGCAACGCCGGGAACTCGAACGGGTCGCCAACCTGACCACGGACGATGCCAAGAACTTCCTCCTGGGGGAGATCGAGACCGAAGTCCGCGAGATCGCCGGGCGCAAGATCCGGCAGATCGAGCAGGAAACCAAAGAAGAAGCCAATCGGCGGGCGATGCAGATCCTCGCCACCGCCGTTCAGCGTTGTGCCCCCGAGTACGTCGCGGAGTCGACCGTCTCGGTCGTCTCCCTGCCGAGCGACGATATGAAGGGTCGAATCATCGGGCGTGAGGGGCGCAACATCCGCGCGCTCGAAGCGGCGACGCACGTCGACATCATCATCGACGACACGCCGGAAGTGATCATGGTCTCCTGCTTCGACGCGGTGCGGCGCGAGGTCTCGCGCCGCGCGATCACCAAGCTGGTCCAGGACGGGCGGATCCATCCGGCCCGGATCGAGGAGGTGGTCCTCAAGGCGCAGCAGGAAGTCGAGCAGGTGATGCAGGAGGAGGGGGAGAAGGTCGCGTACGAAGCGAACGTACAGGGACTCCACCCCGAACTCATCCGCTTGCTCGGACGGTTGAAATACCGCACCAGCTATGGACAGAACGTCTTGCAACACTCCCTGGAGTGTTCGTTCATCGCCGCCGGGATCGCCGCCGAACTCGGTGCGGACATCAATGTCGCCAAGACGGCGGCGTTGCTGCACGACATCGGCAAGGCGGTCGATCACGAGGTCGAGGGGCCGCACGCGCTGATCGGCGCGGAGATCGCCAAGCGACTGGGGCGCTCCGCGCGGATCGTCCACGCGATCGCGGCGCACCACGGCGAGGAAGAGCCGGCGACAGTCGAGGCGTTCATCGTCGCCACCGCCGACTCGATCAGCGGCGGTCGACCGGGCGCGCGGCGCGATATGCTTGAGCGCTACATCCAGCGCCTGGAGGCACTCGAAGGGGTGGCGAACTCCTTCGATGGGGTCGACAAGTCCTTCGCCATCCAGGCCGGGCGCGAGGTGCGGATCCTCGTCCGCCCGGACAACATCGACGACCTGGGGGCGACGCGCCTGGCGCGCGATGTGGCCAAGAAGATCGAGGAGACGCTGGAATATCCGGGGCAGATCAAAGTCACGGTCATCCGCGAGACCCGCTCGGTCGACTACGCCCGCTAGGGTGGTTGGCCCGGTTGGACAGGGACGAGCCAGCAAGGGAACCGGCGCGATCGGGGGCCGATCGCGCCGGTTTCTCTTTGCCGCCGATTCGTGTCCCCCTGCTCGACATCGGGCCGTTTGGTGGACGATATCTCGCGCGGCGCTCGCCGTGGGGTGGAGGGAAAGATCATGGCGACGCCGCATCTCCGTGTCCTCGCTGTCGGCGATCTGATCGGCACGGCGGGGCGCAAGCTGGCCCGGCGGCTGCTCCGCCCGTTGCGCCAGCAGTACCGCGTCGATCTGATCGTCGCGAACGGCGAGAACAGCTTCGATGGGCGCGGCATCACAATTGCTACTGCCGAGGATATGGTCTCTGCGGGGGTGGATGTGATCACCACCGGCAACCATGTCTGGCGCGGGCGCGACATCGAGGAAGGCTTGCGGGGGCGGCTGCCGATCATCCGCCCCCTCAACTACCCGCCGGGGACACCCGGGCAAGGCTGGTTGACGACGACCGTCGATGAGACGCGAGTGACGGTGGTGAACGCGCAGGGACGCGCCTTCATGGAGCCGCTCGACGACCCATTCGCGGCGCTCGACCGGCTAATTGGCAACCCGACAACCCCTCTGGGCGTTATCATCGTAGACTTCCACGCGGAAGCGACGAGCGAGAAACGCGCGCTGGGCTGGTTCCTCGATGGGCGGGTCGCCGCCGTGGTCGGCACGCACACGCATATCCCGACCGCCGACGCGCAAGTCCTCCCGCGCGGGACGGCCTACGTGACCGACCTGGGGATGTGCGGCCCGCGCCATTCGGTGATCGGCATGGCGATCGCGCCGAGTCTCGAACGATTCCGCACCGGGAGACCGACCCGCTACGAGGTCGCCACGGAGGGGCCACTCGACTTTAATGCCGTGCTGATCGAAATCGACCGGGCGAGCGGGCGCGCCGTGAGTATCCGCCGGATCGACCGCATGGAGGGGTGAGGGCGAGCGGCGGAGAGTACCAACCACCCTGCCAGACATCCACGCCGGGCAAGGGTCCGGTCGCCCGATGGGGATCGGGTGGTACTGCAAGGGGGCGATCAATCTACGTCGGCGGGGGCCGGCAAACCGGGAAAGGATCTGGAAACATGGACCGACTCTTCAGCAAGTTCCAGCTCGGCGACATCAAGGTGGGGGAGAAATCAAGCTTCCCGCCGGACGCCGAGCAGGAGGAACACCAGGGGCAGGCCGCAGCAGCGGCCCCGGCCCCGGCTGAAAGCGCGCCGCTCGCGGCCACGGAAGCTGCGGCGGAACCAACGACTAGCGTAGTGCCGGTCGCGGAAGGCGAAGACCGCATCGTGTCGCAGACCGCGCGCGAATATCGGCCCGGCTACGGCAAGGGCGTCCCCGAGAACCGGGGCGAGATCCTGAAAGTTTCCTCGCGCTCGCGGCCGAGCGCCGTGGCCGGCGCGATCGCCGGGGTGGTGCGCGAGAGTGGTCGCGCCGAGGTCCAGGCGATCGGCGCGGGGGCCGCGAACCAGGCGATCAAGGCGGTGGCGATCGCCCGCGACTACCTGAACGAGACCGGCATCGAGGCGATCTGCCTGCCGTCGCTCGTGGACTTGCAAATCGACGAGGCCGATCGCACCGCGATCCGGCTGGTGGTCGAGACGCGATGAGCGCCGGGGCCGCTGCGGGCACGGGCGGGATCGACCTGCACACCCACTCCACGGCCTCGGACGGACTGCTCGCCCCCGCTCAATTGGTCGCACTGGCCGTTGAGCGGGGGCTGCGTATCCTCGCCCTGACCGACCACGATACGATCGCCGGGCTGTCGGAGGCGGCGGCGGCGGCGGCGGCGGCGGGATTGCGCTTCATCCCCGGCGTGGAGCTGAGCACCCACGTCGAGCGTGGTGAGGTCCACGTCCTGGGTTACTTCATCGATCCGACCGACCCGGCCCTGCTCACCGCCCTCGCGCGGTTCCGCGATGCCCGCGAGGGACGCGCGGCGACGATGGTCGAGCGGCTGACGGCGGCGGGCGCGCCGATCCGCCTGGAGCGGGTGCTGGCCCTCGCCGGGGGCTCGATCGGTCGCCCGCACGTCGCGCGGGCGCTCGTCGAGGCCGGGCACGCGACGTCGATCAATGAGGCGTTCGAGCGCTGGCTGGTCCGTAGCCGACCGGGGTATGTCGAGCGTTTCCGCCTGACACCCGCCGACGCCGTGCGCCTCATCCGCGCGGCGCGCGGCGTGCCGGTCCTGGCGCACCCGCACTCCGCCGACGATCTGGACAGCCTCTTGCCGAAACTGGTCGCCGCCGGGCTGGCGGGGATCGAATGCTATTACGGCGATTACGACGACGCGCGCAAGGCCGACTACCTGGCGCTCGCGGCACACCACGATCTCGTCGCCACCGGCGGGACCGACTTCCACGGCACCGGCGTCGCCCATCGCCGCCCCCTCGGCGGCACCTGGCTCCCACCGGAAACGGTCGAGGTGCTCGCCGCGCGCCGCGCGCAGTAAAGCCCGTCTATGGGACGGGCGACCTCTCCCCTGAAGGGAGATGGTGATCCTACCCGCAGCCAATACAATCCCCGCCACCACTCTGCCCACATGTTAGGATAGAAGCAAAGCAGTCCCGGCAGTTTTGCCCTCGCGAAGGAACTGGCGATGGTCACCTATTCCCGCGTACTCGGCCCCGAGTTCGACGTTTTCGAGGATGATTCGGAGGAGACGCTCGTGGGCAGTTCCGTCCACCAGGGCGCGATCGTGGCGATCAACGAGGGGATCGATGACTGCGCCGCGCGGCGCGAGCTGCCGTGGTTCGTGGGGAACCAACTCACGCTCGTCTTCCCGCGCCAGGGCGAGCGCCCGCCCGCGCAGCCCGCGCCCGACATCTGCCTCCACCCGACCCTCACGCGCGCCCCGCGCACCTCGCTGCTCGTCGCGGTGGACGGTCCGCCCGCGCTGATCATCGAGGTCACCAGCCCCTCGACCGCCCTCGCGCGCGACCTGAACATGCACTCCGAGACTGGCAAGCCGCTCCTCTACGAGGCGATCGGCGTGCCGGAATACCTCGTCTTCGACCCGCACGGTGAGTATCTGGGCAAGCAGGTCTGGGCGCGGCGACTTGGCCCGCACGGCTACGTGCCCTGGACACCGGATGAGGATGGTCGCTGGCACAGCCAAACCCTCGGGATCGCCTTCGCCCCGCAAGGCTTCCTGCTGCGCGTCTACGACCAGGATGGCGCGCTCGTGCCGCTGCACGGGGAACTGCGCGACGAGAACGGGGAACTGCGCGCACAACTCGCCACCGAGCAGCGTCGTATCGCCGAGTTGGAAGCAGAGCTGCGCCGACGGCGCGACGAGTGAGTCGCCACATATAACTCAATCCACGAGACCCCATCGGCAATAAACCCGATACCCAATTGAGAACCGCCGACTGCTGGCTGCTATCCACAGCCGCTGCGGGGCGAACGCGGCTATTTTTGCGTGTTAAGAGATGCAGGGAGTACCGTATCCTCATAGTATTGAGGGGACAAAACCGGGGCAAAATTAGGCCGTTGTAGCCGATGGCTGGCAAGCGCGCTGCAAGGAGGTGACGATGTCCCGGCTGTTCATCCGCGCCTCACTGTCCTGGCTGATCGTTGTCAGCACGCTGCTCGGCGCGCGCCCGGTCGCGGTGACCGCCGATGACGGCGACGCCGCCTGGGCCGCGATTCGCCGGGGCTACCCGGCGGACCAGCCGCTCTACCGCGCGACCTGGTTGCCCAGGCGCTTCGGCGCGCCGCAGTACAACACCAACCCGTATGGCATCGTCTACCGGGGCGAGGGGGACGAGCGGCTGACCTTCGCCTTCTCGCTCAACGCCGCGGACGCGCCACTGCAAGTCCCGCCCAATGCCGCGCCGTACACGGTGCGCGGACTGCCCGCCTATATCCTGCTGCCCGCGATCGGACCCGATAGGCAACTCGCGCCGCCGTTCGTCTTCGAGATCGGCTGGCACGAGGCGGGCACGAGCTATCGCGTGCGGCTGGACAACTCCCGCCAGCCGGGCTCGGCTGGCGGGGATTTGGTCCTAATCGTCGATAGCCTCGCCCCTGTGGGCGCGGATGGCGCGGTCGCGCCGCGGTGCTTCGCGGCGACCGGCCAGTGCATCGGCGGGCGCTTCCTGGCGCGCTGGCTGGCCTACGGCGGGCTGGCGCGCAACGGCTACCCGCTGACGGACGAGTTTCGGCAGACGCTGGAGGACGGCCAGGAATACACGGTGCAGTATTTCGAGCGGGTGCGGCTAGAGTGGCACCCGGAGAACGATCCGTTCGATCAGGTCCAACTCGGGCAGTTCGGACGGCGCGTCTTCCGGGAGCGCAGCGGGCGCGAGTCCGACCCACCCGTCCCACAAACAGGGCCGAGCTACTTCACCGAAACCGGTCACAACCTCAGCGGTCCCTTCCTCGACTACTGGCAACAGAACGGCGGCATCTCGCAGTTCGGCCAGCCGCTGACCGAGCCGTTCCCCGAGCGGTTGGAGGATGGCAACGTCTACACGGTGCAGTACTTCGAGCGCGCCCGCTTCGAGTATCACCCGGCGAATGCGCCGCCCTACAATGTGCTGCTCGGCCAATTCGGGCGACAGATTCTCGCGGCGGGCGGGCGGTAGAAAGGCCGCGATAGGCGCAGTTCCGGGAACGCCTCGGCACAGCAAACACTCATCGGGAGCGTCTACCTCAAGGGTATACAGGTGGGTATGACGTGCAATAACTAACCTCGCGCAATTCGGGTGATAGAAATCAGCCTCACCCTCTCCATTATTCGAGCCGTCATGGCAACGCCCATACCTATCCGCGCTCGCTGCTCACCGCAGCGTCCCGGTCATGCCCGTTGTGGTATCCTCGCTCGGCGAGTTGACGCGGCGCGGGGTGAGGGCAATGGCTACGGTCGGGGCGATCATCGTCGGGGCGGGGCGTGGCGAGCGGATGGGCGGGGTGGACAAGGTTTTCGCCCCGCTCGGTGGCAGGCCGATCCTGGCCCACAGCACCGCCGCATTCCAGGCCAGCCCCCTCATCCGGTCCATCGTCGTCGTGCTGAATGAGCGCAACGTTGAGCAGGGGCGCGCGCTCGTCCGCGAGGGCCGCTGGGACAAGGTCGTCGCGGTGATCACTGGCGGCGCGCGGCGACAGGATTCGACGCGCGCCGGTATCGCGGCACTGCCGGGGTGCGATCTCGTCGCCGTCCACGACGCCGCGCGCCCGTTCGTCACCACCGAGCTGATCCGGCGCGGCGTCGAAGCGGCGACCGCGCGCGGCGCGGCGGTGGCCGCGATGCCGGTGAAGGAGACGATCAAGCGGGTGCGCGACGACGGGCTGATCCTGGACACGCCGCCGCGCGAAACCCTCTGGGCCGCGCAGACGCCGCAATTCGCCCGCCGCGTCGCCCTGGCAAGGGCGCTCGATCGGGCGCAGGAGCGCGGCCAGACGCTCACCGACGAGGCGGCGGCGCTCGAAGCGGCGGGCGAGCCGGTGACCGTCTTCACCGGTGCCTACACCAACATCAAGGTGACGACGCCCGAGGACCTGATCCTGGCGGCGGCGCTCCTCGCGGCGGGGGTCTGCGGATGAGCGCCCCAGAGATGCGCGTCGGCACCGGCTACGATGTCCACCAGTTGGTCGCGGGGGGACCGCTCGTCCTCGGCGGGGTCGCCATCCCCGCCGAGCGGGGCCTCCTCGGCCACTCGGATGCCGACGTCGCCCTCCACGCGATCATGGATGCGCTGCTGGGGGCGGTCGCCCTGGGCGACATCGGCCAGCATTTCCCGCCGAGCGATCCGGCCTATCGCGGCATCGACAGCCGCCGCCTGCTGGCCCATGTGCGCGACCTCCTCGCGAGGGAGGGGTGGCGGATCGTCAACATCGACTGCACGATCGTTGCCGAGCGCCCGAAGATCGCGCCGCACACCGCCGCGATGCGCGCGGCGATCGGCGAGACATTGGGGCTCGCCACCGACCGGATCGGCATCAAGGCGACCACGAACGAGCGGATCGGCTTCATCGGCCGCGAGGAAGGGATCGCCGCGATCGCCGTGGCGCTGCTAGCGAGGGAGTCGGTAGTCGGTAGTCCGTAGTCCGTAGTGGCTGAGCGATAGTGTTGCAGCACCGTGCCAGCAACCGGACCTCTACTACGGACTACGGACTACCGACTATCGACTCCCCGAAGGGGCCACCATGCGAGCGCTGCTACAACGGGTGACGCGGGGCGCGGTGCGGGTCGATGGTGAGGTGATCGGCGCGATCGACGCCGGGCTGGTCATCCTGATCGGCGTGGGCGACGGCGACGGCGAGGCCGACGCCGAGTTCCTGGCGCAGAAGATCGCCGGGCTGCGGATCTTCGGCGATGCCGAGGGGCGCTTTAACCTCTCGCTCCTCGATAGCGGCGGCGCGGCGCTGGTGATCTCGCAGTTCACCCTCTACGCCGACGCGCGCAAAGGGCGCCGCCCCAGCTTCGTCCACGCCGCGCCGCCCGAGCGGGCCGAGGCGCTGGTCGAGCACTTCGCCGCCGCCCTGCGGGGGGCCGGCATCACCGTCGCCGCCGGTCGGTTCCGCAGCCACATGGCGGTCGAAATCCACAACGACGGGCCGGTCACCCTCTGGCTCGACACCGCCGAACTGCGCGGCGCGCGGTAACACCGAGGCGACCGGTCGCACGCCACCGGTCGCGGCATGCCGGGCCGCAGACCCGCGCGCGCCGCAGCGCGGTGGGCGGGATGCCCCGCAGCACTTCACACCAAAGTACCACATACGCCGCCCAGGTCCGCTGCTATACTCGGGAGCAGGGGCCATTGGTACTTTGCCCATCACCCAACTTGACATCGTATGGTCGGCCGCTCGGCCTGCCCCGAGGCATAGGCGCAGCGGGGCGCGCGACGAGGGAGGGAATCGCGTGATTAGCTGTCCACATTGCCAGGCCGAGAATGAGGCCGAGGCAAACGCGTGCCGGGCATGCGACAACGAGCTCACCCCAGTGGCAGCAAGCGAAGGTTTGCCCCCCTGGCTCCAGGCGCTGAAGCCCGATCAGAGCCAAGAGGCCGAGGCCGCCGACGCGCCCGCAGCGTCGCTGACGGAGGATGCGCCGCAAGACGAACCCCTCGCCCTGCCCCCCATGCCGGTCATGGTCGGCGGTGGTGGAAACGCCGCCCCAGGGACCGGCGGGACCGACACGCTGGTGGCGACACAGCCGACCCCCCCGAGTCGCGCGGTGCCGCCGCGCGCGTCGGCACCGCCGAGCACCCAATCATCGGAGGGGCCGACCAAAGGATCGAGCAACAGCACCGCCGAGACCGCCTCCTTGATCAATGAGGACGACCTCCCCGCCTGGCTCCGCGCCTTCAGCGAGACCGATACGACCGCGCAGGCGACCCAGGCCGACGATCAGTCGTGGGTGACTGGGAACGGCACCAGCGGGGCGGAGGAGACCTTGTCGGGGAATCTGGCGCAATCGTGGCAAGTCCCCGCCCGCACTACGACACCGCAGCGATCGAGCGCAGTGTCCGTCTTCGGGGCGTCGGAGGAAGGCGGGGCGAAGGTCACCAGGGCGACGAAGCCGGAGCGCACCGTCGCCCCCGCGCCGGAGCCGAAGCCGAGCGCGCCACTCCCGACCGTCACCACGAAATCGGCGACGCCGGCACGCCTCGGGGCGAATCGCCCGGTGCCCAAGAGCCAGGAACGCGCCAGCCTATCGATCCAGCGGGTGGCGACGATCGCCTTCATCCTCGCCTTCATCATCTTCCTTGTTGTCCTCGGCATCTTCGTCGTCGGCCCGGCGCTGGCGGGTTAGGCGCGACGCGCGACTATAGACGGGAGTGGCCATGAACGCAGAGCAGGTGCGCGAGTCGATCGTCGTGGCCGATTGTGGCCGGACGCTGACGCGCGCCACGCTGGTCGAATTCGTCGAGGGGGCCTGCCGCTTCATCGCCCAGGGGACGAGTGCCAGCACCATCGAACCCCCCTACGACGACCTGGGCGTGGGACTGCGCGCCGCGCTCGAATCGCTTGAAGCGGCGAGCCGTCGCCGCTTCGCGGACCGCACCCGGATTATTATCCCCCAGGAGGACTCCGGCGACGGCACCGACGCCTTGCTGGCGACCGTGGCCGCCACCCCCCCGCTGCGGGTTGGGATCCTGGCGACCGGCGGCGATGGGATCCTGAACGCCCTCCTCCCGATCGTTCGCCGTTCGCCGGTGACCGCCCTGCCCACGCTGTCCGTGGAGCCGACCGCGCCGATCGACGCGGCGACGAGCGCCACCGTCGCGACCCTCGCGCGCTTGCAGCCGGACCTGCTGCTGATCGTCGCCGCGACCGACGATCAGCGTGGACTCCAGCGGCTGCTCGGGCTGGCGACGGAGATCGTCGGCACCAGCCCGCAGCGCGAGACCGAGACCCCGCCCGCCGTCCTGGTGATCGCCAGCGAGGTCGGGCGCGACGCCGCGACGAGTACCTTCAGCGACGGCTACGAGTTCGGCTTCCTGGCCACCAACGAGTACGACCCGACCGATATCGCGCTGACCGTCGAGACCGAGATCCTCGAGCTCAACACTCGCCGCGCCGCCGCGACCTTGCCCGGCTTCGATAGCCTCGAATGGATGGTGGCCGCGCCGCCGCTGGCGCGCGCGCGGGCGATCGATCTGGTCAATCGGTACATGGCCCTCCAATTCGATTGCGCGGTCGTGACCGTCGATCTGGACGAGGGGTTCACCTGCTGCTGGGCGCACGGAGGCGAGGGGCGCGCGCTGAGCGAACCGGCGCTCGATCTCGCGCTCGGCGCGACGAACCTCCTCACCGCCCTGCCATTGCCGGACGTCATCCGCTGGCTCCCCTTCAGCCTGAGCGAAGATACGTTGCGCGGCTGGATCCTCAACCGGGCGGTGCGCCCGTTCACCGTGCCGATGACGACGCGGGATCGGCAGATCGAGGCGGCGCTGACGCGCGAACTCCTCCGCACCGGGGCCACGCAATTGGCGGGGGACGGTCCCGGCGCGCTGACCGCCGAACTGCTCGTCGGCGGGAGTTTCTTCGCCCGTTGGCCGGACCCGACCGAGCCGTTCATGGCGCTGATCGACGGGCTCGACCCGCGCCCCGCCAGCGGGATCGCGCAGATCGCCCTCGACCGCGATGCGCTGATGCCGCTGATCGGCGCGCTCGGCACCCTGGAGCCCGACCGCGCGGCCGAACTCTTCGAACACGACAGCCTCTTCGATCTCGGTGCCTGCGTCGTCGTTGATTGCCCGGCGAATGAGCAAGTGCAGGGCGAACTCGTCTACCAGGATGGGCGCAGGCGGAACTTCGAGGTTCGCGGCGGCGAGGTGTTGCGCCTGCCCCTGCGCGGCGGCGAGCGCGCCGCCACCCTGCACTTCGCCCCCGGCAAACGCGCCCGGATCGGCAACGGTGGCGCGGGCGCGGGCGCGACGTTCGAGGGCGAGCTGGCCCCGCACGGCGGGCCGGTCGGCCTGGTGATCGACGCGCGCGAGCGCCCGTTCGCCTTTCCGCGAAACGAGCAGGAGCGGATCGCGCGGGTCGGCAGTTGGCTGACCGCATTCCAGACGGTCTCGCGCGCCACAGGGGGCGATGAGCAGCGACCGGGCGAGGACCGGGCGGAGGGGACACCGGCACCGACGGACCCCGCATAGCCCCACGCCCCCATCCCCGACCCCGCGATTTTCGACCGTAGCAGCGAGGTGTCCATGCTCCACCAGAACCCGACGCGCCAGCCGACCCTGGTCCGCGAGAACGATCTGCGGATCGAGCGCCGCCTGCCGGTGGCGGGCGAGGTCCATGTCAAGGTGGGGGAGCGCGTCGAGGCGAGCACCCTCGTTGCCACTGGCGAGCAGACCCCGCCCGCCACCCTGATCAACGTGGCGCGCGCCCTCGACATCGAGCCGAGCGCGGCGGAAGGTCGGCTCACCAAGGAGCGCGGGCAGGCGGTACACGCGGGCGAGGTGATCGCCCGCCGCCGTCGCGGGCTCCGCAGCCTGACGGTGCGCAGCCCGTTCGACGGCACATTCGTCCGTTTCGACGCGCACCTCGGCACCGCGCTCCTCCGCCCGCACGCGACATTGACCGAGCTGGTGGCCCATGTCGGCGGGGTGATCGAGGAAGTCGAGCAGGGGCGCGGCGTGACGATTCGCACCCTCGGCTCGCGCTTCTACGGCGCGTTCGGCGTCGGCGACGAGGCATTCGGCGTGCTGAAGATCGTCGGCGGCGATCGGCAGCGCCCCCTCGGCCCCGAGCTGATCGACAACCGGGCAGCGCGGGCGATCCTCGCGGTCGGCGGCACCGTCAGCGCCGCCGCGCTCCGCAAGGCGGCGCAAGTCGGCGTCCGGGGGATCATTGCCGGCTCGATCGAGGAGTCGGAGTTAATCGGCTGGCTCGGCGCGAAAGAAGCGACCCTCTGGCGCGTGGGCCTGCCCGACTGGCGGATCCCGACCGCCGATGCGCCGCTGACCCTCGTCCTCACCGAAGGGTTCGGGGCGACGGCGATGGCCCAGCCACTCTACGACACCCTCACTGCGGCGGATGGGATGCAAGGTGCCATCAGCGGCGTCACCCGCCTCTCCGGCGGGCTGCTCCGACCGGAGGTTGTGGTCCTCTCGCGGAGCGCGGGGCGTGCTGGCGAGGACCTGACCGTGCCGCTCGCCGCGCTCGAACCGGGCACGACGGTGCGCCTCCTCGACCACGACCATCTCGGCGTCCTCGCCACCGTGGCCGAGGCCCCGCGACGGCGACGCCTCGAAGGGGATCTCCTGCTCAGCGCGCTCACCGTCACCCTGGCGAACGGCAAGCGGATGGACCTGCCGACCGCCAACGTCGAGGTGCTCGTCTGAGCGGCGCACGCGCGCCACGATCGCCCCGCCCCCTAAAATGGGGCGGGGCGATCGCCATTTGGCCCACCCGCGCGACGATAGCGAGGGTGCTGTCGCCTGTGCTACCCTTAACGCATCGGAGAGCCAGGGAGCGGATGGGCTGCGACGCGGAGGTAGGCGCGTGGGCGCGAATGGGAAACGCAGGGCGGGCGGCGGACAACGCGCGGCCCGGCAGGAGGCCGCGAGGCGCGCGATGACGCGGGTCGCGGCGCGCGAGGGTCTTGCGGCGACGGCCCTGCCACACGATGGGGCGATAGCGCCCCCGGCGGCCCGTGGTAATCGAGGCGAGGCGGTGAGCGGCGGCGTCGCCCCCGCCGGGACAAGCTGGTGGGCGCGGGTGCGGGTCGATTTCCTCATCTCCGCCCTCTTCGTCATCGTCGGGCTCGGCCTCTATCTCATACGGATCGAGGAGCCGCGGCAATATATCTACGACGAGGTCTACCACGCCTACACCGCGAGCCAGTACGCGATCGGCAACGCCGACGCCTGGCTCTGGAGCACCAAGGCTCCGCAAGAAAAGGTCGCCTACGAGTGGACCCACCCGCCCCTCGGCAAGCTGATCATGACGGTCGGCATTTTGCTCTGGGGGGATACCCCGCTCGGCTGGCGCTTCGCGAGCGCGATCTTCGGCGCGCTCGGCCTGGCGGCGGTCTACTGGCTGGGGCTGACGCTGACCAGGAACCGAGCGGTGGCGCTCGTGGCGAGCGTCCTCACCCTGGCCGACGGGCTCTACTTCGTCGAGTCGCGCACCGGGGTCATCGACATCTTCGGCGCCGCCTTCATGGCCTGCGCCTTCATCGCCCTCTACGCCTTCCTCACCGCCCCGCCGACGCGCATCCGCACGCCGCTCCTCTGGCTCGGCCTCTTCATGGGCCTGGGGATCGCCACCAAATGGAATGCCGTCTATCCCTCGGTCCTGCTCGGCGGCGTCGCCTCCTGGCGGGCGTTCGGCCTCCTGCCGTTCGCCGCGCGGCGCGCGATCATCGGCGTGCTGACCGTGGCCCTGCCGCTCGCGGTCCTCTTCGTCCCCGCCCTGCGCTCGGGGTCGGGGCTGAAGATCGCGCTGCTCGTCGGCGCGCTGATCGCCTGGCAGCTCTACGCGCTATTTTTCAGCGCGACGGGGCAGACGGGGCCGAAGAAGGCCGGTGAGAGGCTGGTACAGCACCTCATCTGGGTGCCGCTCGGCCTGATCGCGCTGCCACTCGTGGTCTACCTCTTCAGCTATCTGCCGTTCTTCCTCGCCGGGCACACCACCGATCAACTGATCGAATTGCAGCGGCAGATGTACTACTACCACGCGAACCTCAAGGCGACCCACGCCTACCAATCGACGTGGTTCCAGTGGCCCGCCGCCTGGCGCCCGGTCTGGTACTCGGTCACCTATGGGGAGGGGGTCGTGGCGAACACCTACGCCAACGGCAATCCCCTCCTCTACTGGGCCTTCCTCCCGGCGGTCGTCTACGTGACGATCCGCTGGTGGGCCGACCGGCACCCGGCGCTGCCGGTCCTGCTGATCGGCTTCTTCGGCCAGTGGCTCCCCTGGGCGCTCATCCCCCGGATCGCCTACATCTACCACTTCCTGCCCGCCGCCATCTTCGGTATCCTCGCCGTGGCGGTCGTGGTCGGCGAACTCTGGGAGTGGGGCAAGCGCGCGACTGCGGGGCGGGCGCTGGCCGTCGGCTATGTCGCGGTCGTCCTCCTGGCGTTCGCCTTCTTCTACCCGATCTACTCCTCGGTGAACCTCACTAAGCCGCAGTTCGAGTCGCGGATCTGGTTCGAGAATTGGCGCTGAGCGCCGCACGGTCACGGCGAACGATCGCCTGCGGCATCGCGGCGCGCGGCGGGACGACCCGCGCAGATTGACGCGCTGTCCCGCCACGGACGATACTTCCTGGCGGTGCGCTGGGGTCGAGGGAAAGGGCGAATGGTGATGGCACGGTCGGTCATGTGCGCGAAATTGGGGCGCGAACTCCCGGGGCTCGATGCGCCGCCGTTCGCGGGCGAATTGGGCCAGCGGATTTATGATGGGATTTCGGCCCAGGCGTTCGGCCTGTGGCAGGAACACGCGCGGACGCTGATCGGCTCCTACCGCCTCAACCTGGCCGATCAGGCTGGGCGGGATTTCCTCCGCCAGCAGATGGACGAATTCTTCTTCGGGCAGGATGCGCAGATGCCGGACTGGTTCGGCCAGGGTGCCCCCAATCTCGGCGGCAAAGGCACGGCCCCGGCCAAAGGCGGCACGGCACCATCGAAAGGCGGCGCGCCACCCCCGCGCAAATAGCCGCCTCCGGCAATATCCCCGGCACGACACTTTCCCCCATTTTGGGTTGGGTTCTGTTGACGGGTGTACGTGATCTGGTTGGACGCGTCGGCGCGATGGGCGAAAGCGCGGCCGCGCCGGGGGTGCTGGCTGGGTCGCGAGCGGGCCAGCCGGAGCCGGGTACGCCGATGCAGCGCTCGATCAGGGGCCGTTCGCGCCGCGCGGCGGGACAGGTGTTCGCCTCCACAGTTACTGCTCGGTATACGCGCCCCTCGTTCGCATCGCCCCCCGCACGGCGAGCACTCCCCGCGTCGGCCTCCCCGACGCGCCGCCGCACGACGCGAGCCTCAACGGATCGCCTGGCACCGCCCCGCGCAGCCTGGTGTACCTCCCGCACGTCGCGACTCGGCCGCGCGCGAGTTGGACGCCCGGCTGACAACCGAGGTCATGCGGCTGACCGTCGAGTCGCACTTCCCCGAGCGCGTCTACGTCCGCGACCTGTCGGGAGACCCGGCCTTCGGTCGCGAGGGCTGGCAGCGCCGCTACCCGCGACCGCTCGGCGCATGATGGACAAGGTGCGGGGGCAGCGCCGTGAGCAGATCGCTCCGCTTTGCGGCGGAGTGGTGCGGAGTTGGGGGAGAGAATGACACACACACAGGCCGACCGACCGAACGTCCTGCTCGTGACCGCCGACCAGTGGCCCGGTGGCCTGCTCGGTTGCGCGGGGCACCCGGCCGTGCAGACGCCGACCCTCGATCAGCTCGCGCGCAACGGCGTGCGCTACACCCGCGCCTACTCGGAGAGCCCGATCTGCATCCCGGCCCGCCCCCGCCGTCACTCGCACCGGACCGGATGGTCGGCTTTCCGCAATGACGTGGCCGGGTGCCGCGACCCGGCTTGCCATGCGGGAGGATCTCCCGCCCCCCGCCGCCCAGTCCCGCCATTGAGGGGGCTGAGCGCGGCGAAATCGGCGCGCTGTCCGCCGCGCTGGTTTGGAGATGCGGGCCATGCTACTATTGCTACGAGAACGTTGCGAAAAGCCCGCTAGCAGTCAAGCCATAGCGGAGGGCAAAGGAGTGCAGAAACGATGGCGACCCAGATAGATGACGAGCAGGTGATCGAGGCGCTGCGCCTCGTCTATGACCCCGAGTTGGGGGTTAATATCGTCGATCTCGGCCTGGTCTACGGCCTGGATATCGATGATGGTGGCAATATCGAGGTGATCATGACCCTCACCTCGATGGGCTGCCCCCTTGGCCCGGTGATCGAGCGCGACGTGAAGAGCGTCGTCGGCACGTTGCCGGGCGTGAAGAACACCAAGATGACCTTGACCTTCACCCCGCCCTGGGACCCCTCCCGCATGACCGAGGATGCGCGGATGGAGCTAGGCTACTGGGGCTAGAGGGTGTTAGGGTCAAGACCGTTCAGATAAGCAGGACGACGGCCTCGGCGAAGGGTTTGCTCGGCTGGGGCCAGCCTCGGTGTGCGGCGGTCTTGACGCGGAAGTTGCTCATCTTCTGCTTGACGACGCGTGGGTTGCTCCGCTCGGCGCGGTGTGGCAGGCGCTGGGCGGCGACGGACCGCTGGAGGTGCCGGGCGCGCCGCCGATAGGCGT
>CADCWN010000291.1 GCA_902806415.1 uncultured Thermomicrobiales bacterium | reverse complement strand
TCGGCGTAGCGCCCGACGCCAGCCAGCCATTCCGCCACGGTGCCGCGCCGGAGCGCCGGATCGAGCGGGGCGTCCACCCCCGGCGGCACCTGCGCCTCGGGGGGGAGCGCGTCGAGTGCGTCCAGCCCCGCCGTCATCTCGGCGATGCCGCGAATCGAGTCGCCGATCGTACAATGCACCTGGCCGACCAGGAAGGTGGACATGCCGATCAGGAGGGGGTCATCCGCCGCCCCAGCCAGGCGCGCCGCCTCCTCGGCGTGGACCAGCGCCCGCGCCATGCTGGCGTAGCGGCGCGTCACCGCCAGCCGGAGCAACAGCCAACTCCGTACCCCCGCGCCTGCCCCCTGCGCCTCCAGCAGCGCCAGCGCCGCTTCGTAGCGCTCTATCGCCGTCAGGTAGGCGTAGGCGGCCTGCGCGCGCGCCCGCCCGCTCCAGCCACTCGGCCGCCCGCGCATCCCCCGCGCGCTGGAAGTGGTCGGCCACGGCGTCCGGGTCGGGCCGCGCCGTCGCCGCCAGCACTTCGCCCGCCGCTAGGTGCGCACGGCGGCGGTGCGCGGGAGGCAGATCGCCGTAGAGCGCCTCGCGGATGAGGGCGTGGGCGAAGCGCACGGATCGCCCATCGGCCGCTTCGGCCAGCAGGTGCGCCGCCACCGCCGCATCGATGGCGTCGAGCAGAGCCTCCTCGCCCGTCCCGGCCACGGCGGCCCACAGCGTCAGCGGCACTGCCTGGCCGATGACCGCCGCCAGCGGGAGGAGCTGCTGCGTCTCCGGGGGCAGCCGGCGCAGCCGCCCGGCGATGACCTGGCCGAGCAGCGTCGGCACCGGCACCCCCGCGAGGTCCCCGACGACCCAACCGTCGCCGCCCACCTCGCGGGTGCCTGGTCGCAGTGCTCCCTCCCCCTCCAGGGTCCGCAGCAGCTCGCCCAGGAAGAGGGCGTTGCCCTCGGTGCGCCCGGTCAGATAGCCCACGAGCCGGATGTGGTCCGCCGGGGCCAGCGCGTAGCGCGACGCGACGAGCGCAGCGATGGCGGCACCGTCCAGCGGGCGCAGGTCTAGCCGGGCCGCGCGGGCCTCGCGCACGAGGAGGGGCAGGAGTGTCGCGAGGGGGTGGCCGCCGCCGACCTCGTCGGCGCGGTAGGTGACGACGAGGAGGAGGGGCAGGCCGGCAAGGTCGCGCGCGACGGCCCGCAGCAGGTCGAGGGAGGCGGGGTCGGCCCAGTGCAGGTCGTCGAGCAGCACCACGACGGGCTGGCGCGCGGCAAGGGCGGCGCAGTAGTCGCGCACGCGCCGGACAATGGCGTCCTGGTCGGCCAGCGCCGCGCCGCCACGCCCAGGCGGCAACATCGCCCCGGGGAGGGCCGGGAGATCGTCGCCCGCGGGCGCGCTCCAGCGCCTCGGCCCAGGGGCCGTAGGGCGGCGTCTCACTCAGGTCGTAGCAGCGCCCCACCAACGCCAGCGCCCCCCGGTCGGTGGCGTCGTCCAGCAGCCACTCCGCCAGGGTCGATTTCCCGATGCCCGCCTCGCCGCCGATCAGGACGAGGGAGCCGCGTCCGACCAGGGCGGCGGCGAGGGCGGCGCGCAGCGCGGCCTGCTCCCGCGCGCCCGACGAGCGGAGGGTTGCGGGGGACGACGCGGTGTGACGGGTCTGGTCGGCCATCGGCGACCTCCCGGCGCGGCGAACGGTTGCGAGTGTCGCGCAGTATAGCACGATTCGCGCGACCACTGGCCAACCGTGGCGCGAAGGCGACCATGACCGATCGCATTGGGGCGTCCCTTCAGCGCAAGCCGTAGCGGAGGGCGTGGGCGGTGGCCTCGGCCCTGTTGTGCGCGCCGATCTTCAGGTAGACGTTGGCGACGTGGCGCTGCACTGTGCGTGGGCTCAGGGAGAGGGAGAGGGCGATCTGATGGTTGCTCCTTCCGGCGGCGAGCAGCCCCAACACCTCCGTCTCGCGCGGCGAGAGGCCATCCGGGCGGGCGACGTGCGTGGCGGCGGGCGGACGAGTATCGTCGAGGCGCGCGGCGAGGGAGGCGCGCTGCCGGAATCCTTCGCGCAGCGCGCCCTCCGGCAGGGTGGCGGCCAGGCTCTCGATGGCCGTGCTGGCCGCCTCTGCGGCGCGCCCGGCCTCGGCGAGACGCCCTTGCGCGCGGTAGAGGGTGGCGCGAGCGGCGTGGGCGCGCCATAGGCGTGGGTGCTCGTGGCGCAGCAGCGCGCCCCGCGCCGCGTCGTCCAGCGTCCGCTCGGCGTCGTCCGTGCGTCCCAGGGCCAGCAGCGCCTCCCCGCGTACCGTCAGCAGCGCCGGGATCGGCCCGGCGCCCGGCGCGGTCGTCAGCAGTCGGTCGGCGATGGTGAGCGCCTCTGCGGGGCGACCCTGCGCCAGCCGCACCTCGGCCCAGGCCCAGGTCAGCCGCCGCTCCTGGAGCGTGCGCTCCCTCACGCCGACGAGGAGGTCCGGTGCCGACGCCGCGTCGAGTACCGCCTCCGCACTGGCGTGATCGCCCAGCTGTAGCTGGGCGAGTGCCAGGTAGGTGGCGGCGAAGGTGCCCCACCACGGCGAGCCGAGGTCGCGCGCGAGCGCGAGCGCCGCGTCCAGGTGCGCGCGGGCCAGGTCTGGCGCGAGCAGCAACACCTGTATTTGGCCCAGGTGACAGCGGGTGCCGGCGAGCCACTGCCGATGATCGATCGCGGTCGCCAGGTCGAACGCCCGATCGAGGTAATCGAGCGCCCGCCCGAACTCGCCGAAGCTGGCGAGCGCCTGACCGGCGACCTGCATCGCGTAGACTTGCCCCGCCGACCAGTCGGCCGCCCCGGCCAGCCGCAGAGCCTCCTCCGCATCGCGCGCACAGGCGTCGGGGGGCCACAGCGCGGTGCCGACCGTCTCGAACGTCCCCGCGCCGGCCGCCCCGTTGCGCGAGGCGAGGCAGGAGCTGAGCTGCTGCGGCAAGTCCAGCGCGCGCAGCAGGTCGATCGCGCGCCCGAAGTCGCGCACCGCCGCCGCCGCTTCGCCGGTGCCGATCCATTCCGCCATCCCGAGCAGGTCGAGGGTGTCGGCCAGACTTCGTCGATCTTCCTGCGCCTCCAGGAGCGCCAGCGCCTCGCGGTGATGGCCCACCCCCTCCCAGGGCCGACCGGTGTTCACCAGCCAGTTACCCAGACGGTTGAGGCTGTCGGCGAGCGCGACCGGGGCGGCGAGCCCGCGCGCCAGGGTGAGGGCGCGCGCGTAATGTTCGCCCGCCCGCGCGTAGTCGCGCGCGGTCCAGAGCTGCCCGAGGTCGAGCTGCGCCCGCCACTCGGCGTGCCCGTCTCCCGTCGCCCGCGCGCCCGCCAGCGCCGCCTCGTGGTCGGTGAGCGCCCCGGCGAAGTCGCCGAGTGTCTCCCGCGCCATCCCACGCGCCCGGTACAGATCGGCCCCCGGCGCGATACCCTGCCGCCGCGCCAGATCGAGCGCCCGCGTCAGCCGGTCGAGCGCGATTTGCGGCGCGTGGCGCGACAGCGCCCACTCCCCGGCGCGGACCAGCCACGCAAACTCGCGCGGGTCGCCCGCCCGCCCCAGATGGGAGGCGACCGCGTCCGGGTCCGGCACCCCGCCCGTCGCGAGCAGGGCGTCGACGACGTGACGGTGGAGCGTGCGCCGCCGCGAGACCGGCGTCCCCGCGTAGAGCGCCTCGCGGATGAGGGCGTGGGCGAAACGCAACCGATCGCTGTCGCGCGCTTCCGCCAGCAGCCGCGCCGCCAGTGCCCGCTCGGCATGGTCGAGGAGGTCGCCCTCGGCCACCTCGCCGAGCGCCGACCACAGGGCCAGCGGCACCTCCTGGCCGATGACCGCCGCGATCGTGAGCAGCCGCACCGTCTCCGGGGGCAGGCGTTGCAGGCGCGCGTCGATAACGTGGCGCAGCAGCGCGGGCACGGGCACGGCGGCCAGACTGCCGAGGGTCCAACCGTCACCCGCCTGTCGCAGCACCCCTTCGGCTTCGAGGGTGCGCAGCAACTCACCGACGAAGAGGGCGTTGCCCTCGGTGCGCGCGGCCAGATAGCGCACCAAGCGGTCGCGATCGGGAGTGGCGAGGGCGTAACGCGCGGCGACGAGCGCGGTCAGGGCGGCAACGTCCAGGGGGCGCAGATCGAGCCGTGCCGCGCGGGACTCGTGTACGAGGAGGGGTATGAGGATAGAGAGGGGGTGATCGCGGGCGATCTCATCCGCCCGGTAGTTGAGCAGCAGGAGCAGCGGCAGCGCCGCGAGGCCGCGCCCGACGACGCGCAGCAGATCGAGGGAAACGCGGTCGGCCCAGTGCATGTCTTCGAGAAGCAACACGAGCGGCCGGTGCGATGCGAGCGCGCCCAGGTAGGCCGCGGCCCGCGCGATGATCGCCTCCTGGCTCGTCAGCTCCTCCCCGCCCGGTCGGGCGGGGAGGATCGCCAGCGGCAGGGTCGGCAACTCGCCGTCGCCGGGCGCGCGGGCCAGCGCTTCGGCCCAGGGGCCGTAGGGGGGCGTCTCGCTGAGATCGTAGGCGTGCCCGACCAGCACTAGCGCGCCCCGCGCGATCGCCTCCGCGCACAGCACCTCGGCGAGCGCCGTCTTGCCGATCCCCGACTCGCCGCCGATCAGGACCAGGCCGCCGCGCCCGGCGAGGGCGGCGGCGAGGGCGGCGCGCAGCGCGGCCTGCTCCCGCGCGCGCCCGACGAGCGGCGGGGTGGCGGGGGACGACGCGGTGTGACGGGTCTGGTCGGCCATCGGCGACCTCCCGGCGCGGCGAACGGTTGCAAGTGTCGCGCAGTATAGCACGCGCCCGCGATCGTGGCGGCGGGGTGGGGTATGGGGGTGGCGATCGGTGTCCCGGACGTGTCGTGGTGCCGCATCGCCCAACCGCCGCGCCTGTCCGCGAATGTGTGGGGGAGTCCCGCGTGGGTTGGGCGTATGCAATACGCCCCTACAACCGACCGCGCTGCTCATTCCCCAAGGCGTGCGCTACCCCCAACACCCGATCCTCCCCGCCCTCTCCGTGTCTCCGTGTCTCCTGTTACCGTCCCTCACTGGCCCACCGGCCCACCGGCTCACTTCGCTCACTCGCCGCCCGCCAGTCGTTCGGGGTGGTCACCGATGATGGCGCGGAGGGGTGGGTCGAGGGCGAGGAGGCGGCGGATGTCGGCGGGGTCGTTGGCGGTCCAGGCGACTAGGCCGAGGCCGGCGGCGGCGACCCGCGCGGCGACGGCGGGGGTGATGGCGCGGTGGTTGAGATCGAGGCAAGTGGCACCGATCGCGCGGGCCTGGGCGATCAGGTCGTCGTGGTAGGGGCCGCTGAGGAGCCAGAGTTCGACCGCGCCGTCGGCCTGGCGTGTCTCTTCCAGGGTGGGGTAGTCGAACGACGAGAGGGCGAGCGGGCCGGGGTAGCCCGCGCGGCCCAGCGCGACGAGGGTGTCCGGCCCGGTCCCGGTCCCCTTCAGTTCGAGGTTGAGGAACGGGGCGACCCCGCCCGCGATCGTGTCGGTCGCCCAGCGCAGCGTCTCGGCCAACGTCGGGATCCGCTCGCCCTGGCCAGCGTCGAGCGCCGCCAGGGCGGCGTAGGGCAAATTGCCGACGATCCCGGTGCCATCGGTTGTCCGCTCGACGCCGTCGTCGTGGATGATGACGAGTTCGCCGTCGGCGCTGCGCTGGATGTCGCACTCGATCCCGTCCGCGCCGAGTTTGATCGCGCGCCGGAAGGCGAGCAGCGTGTTCTCCGGTGCCCCCGCCGAGGCACCGCGGTGGCCGAGGCGGAGGGTGCGGGATGGCGCGCCGCCTGCGGGCTGCCGGGGGTCCGGGGGGGGCATCGGGCCTCCTCTCGCGCGTCGGGCGCGACGTACATTCGTGTTTCGGGTGCCACAAAATCGTGACACGCGCGTAGTATAATCGGCCCTGTGGCGGGTCGCGCGGCCCGCCCACGACCAGCGAAAAGGGCCGGGGCGCGGTGAAACGTCGGCCGCGCCGCCGCGTAGATAGGCAGGAAGAGGGGGACGGCGGGGCGGTGCGTCGGTGAAGCCCTGCTAACCGCGCGGGGTAAACCCGCCCGGTGCGCCACGGTGAATTGAAAGGAGCGGTCGGTGCTACAACGGTTGAGGAACATTTTCGGGTCGATCTTCAGCATCTTTATCACGCGCGCCGAGGACGCGGTGCCGCTGGAGGAGCGCCTGAAGTACGACCGCCAGCGCAAGGCGGGCACGCTGAAGCAGCAGATGGACCGCGCCACGAATATCGGCGCGCTCGCCAATGAGGCGGTCGCGGAGCTGGCCGAGACGCGCGCCGAGGTCTCGGGACTGCGCGAGGAGGCGAAGGAGCACGTCCGGCTCGCCCAGGAGGCGGCGGCGCGCGGCGACAGCGACACCGAGGAGCGCGAGATGATCCTGGCCGCGCAGCGCTCGGATGAGTTGGCGCAGGCGCAGGCCGAACTAGCCCGGCTGGAGAGCGATGTCAACGACGCGCTGGCGAACAAGGAAGCGGCCAAGCAGATGGTCTTCGACCAGGCCGATCAGTTGCAGCAACTCGCCCGCAACGACTCCCGCCTGGTGCGCCAGGTGCAGATGACGCAGATGCGCGAGCAGTCGCTGGCGCTGACCGAGGAGATGGCCCAGGTCGTCCCGCAGGATCGCGACAATCTGCGCGAGCAGGTCAAGCAGTCGGCTGATCGGCGCACGGCGCGCTACGAGTCCCGCAAGGAATTGGTCGAGGGCCTGGTGGAGCGCCAGCAGCGCGCTTCCCGCGCCAGCCGCGCCCAGATCAGCGCCCAGGGGCGCAATGTGCTGGCGGAGTTGCAGGCCGAGGTCGGGTACACGCCGACATCGGCGACGCCCGCAGCGGCCCCGCCGCGCGCCACGGACGCCCCGATCGCGCGGCAGGTGGGCGAGGTGGCCCCGACCGTCGAGCCGCCGACGCGGACCGGGAGCGAGGGGTGAGGGTGATGGCGGGGGTGGGGGATGGCCCTCACCCCCGCCGCCTCCGGGCGGCGACCCCTCTCCCCATTCGAGGAGAGGGGTGGGGAGTGTTGGAAAGGTGGGGGATGTTGGGGTGAGCGGCGGTGGCCCCGGCGTTAGGAACGCTATGCGGTTGTGATGGAGACCGTGGGCGGGTGGCGTCTCTGGCACCAGGACACCACTCGTGATGGGCCAAACGCCGACCACCATCGATTGTAGGGGTGTATTGCATACACCCGCCCGTCGTCTTTCCACAAAGGCTTGTAGAAGGCTGGGCGTGGGTTGGGCGTATGCAATACGCCCCTACAACCGACGGTGGTCGGCGTACATCACAACCGTAGCGCCCCCAACGTCGCCTGTGCCACCCCCGCCCCTTAACCCCCGCGCATCCTTCCAGCGCCCCCCACCCCTCTCCTGGAATCGGGAGAGGGGTCGCCGCCCGCAGGCGGCGGGGGTGAGGGCCGTTTCTCCCATTCGTCACTCTCCCCTGACACGGCAGGGGACCACGGTCACTCGTCACTCGTCATTTCCCAGGAGCCTTCATGCGCCTGACCCGAGCCGGTATCGCCTTCATCATCGCCCTGCTGATCATCTGCCCGCTCGGGGCCGGTATTTCCTATGCCGCGCTCACCGGCACGCCCTTCGGTTCGTTGCCGTTCGGCGCGCGCCCGACGGCCACCGTCGCGCGCCCCGCCCCGACCGCGCAGGCGACGACGAGCGGTGGTGGGGCTAATCCGACCGCCGCGTCGTCGGCCCGTCCGTCGAGCAGCCCGGCGGCGTCGGGGAGTGCCGCGCCGGGGGTGACGGCGACCGTGGGGAACGCGCGCCCGTCGGTCGCGCCGAGCGGTGTGCCGTCGGTTGCGCCGAGCGGCGCGCCCACCGCGACGGTTGTCGCGGGGGCTGGGACGACGCCGACTGCGGCCCAGGGGGCGAACATCACGGTGGCGTATGACTCGTATGCGCCGTATTTCCCGGTGCGGATCGCGGAGGAACGGGAGTACTACAACGCGCGCAACCTGAATGTCAAGCAGGTGGCGTTCGGGCTCAACGGCGATTACAACGAGGCGCAACGCCGTGCCGCGCTGAAGGATGGCACGTTCGATGTGCTGCTGACGACCCTCGATGCGGTGGCACTCTTTCCCGATGACAGCACCGGCAAGGTGGTGGCGATCGTGGATGAGTCGGCGGGGGCGGATAAGATCGTGGCCCGCACGCCGATCGCGCGGCTGAACGACCTGCGCGGCAAGCGGATCGCCTACTCCGCCGGGTCGGTCAGCGAGTTCTACCTCTACGCCAGCCTCAACCTCGTCGGGCTGAAGGCGACCGACGTGCAGTTGCGGCCGGTCGATACGGTCGATGCGGCGGTCGATCTCTTCGTGCAGAATCAGGTTGACGCGGTGGTCGGCTGGGAGCCGACGATCCAGGCGGCGATCGACGGCGGCGGCAAGGTGCTGCTGGGCAGCGACAACTATCGCGCGATCCTCGATGTCGTGGTGGTCAGCACGAAGGCGCTGAACGAGAAGCCCGCCGCCGTGCAGGCGTTCCTCGATGCCTGGTTCGAGGCGGTCAAGCTGACGATCGACGACCCGCAGGCGGCGGGCGCGGCAGTCGTGCAGTCCGGCGACAGCGACTGGACCGGGATCGAGCAGCCGGGCGATTACGCCGACGCGCTGGGGCTGGCGGCGCAGGCGACCCTCGGGCAGAACGACTTCGCATTCCGCTCGGCGGGGCTGCTGACCAACCGCCTGAACGAGATCGGCACCGTCTGGCGCGCGGGCGGGAAGCCGCTCGCCGCCATCGATCCGGCGCGGCTGATCGATGGCGGACTGGTCCAGAAGTCGGCGGCGGCGGGGCGGTACAATAATAGTCGCCCCCCGATCAACGCGTCGTTCGTGCTGACGCAGCAGATCGCTGTGCCGCGCCTGACGGCCGAGCAGACCGGGCAGACCCAGGCGGTCGCCGAGTTGCCGCTGAAGCAGGTCGAGTTCCTGCCCGACAGCACCGAGCTGACCGACAAGGGCCGTGCTGACATCCTGGCGCAGATCGTGCCGGTGCTGAAGCAGACGCCGGGGCTCTACCTGAAGGTCGAGGGCTCCGCCTTCCAGCCGGCCAGCGACACCCCGGCGCAGAATGAGCAGTTCGCCCGCGCCCGCGCCCAGGCGGTGATCTTCTTCCTGCTCGGCCAGGGGATCGACGGCAACCGCCTGATCGAGGGCTATGTCAGGCCGAGCTTCGTCGGCAGCACCAACCCGGCCGAGCAGGCGCAGGATCGACGGGTGGTCTTCACGCTGGTGCAGCCGGGGGGAAGGTGAGTCGTGGGTCGTGGGTCGTGGGTCGTGGGTCGTGAGAACTCGCTTGTAGCGGCTCATGATTCCCGGGCCGCATTACCCCTGACAGGCAGTTCTCACGACCCACGACCCACGACTCCGCTTGCGCGGACTCTCATGATAGGCTAAACATTATGGGGACACTGGGTCGCTACGAGGGACGGCAGGATGAGGCGATGGAGAATCCGGTCACGACGCGCGTGAAGCGCTCGGTGCTGCACCCGAAGAATATCGGGCTGATGCTGGCGGCGATCGGGGCGACGATCCTGGCGGTCGTCACCGCGCCGGTCGCGATCTTCGGGGCGGCGGGGGCGTTCGCGGCCTGGCTCTTCTCGGTCTTCACTGACGTGACGACCCCCGATCAGGATACGGTCAAGGGCGACGCGCGCGCGGGCTACAGCGAGCGGGAGCGGCGGCAGAAGCTGAAGGAGTTGGATAGCCAGCTGGAGGAGACGGTCAAGGCGGCGCAATTGCGGCGACTGAAGATCTCGTCCGATTTCCTGCAGCGACGGACGCAGTTGCGCCGGATGGTCGAGCTGGAGCGGCAGATCGCCACGAATCTGCGGCAGACCGAGGGGACGATCAGCACTCTGCCCGCGGATATCCAGGACGAGGTCAGCCAGTTCGTCGAGCGGGCGATCGACCTCTCCTTCCTGCGCTCGGCGATGCTGCGCGCGTTCGTGCGGACCAACGAGACGGTCTTGCAGGAGGAGTTGCGGAACATTCAGGGGCGCTACGAGCGGACGACCGGCCCCGCGAAGTCCGACATCGAGCTGTTGCTCCACGCCAAGGAGGAGCAGCTTGAGGCGTTCCGACGGCTGCGCAACGACCTCGTCGGGACCGAGGCGCAGCTGGACGCGATCGAGGCGTTCCTGAACACGATCACCTACGGGCAGAGCCTGACGGTCGGCAGCGTGCGCCAGCAGATGATCCGCCTGAAGACCAAGATCGAGGCGCGGCGGCAGTCCGCCGAGGAGGTCCAGCGGCTGGTTAATGGCTTGGAGCGGTGAGGCGGGCCGTGGGGGTCGAAGGTCGAAGGTCGAAGGTCGAAAAGGGGTTTGACCCACCAACCTCCCCATCTCGCGGGTGAAGGACGAGGGTGCTGGCGGGGCGTATTATGATTTGCCCAGGCTGCTGGCGTTGCGTGCGATCTTTGCGGGGCTCGATCCGGCGGGGGAGCCACGGGCAGTCGTGCTGGCGGAAGCGACGCCCACTCGGCACTCGGCACTCGGCACTCGGCACTCCATCGCCATCCTCACCGGCTCATTCGATCCGCTGACGAACGCGCACCTGGCGCTGGCGCGGGCGGCGCGGGAGGTGGGCGGCGGCGGGGTGGTCTACCTGGCGCTCAGTCGGCAGACGGTCGATAAGGAGGCGCGGGTCCGCCCGACGGACGCCGACCGGGCGGTATTGCTCGGCCTGGTGGCGGCGCGGGAGCCGGGTCTCGGCGTGCTGCTCTTCAACCGCGGCCTCTATGCCGATCAGGCGATCGCCGCGCGCGGGGTCTTTCCCGACGCCGATCTGCGATTCATCGTCGGCTTCGACAAGGCGCGCCAAATCTTCGACCCGCGCTACTATGCCGATCGCGATGCCGCGCTGCGCGAGTTGTTCGGGCGGGTCTCGCTGCTCGTCGCCCCGCGCGCCGACTACGGCCCTGATGCCCTCGCCGCGCTCCTCGCCCGCCCCGAGAACGCGCCCCTTCGCGAGCGGGTCCGCGCCCTGCCGCTCGACCCGGCCTGGGCTGCGGACTCGTCCACCGTCGTGCGCGCCGCCGTCCGGGCGGGGGAGCCGTTCGCTGCGTCGGTGCCGCCGGAGACGGTGGCGTTTGTCGAGGCGCTGAGGCCGTATGCGGTGCCTGGGGCCGGCGAGGATCGGTATGCGCGGCGTGAGGCGTTGCTCGAGCGGCTGGAGGTTGTGCCGGGGGATGGGGCGGCGCTGGCAGAGTGGGGGGAGTTGAGGGCGGGGTGGGTGTGAGCAGGGGGGTATTCCGGGGAGGTGGGAGATCCGTGGGGTTGAAACCCCCGGCTGGGGGTGGCTGCGGCCACCACGAAACCCACCTTCGTGGGTTAGGAGCGCCACTCCCTCATCATGATAGACCGTACAACGCCAGTATTAGGAGTCTCGTCTTTCTCTCGTTTCTCTCACCCTCGGCTCTGTCCGCTCTGTGCGCTCTGTGGTTAATCTTTTTCCGTCACCCGAATATTGCTGATCGCGCGCTGGTCCGGTATCGTACCGGTCTGACGCCCGGATTGACCGTCCGACCGAGGAGCGAGCGATGCCTGCGCTGGATACGGCGTATCTGATCATCAGCGGCACGAGCGCGTCGGCTCCGGTGGCGGAGCCGCTGATCGAGGGGCTGGCGGCGCGGTTCGCGCGGGTGATCACGATCCCGACGCCGAATGCGGCGCGGACGGTCAGCCCGTACGCGCTCAGTCAGGTGCCGGGGCATCGGGTGGTGGAGAGTTATTTCGACGCCGCGATCCTGCCGCGACCCGCCGACGGGCTGGTCCTGGTCGCGCCGTGCGGGTTCAACAGCCTCAATAAGCTGGCAGCGGGGATCGCGGATAGCCTAGCGCTCTCGGTCGCCGCCGAGGCGATCGGACGTGGCACGCCGGTCGTCGTGGGGATCGCCTGCAACGCGCCGCTCTGGGCGCACCCGCGCGCGCGGGAGTCGGCGGTGACCCTCAGGCGGTGGGGGGTGGCGGTCGTCGATCCGGCCCGGGAGGGGGATCGGGTGCGGCTGGCCAACCCGAGGGAGTTGCTGGCGGCGGTGGATGGGGCGATGGGGCGATGGGGTGAGTGACGAGTGCCGAGTGCCAGGTAGGGGGACGGACGGCCCTCACCCCCGCCTCGCATTCGCTCGGCACCCCCTCTCCCAATTCTAGGAGAGGGGGGCGATGTTGATTGGAGGTCGGTTGATAGCGGGGCGGCGTTGTTTGTGGCAGGCGGGATAGGCCGATGGCAGAAGCGGGTGATCCCCCACACCCCTCTCCTGGAATCGGGAGAGGGGTCGCCGCCGCAACGGCGGGGGTGAGGGCCGCACACATACAGGAGCGGCGATGACTTCTCACGACGCACGACGCACGACGCACGACTCCCCCGACGATATTCTCGTCGCGCGTGATGGGGCGATCGGCACGATCACGATCAATCGTCCGGCGCGGCGCAATGCGATCCGGCTGGCGGGGTGGCGGGCGCTCGCCGCCGCGACCCGCGAGTTGGGCGGGGATGCGGCGGTGCGGGTGATCGTGGTGCGCGGGGCGGGCGAGGAGGCGTTCTGCGCCGGGGCGGACCTCGGCGAGTTCCCGACGGTGCGGGCCGATCGGGAGGGCGGGGCGCGGTATCACGAGGCGGTCGCGGGGGCGTTCCGGGTGCTCGGGGAAGTCGAGCAGCCGACGATCGCGATGATTCACGGGCATTGCATCGGCGGCGGCTGCGAGTTGGCGGTCGCGTGCGACCTGCGCCTGGCCGATGAGCGCGCCCGCTTCGCCATCCCCGCCGCGCGCTTGGGGGTTGTCCTGGGCGTCGGGGAGTTGCGCGCCCTGCGCGATCTGATTGGCACCGCCGCCGCCAAAGATCTGCTGCTATCCGGGCGCACCCTCACCGCCGAGGAGGCGCTGCGGGTCGGGCTGGTGGGCGAGATCGTCCCGCGCGAGGCGCTGACCGAGGTGACCGGCGCGCTGGCGGGGCGGATGGCGGGGTATGCGCCGGTCGCGCTGGCGGCGATCAAGGGGTTGCTCGGTCGCCTCGCCGCCGGGGAGGGGGCGGACGCGCTCGATGCCGCGCACGCCGCGTTCAGCCAACGGGCGTTCGCCGCGCCCGATCGCGGGGCGGGTGTCCGGGCGTTCCTCGATCGCCCGCGCGGTGGGGCGACTGAGGGGTGAGGGGGCGAGGGACGAAGTTGAACCACAGCGCGCACAGAGGACACAGAGAGGGGACGAGGGAGAAAGGGAGGGATTGAAGGTAGCCTCGGCGAGGCGGTATGTTGATGACTGTGCGGCACAGCCGACAGTCGGCGGGGGCGGGCTATCGACCCGCCCCCGCCGCTATGGTGACCGGACGGGCGTTACTTGCCGCTCAGGTGGCGGGTCAGTTCGGCCTTGAGCATGTCGGCGTGCTTGCGGTCTTCCTGCTGCATCTGCTGGAAGATCTTCTTGCACTGCTCGTCGCCCTGCGCGTCTTGCAGGTATTTGTCGTAGGCGGTAACCGCCTCCAACTTATTGTGCAGCGCGGCGATGAGATCGTAGGTGAGATTGCTCATCGGGCTGCTGCCCTGGCTGGCCGACATCGGTCCCTCCTCCACTCGCTCCGTTCGCGCCGCGCCCGCGCCCGCGCGCGGTCGGTCGGCGGTCGATCGGGGTAGCGCAGGAGTCATGCCAGCCGCGTCGTTCGAGAGGGCCTGCGATGCCGAATAATCACGATGCCGACAATCCGCCGCCCGCCCTGCCGATTATTCGCAAGGAGCCGCCCCGGCGCTCGGCGCGCTGCGAGGATGCGCCACCGTCGGGGTTGCTGGCCGGGATCGCGCAGTTCAACGCGGGCGAGTACTGGGAGTGCCACGAGACGCTGGAAGAGCTCTGGCGACCGGAACCGGATCCCATTCGCTATCTCTACCAGGGGATTTTGCAGGTCGGCGTCGGCTTCTACCACCTGCGGCGGGGGAATTGGCGGGGGGCGACGAACAAGCTGCGGGGCGGGCTGGGGTATCTGGCACCGTCCGCACCGGCGTGCATGGGCGTCGATGTGGCGCGGCTGCGCGCGGAGGCGGGTGCAGTCCTGGCGGCGCTCGAAAGTCTTGGGGCGGGGCGCATTGATGAGTATGACGCGGGCGATTTGCCGCGCGTCCATCTGGTGTCGGGGGTGGATTACCCCTCCCCGCCGCTCCGGATGAACCGGATTGATCCTGCTGCAAGTCAGGACAATGCCCGGCGGCGACCCTCCCCTGAAGCGGGAGGGTAAGGGGGCTGGCGCATGATGCGGGCGGCGGCCTGAGAGTGTGGCGCTGCGGGATCGCCCGTTTAGGTGGGGCGTTCGCGGGGGCGGGCGGTATGGGGTATAAGGCGGCATCGTGGCATGTGCCGGGGAGCGTGGCGGCGTGGCGCATGGGGCGGGGCCGCGAGGGTGTGGGCGCTGGTTGATGGGGAGGGGGGCGATGGCCGAGGGGGCGTGGGCGCTGACGGAGGGGGAGCGACGGACGTTGGGGACGGCGCTCGATGCGCTGTTGCCGCCGGGGGGATCGTTCCCGCTGCCGTCGGCGACCGATCTGATCGACGGTTTCATCTTGCGGCGGGTGCCGCTCGCGGGGGCGGGGCCGGTGCCGTATCCGGGGTTCGATGCGGACGGGTTGCGGGCGACGCTCGCGGAGTTGGCACAAGACGCCGACCCGGTGGCGGGGCTGGAGCGGCTGGAGCGGGAGCGCCCGGCGACGTTCGCGGGGCTCTGGCGGCTGGCGGTCTACGGCTACTACTCGCGCGCGGAGACGATCGCGGCGATCGCGCGGGACCACGCGCCCGCCTATCACGGTGCGCCGTTGCCGCTGGGCTACGCGCACGCGATCGCGCCGTGGGACCCGGACGATCCGTTGCAGCGGCCGAGCGTGCCGCGCGGTTCCTATCAGCCGACCGAAACGATCCGGCGGATCGATCTGCGCGCCCTGCCGCGCGAGGAGGTGGGCGAGTGAGCGCGCCGACGCCGACGGAGGTGCTGGTGATCGGGTCCGGGATGGCGGGGGCGGCGATCGCCAAGCGACTCAGCGGGCGGGGCGTCCGCGTCGTTTGCCTGGAGCAGGGGCCGTGGACCCTCGCCGGCGAGCACCCGCACTACAGCGACGAGTTCGAGTACGAGTTGCGCTGGCGCTGGAATCGCAGCCCCTCGGGGCGGCACAATCCGGCCGATTACCCGGTTGCGTCCGACCGGGTGGACGTGATGCTCTACAACGGGGTCGGCGGCAGCACGACACACTACAACGCGCACTGGCCGCGCCTGAAGCCGGTCGATTTCCGCAAGGGGACCGAGCACGGCCTGGCGGGGTCGGCGGACTGGCCGATCAGCTACGAGGACCTCGCGCCGTACTACGAGCAGAACGACGCCGAGCTGGGGATCAGCGGGTTGGCGGGCGATCCTGCCGTGCCGCCGCGCGGGGCGCGGCAGACACCGCCGCTGCCGTTCGGGCCGCACGGGCGGCGGCTGGCGGCGGCGTTCGACCGGCTCGGCTGGCACTGGTGGCCGTCGGACAACGGGATCATCACGACCGATTACGACGGGCGGGTCGCCTGCAACGGTTGCGGGGCTTGCCGCAACGGCTGCCCGCGCGGCTCGATCGCGATGATGTCGCGCACCTACTGGCCGAAGGCGCTGCAGCAGGGGGTCGAATTGCGGACCCTGGCGCGCGTGGAGCGGATCACGACCGACGAGCGCGGGCGGGCCGACGGGGCGGTCTACATCGACCTGCGGACCGGCGAGCGGCACCACCAGCGCGCCGCGATCGTGGTCGTCTGCGGGAACGGCCTGGGGACGCCGCGCCTCTTGCTGCTGTCGGCCGATGGGCGGCACCCGCGGGGCCTGGCGAACGGCTCGGGGCTGGTGGGGCGCTACCTGATGCACCACGCCTACGCCGAGCAGACGATCATCTTCCCGGAGCCGATCGATGGCTTCGCGGGGGCGTACGGGTCGCCGCTCTTCAGTCAGGAGTTCTACGAGACCGACACGGCGCGCGGCTTCGTCAACGGCTTCACCTTCCAGATCGGGCGGGGGATGACGGCGGGGCACGCGGCGCTGGGGCTGCGCTGGGGGGAGGGGCATCGCGCGGCGTTCGGGCGGCTCTTCAACCACGAGGTCTGGTTCGGGGTGCAGGCGGAGGATCTGCCGGTCTACGAGAATCGGGTCGAGTTGGACGAGGCGCAGACCGATTCTTCCGGGCTGCCGGGGGTGAAATTGCGCTGGGAGCTGCACCCGAACGACCAGCGGATCATCGCCTATGGGGTGGCGCGGGCGCGGGAGTTGGCCGACGCGGCGGGGGCGAGCGAGTTGGTGACGACCGGGGCGGCGAATCCGAATCCGGGCTGGCACCTGCTCGGCACCTGCCGGATTGGGGACGACCCGGCCACGTCGGTGACGGACGCGGACCACCAGGCGTGGGAGGTGCCGAATCTCTACATCTGCGACGGGTCGTCGTTCGTGACGGGCGGGGCGGTGAACCCGACCTCGACGATCGGGGCGCTGGCGTTGCGGTGCGCGGACAGGATCCTGGCGCGGGCCGATGCGCGGGGGTGACGAGGGTTCAACCGCAGAGACGCAGAGACGCGGAGGGTCGCAGAGAGGGGGGATGAGGAAAGAGACGCAAGTTTAACCACAGAGCGCACAGAGGACACAGAGAGAAGGAGAAGAGACGGAGGGCGGGGCGAGAGGAGGGGAGAAGGAGGGGAAGAAGGCGGGGCGACCGGGGCTGAAGTTGGCGAATCCAATTTGCCGACTGTTGCAGTTGTGCGCTATTATCGCACAGTTTCCGGGGGGCATTCGGCACGCGACGAGGAGAATGATCGGTGAGCACGCCAGCGCGAGTGGTCGATCCTACCGGGGTGCCCGGTCTCGATCTGGTCTTGGGGGGTGGGCTGGCCCGTGGCGCGCTGCTGATGGTCATCGGCTCCCCCGGCAGCGGCAAGACGACCCTCGCCGTGCAGATGGCCTTCGCCGCCGCGCGGGCCGGGCGGCGCGCGATCATCCTGACGGCGCTCTCGGAATCGACGAATAAGCTGGTCGCCCACCTGCGCACCCTGCGCTTCTTCGATGAGGGGCTGGTCGGCGACGCGATCCAGATCATCAGCATCCAGCAGTTCCTGGAGGGCGGGCTGGGCGGCGCGGCCGACGCGCTCGTCGCCACCGTGCGGCAGGCGCGGGCCAACCTCGTCGTCCTCGACGGCTACCAGGGGGTGCGCGGCATCGATGGTGACGCGGGGGGTGGCGCCCAGGCCAGCCGCCAGTTCCTCTACGACGCGGGCGGGCGACTCAATCTGCTGGGGGTCACGCTCGTCGTCACCCACACCGGCGCGGCGAGCGAGCGCGAGATGGTGGCCGAGGCGACGACCGCCGACGCCGTCCTGGGGCTATCGGCCACCGTCAGCGGGACCAGGCAGCGGCGCGGGGTCACGGTCGTCAAGGTGCGCGGGGCCGCACCGCTCACCGGGCGGCACGCCCTCACCTTCGACGAGGCGGGGGTGGCGATCTTCCCGCGCCTCGAGACCCGCGTCGCCCGCGCCCTCCCCGAGACCGCGACGGCGGAGACCCTGGGTCAACCGCCGTTGGTAAGCGTCGAGCGTGCGCCGTTCGGCCTGCCGGAACTCGACGCCCTCCTGAGTGGCGGGCTGACGCGCGACTCCCGCACCCTCGTCGTCGGGCGGGTCGGCACCGGCAAGACCCTCCTGGCGTTGCACTTCGCCCTCAGCGGCGTGCGCGCGGGCGAGCCGACCCTCTTCGTCGGTTTCCGCGAGAACCCGCAGCAGTTGGTGCAGAGGGCCGATCTCTTCGCGCTCGGGGCGGAGTTGCGCGCGGCGCTGGCCCCGGGCGGCGGCCTCACCCTCCTGCGGTTCCCGCCCGTCGAACTCGACCCGGACATCCTCGCCGACACCATCCTCGACACGATCGCGCGCGTGGGGGCGCGGCGGCTGGTCGTGGACAGCGTTGCCGAGATCGAGCGCGCGGCGATGACCGGCAGCGATCCGGGGCGGCTGGATGACTACCTCGCCGCGCTGGTGGAGGCGCTGCGCGCGCGCGGCGTGACCTCATTTTTCACCAAGGAACTGCGCCAGACGGTGGCGGTGGCGATCGACTTCACCGAGGAGCCGATCGCCGTCTTCACCGAGAATGTGCTGCTGCTGCGCCAGGTGGCGCACCGGGGCCGACTGCGCCGCGTGCTGGCGGTGCTGAAGATGAACCTCTCCGCCCACGACACCTCTCTGCGCGAATTCACCATCGAGTCGCCCCTGGGGATCCGCGTCCTCACACCGATCGAGAGCGACGATGGGGTGCTCGACGATCTCGCGACCGAGGGCAACGCGCGCGGCTAGGGCGTGTCCTCGGTTGTGGTAGGCTCCCCGCGTGACGGTCGGGCGTGCGTGAGGCGGGGGCGAGAGGATACGGCGGTATGCGTTGCGGGATGGCCAATGGGTGCGGATC
>CADCWN010000290.1 GCA_902806415.1 uncultured Thermomicrobiales bacterium | reverse complement strand
CGGCGGTTTCTGCTCACCAGCAGCCGCTCATCGAATCGATCAGTCGAGCGGCTATTGTATCCGCCCGACCGGCATATTAACCCAGCTGCTCATCTCGTGCGGCGGGGTGACCGGCTCCGCCGGGCAGATGTGCTTGGGCGTGACCGCGCCGATGCTGGCGACGCCGAGCAGGCCCATCTCGCAGATCAGCTCGTCCTCCAGGATTTCGAGCATCCGCACCACGCCCGCCGCGCCCCCGGCGGCGAGCCCCCAGCCTTGCAGCCGACCGAGGGCGACCGCGTCGGCCCCGAGGGCGATCGCCTTGAGGATGTCGCTGCCGCGCTGCACCCCGCCATCCACGATGATCCGCGCGCGCCCGGCGACGGCCTGCACGATCTCGGGGAGGGTGTCCAGGCCGCCGAGCGCGTGGTCGATCTGGCGACCGCCGTGGTTGGAGACCCAGATGACCTCGACGCCGTGCTCGACGGCGAGCGCCGCGTCCTCGGCGGTCTGGACCCCTTTGAGCATGAACGGCAGGCCCGCCATTTCCCGGATCTGGTCCATCGTCTCCCAGGTCAGCGCACCCAGGTAGTTGCGGTCGGGGATGATGCTCTGACTCGGGCGCTGGTAGCGGGTCAGCATCGGGCGCTCGCGGCGGCTGTAGTGGGCGACGTCGACCGTCAGGGCCAGCGCGGCGTAGCCCGCCGCCTTGACCCGCCCGATGATCTCCGCAGTCCAGCGCTCGTCGCCGTGGATGTAGAGTTGGAAGATCTTGGGGGTTGGCGTGGCGGCGGCCGTTTCTTCCAGGGCGGGCAGGGTGACAGAACTGACGGAGTGCAGGATACCGAACTCCGTGGCGGCCTGGGTGACGGGGATCGCCCCACCCGGATCGAAGACTTGCAGGGAGCCGATCGGCGCGAGGATGGCGGGGATCCGCAGGCGCTGGCCGAGGAAGGTGGTGCTGGGGTCGATCTCCGAGACATCGACCAGGATGCGTGGGCGGAAGGCGACGCGGTCGAAGGCGAGGCGGTTGCGCCGCAGGGTCGTCTCCGACGCCGCGCCGCCGACCAGGTAATCCCAGGCACCCTGGTGCAGGCGACGGCGGGCCTCCTGGATCAATTCCTCGTTGCTGACATAGTCCCCGATCATGTACTGACCCCCCTCTTGGTTGTATCGCTCTCGCCTGTGGGATTGCGAAGGCTGTGATGACCTCTCCCTGCCGCTCTGGCGGCGATCCTCCCCGACGCGGGGAGTGTGGGGATGGCACCGCCCGAGCATCACGCTTGATCGTCGCCACCGCTGTTCCCCGCGCGCCAATCGCGGGCGGGTGCGCTCCTGCGCGGGGCATAAAGGTGGTGCGGGCGGCTTGGGCGCGGGCGCATTATCTCGGGGCGGGCGGGCGGCGTCAACTTGGGGAAGTTGGTGGGGCGGAGGCCGGGGCTGAAGACCCGGCTAGGGGCGTGCGGCCACAACGTCCCCTTGCGGGGACTG
>CADCWN010000289.1 GCA_902806415.1 uncultured Thermomicrobiales bacterium | reverse complement strand
ACGTCTCTGCCACCACCATGCCTTCCCCCCTCCCGTGATGCACGGGACACGCCTGGAGCGAGCGGGGACGATCGCCCCGGAGTGACCGTATCGGAGCAGGTGTGGTCGTCCTGTTCCGGCAGCGGGCGGGCAACGATATCGTCGAAGGGCGACGCGTCGGCACCCCCCTTTTCGGCCCTCCCGGGGATCGTTACCACACCGATACCGTATCGATACGGCCACCGCGGGGTGGTGCTACAAGGATTCGCCGACCGATCGCCGCCTGACGGCTCCCCCTGCCGCGCGGCCTTCGCGGTGACGCCACGCCCGGCGGGGCGAGACGATCGCGCCCACGCTCCCATTCCGCCCCCAGAATACGTGGCACTCGGCGATCCGTCGTGACGCTTGCCCTCGTCGCCCGATAACCCCGGCGATACCCCTCGATAGCGTCAGGCGCGCGTCTTGGGATGTCGCGCCAGGTCGGCGACGGCGTGGGCACTGGTGAGATCGACACCGGCGGGCCGTGTGGGCACGGGATCGCGGCGCGCCGCGATAGCGCCGACAGGAGGATTGGAGCCCCGAAAGGAGAAGATGCTCCTGTCCCTAGCAGCACAGCGTGAGCATCGTCTCCGGGATACTCCCCCGTCACCGGGCGGTCGCCACAACGTCCGGTGATGCCGCGTCGCGCCAGTTCGTGGATACCGGTATCGTCGTTTCGTCGTTTCGTCGCCACCCCATCTGGCGATGATGGAACCCGCCGGGCCAGACCGCAACGGGCACACGGGGGGAGAGCGATACGACACGACGTCCCCCCGCAGCACCAGTAACAGACGGCCACGCCGCTATCACGCCGCACATCGTATCGGTGCGACACGGGGGAAGATGCTCACCCGGTGATCATAGGCAAGTGAGCAACTTCTCCCCTGGAGCTATTTTCGATGCTGCTGCGGCGCCGAGGGATGGGCGACGACCGGTCGCTCGGCTCGTAGAAGTGGTCAGTGCCGTGGGGAGAAACCCTCGTGGGAGCGAGGGGCGCTTCGCCGCCCCGCGAGGGTACGCAGGGGTGAGGCCGCCCGCGACATCGCGCCGAGACACCAGGCAATGGGCGCGCCGCGTCGCCGCGGGCGAGGCCGGTGGGGACGTCGCGGCCCGCGCGGATCCCCACCTGCCCGGGCGCTCAGATCTCCTCGCGGCGCAGGGACGCCTCAGCCTGACGCTCGGTCGGTCGGCTCGGCATTGCCGTCGCCGGGGACGCCTGCGTCGCGACGGGGCGCGCCTCGCCCGTGGCCGTCCCCGCGGGGAGCGCCCGCTGCTCCTCCTCCTCGGGGTCGGCGACGGTCGCCTT
>CADCWN010000288.1 GCA_902806415.1 uncultured Thermomicrobiales bacterium | reverse complement strand
GCGCCGCCCGACCCGCGCTCGCCCCCTAGCGAGGTTCATCTTGTGCCTCCTGGTCAGGTCGTGGCCCCCTCCGCGCTTATACGTGCGGAGGGGGCCACGACCTGACCAGGAGGGCGGCGATGGAAATTGGTAGCTACAGCAACGGCACGCCGTGGTGCCGGAAGGCGGCGGCTTCGAGGGGGCTGAGGCCGAACTCCCTGGCCGCTTCCAGCAGGTGGCCGGAGATCGCCGGGGCCAGGTGGGCGGGCGGGGCGGCGTGGGCCATCTGGCGCACGCGGGCGGCGTTGGCCCCGGGGAATGGCCCCCAGATCGCGAAGGTGATGCCGGGCGTCTGGATGTTCATGAAGAAGGTCTGCCCATCCGGCGAGAAGCAGGGGCCGCACAGTTCGGAGAAATCCCCGCTGGAGTCGGTCATGACGCGATTGTTGGCGAAGGTATAGACCTCGCCGGTGGGGGTGATCCCCATCAGCCGGTTGAAGCCGTCGCCGTCCTCGGCGAACCAGAGGTCGCCCCACGGCGTGACGACGATATTATCCGGGCTCTCCATCTGGTTGTCGCTGATCCCTTCGTAGAAGAGTTCGAGGGTGTTGGTCGCGGGCAGGTAGCGGTAGACCTGCCCGAGGCGCTTCTCGCCGCCCGCCGTGTCGTCGAACCAGATCGCGCCGCCCGCGAAGTCGGCCCCTTCGAGGCGGTTGAACTTCACCGCGCCCTTCGCCTTCGCGTCGTCGGCGGCGATCGTCGGATCGACATCGACCCAGCGCACGACGAACTTCTCGCCGGGATTGAAGAAGTCGGCGTCACCAAGCGGGCGCTCGTCGATCTTGAGTGCCTGGAGGACGCCCCCCTTCTGCAGCGCGCCCGGTCGCGGGCTGGCATCGTTCGGGATGTAGCGGTAGAGGAAGCTGAAGCGGGTGTCCTTGTTCGGATCGTCGGTGTCGATCCGGCCCCGGAAGTCATCCTCGGTGAGGTAGACGATCCCCGTCTGGGGGTCGATGGCAGCGGCCTCGTGGGAGAAGAAGCCCATCGCCGGGATCGGCGTCCGCGAGAGGTCGTTCTCCGGGTCGTCCGGCATGACCTCGAAGACATAGCCGTGGCCGTCGACGCGATCCTCCTCGCAGGTGAGCCAGGTTCCCCAGGGAGTGCGCCCCCCCGCGCAGTTGTTGCGCGTGCCGGAGGAGGTCACGTAATCGCGGATCTCGCGGCGGTCCGGGCCGACGACGATGGCGGTGGTGCCGCCGACGTCGACCAGGGAGCCATTGGGGCGATAAGGATTCTTGCCCTCGACGGGATTCGGCTCGGGGCGGGGCGGATCGGCCTGCGTATTCAGGCGGAGCTCGTGGTTGCGCACGAGGATCGTCGTGCCGCCCGGCCCGTCGTAGGCGGCCATCGCGTCGAAGTCGCCCGGCACCGGCGCGCCACTCGTGAGCCGCCCGCCCTCGTGCGAGATGACGCGATACTGGAAGCCGGGGGGCAGATCGAGGACAGCACCCGGATCGCGGACCAAGGCGCCGAACGGGCTCGCCTGGGCCGCACCCGCCGCTCGGGCGGGTGTGAGCATACCGTTAGCACCCAACATGAGGGCTGCCGTGGCACCACCGGTGGCACCGAGGAAGGCCCGTCGCCCGAAACGGCGCGTGCCGCCACTCCTTCGTCCGGTCATTGCAATGCTCCTTACTTCGCTCTTTATCCGCAGCTATCGGGGGGGCGCACATGCGCATGGGGAAAGTTATGCCCGGCGGCGGCGCAGCGCGACCCCGGCCAGCCCCAGCATGGTGGCCGCGAGGATCCCGGCCAGCGCGAGCTGCCCGGTTCGCCCCCGGTCGTCGGCGATGCCGGTGCCGGTGTTCGGCAGCCCCGGCGTGCCGCTGATCGTCAGCTTCGCCTGGGCGAGGGCCTGGGTGTTGGGCAGGGCGTGGACCGAGACCGTATAGACACCGGGCCGGAAACCCGCCGTCGCGAAGCGCTGCGAGAAGTTCCCGCTGCCGTCCACGCTAGGCTGGACATAGGCGGCGGTGGTGCCGTCCGTATCGGCCTCGATCGCGAGCGCCAGTGGTGCGTTCGCGGAGAAGCCTGTCCCCGTGACCGTGACCTCGGCCCCGGCGGCGGCGGTTGTCGGCGCGACAACGAGCGTGCCGCGGCGCGGTGTCGGGGTGGCTGTCGGCGCGGTGGTCGGTGATGCCGCTGGCGTCGCCGCCCTCGTCGGCGTGCGCGACGGCACGGGACCCGGATCATCCGGCGTCCCGCGGCCCGGATCGACCGTGACGCTGGGGGTCACCAGCAGCCCGGCACCATAGGCAGTCCCGCTCGGGGTGGTGATGAATGCTGCCACGAGCAACAAGACCCCCAACGCTATCCCGGTCGCCGTCGCAAACGCGGTGAACCTTCTCATGCTTCCTCCCTCATGCGACCTCGCGTTCCCTATAGTCGAGGTCGTGCTCCTCCCGCCATTGGGCGGACTCGTACACGGGCGCTCCTGTCCGCTGGCCCTGCCTCCGTTTCCTTACGCCTCCTTTGTTCCATCGGGCACCCATCGCAGGATAACATCGTCGCTTTAACAGGCGGTTAAGGGGAGGTTAACGACTGCTTAACGCGTACTTGGGGGTGTGTCATGGTGCGGACCCCCACGAGGACGCCGCGCCGCACAGCGCGCGACTCTCAATCTGAGGAAGGCCAGGCGCAGGGCGCAAACGCCTATCGCGAAGGCAGCAACAGCGACGCAGTCTCCGATATGGGATCTCGCCCGGCGCGACCGGTCGGTAGGCGACAGGCAACTTCGCTCCTGCTACGCTGCTCACCTCTCGTGCGGGTGGACGTGGGCAAATTGCGTGGAGGGAGGGGCAGATGCCGGACTTTGCCGGGCAGGTCGCGATCGTCACCGGCGGGGCGCAGGGAATCGGCGGGGCGACAGCGCGGCGTCTCGCGGCAGGCGGGGCGCGCGTCTTGATCGCCGATGTGGATGGCCCGACGGCGGAACAGAACGTCGCGCGAATCCGCGAGGCGGGCGGGGTCGCCGAGGCGATCGTCGCCGATGTCGCGCAGTCGGGTGAGCTGCGCGCGACGATCGACGCGGCGGTCGCGCGCTGGGGCAAGCTCAACATCCTGGTCAGCAATGCCTACGGCGGCGGGCCGGGGATCGAGGGCAGCGCCGTCGAGGTCGAGGAGGATGCCTGGGATCGGGGGATGGCGATCCTGGTGAAGGCGCTTTTCGTCGGGGCGAAGTATGCCGTGCCGCAGATGCAGGCGGCGGGCGGCGGCGCGATCGTCAATATCGCCTCGGTGCATGGCCTGCTGGCGGTGCGCCGCCGGGTCGTCTACGACACCGGCAAGGCGGCGGTGATCGGCCTGACCCGCCAGCTGGCGGTCGATTGCGGGCCGCTCGGGATCCGCGTCAACGCGATCTGCCCCGGCTTGATCATCACCGAGCGTTCACAAGAGCGTTTCGACGCCGATCCTGGGCGGCGGGCCTTCTTCGCCGAGCAGTACCCGGTGCGGCGCGTCGGTCGCCCTGATGACATCGCCGGGGCGGTCGCGTTCCTCTGCTCCGACGATGCCTCGTTCATCACCGGGCAGGCACTGGTGGTGGATGGCGGGATGACGGCCCAGTTGCAGGACGATTTCGGTATCCGGCAGGGTCAGTACGCGCAGGAGCACCCCGAGTTCGCGATCGGGTTCTGAGGGGTAGGGGACTCCTCCCCGCGTTGCGACGGCGAAGGGCCATGAAGTGGGAGGGTGGGGCGATGCGGGCGTGTCGCGCGGCATTGACATTGTCGCGCGGCGCGTTAGCATGGGGTGCATGGGGATAACCGCGCTGACATGGGCGCGGACGGCGATAGGCATGGGGTGGGGCATGGCCGAGATGATCGTGATCGGCGGCGGCGTGGTCGGCCAATCCGCCGCGTACCAGTTGGCGCGCGGGGGTGTCGCCGTGACGCTGATCGATCGGGCCGACGTTGGGCAGGCGACCGCCGCCGGGGCCGGGATCATCTCGCCGGGGACCGGGGCGCTCGGCGCGGGGCCGCTCTTGCCGCTGGCGTCGGCGGCGGTCGCGTTCTACCCGGACCTCCTCGCGCACCTCGCGGAGGATGGCGAGACCGATACCGGCTTCGCGATCTGCGGCGGGCTGTTCGTGGCGACAGATGAGGAAGAAGCCGCGCAACTCCCCGCGCGTTTCCGCGCCATCGAGGAGCGCCGCGCCGCCGGGCTGCGGAATATCGGCACTGTCGCCATCCTCGATGGTCGGGAGGCGCGGCGGCTCTTCCCGCCGCTGGCCGACATCCCCGGCGCGATCCATCTCAGCGAGGTCGGGCGGGTCAACGGGCGGCTATTGCGCGACGCTCTGCGTCGAGCGGCGACCCGCCGTGGCGCGACCCTCGTGGAGGGGAGCGCGGAGATCGTCTACAGCGGCGGGCGCGCGACCGGCGTGCGCGTCGCGGGGCGGGAGATCGCCGCTGATGCCGTCATCATCACCGGCGGCGCCTGGACGAATAGACTCGGCGAGGCGCTCGGCGTGACGCTGCCGATCTACCCGCAGCGCGGCCAGATCATCCATCTCGATCTGCCTGGGGTCATGACGGGGAAGTGGCCGGTGATCCTCGGCTCCCACTCGCACTACATCCTCGCCTTCCCGGAGTCGCGCGTCGTCGCCGGGGCGACCCGCGAGCACGACTCCGGCTACGACCCCCGGATGACGGCGGGCGGCGTCCACGAAGCCCTCGGCGAGGCGCTGCGCGTGGCCCCCGGATTGTCGGGCGCGACCCTCCACGAGGTGCGGATCGGCCTGCGCCCAGCGAGCCCCGACGGCCTGCCGATCCTCGGCGCGCTGCCCGGACTCGACAACGTCTTCGTCGCCACCGGCCACGGCCCCTCCGGCCTCCAACTCGGCCCCCACTCCGGTGCGATGGTCGCGGGCATGGCCCAAGGGCGGGCGGCAGGGCTCGACCTGGGGCCATTCGCGGCGACGCGGTTCGCGAAGTAGCAAGAAGTGTCGCCTCATCGGCAGCAGTTGACCCCGGCCCCCACGTCAGGGGGAGCAGCGTATCGGAAGAGCGGTGGCTTCCTGGGAAGGCCGCGCTACTCCCGCCGGTCTGCTCTCCCTGACGTGGGGGCCGGGTCACGTTCTCTACTTCCCTTCCCTCGCCGCCGCCGCCATCAGGGCCTGGAGCCGACCGACCATCGCGGCGGGGTTGGGGTGCAACCCTTCCAACAGCAGGGCGTTGTCGTAGAGTTGCTCGACGAGCAGGCCGACGAGCGCGTCGTCCGCGCCGTCGCCAGCGCGGCGGGCGAGATCGACGACGAGTTGGTGGCCGCGATTGAGTTCCAGGGTCTTGGTCGGCACGCTGTGGTCGCGCCCGAGCATCCGCTGGAAGCGGGCCATCTCGCGCCCCGGTCCGGCGGCAGCGGAGACGAGTCGCGCCGGGCTCGCTTGCAGGGTGGTCGAGCCGCGCACGCCGCTGATCCGGTCGCCGAGGATCGCCTCGACCCGCGCCGTCAGCGCCGCGAACGCCGCGTCGTCCACGCGCGACGCCGCGCCGGCATCGTCGCCGGGGAGGGTCAGGTCGGGGTCGTCGAGATTCTTGAGCGGCTTGCCCTCGTACTCGCGCAGCCCTTCGAGCATCACGCTGTCGAAGATGTCGGTCAGCAGCAGCGCTTCGAGGTCGCGCGCCCCCAGCGCTTCCAGGTGCGGACTCTGCCGCGCGCTCTCCAGATCGCCCGCGAGGACGTAGTAGATCGCGTCCTGGCCCTCGGCCATCCGTTCGGCATAGTTGGCCAGGCTGATCAGCGCCTCGCCCTCTGCCTTCGTGCTGTGGAAGCGCAGCAGCGGCAGGAGGTCGCCGCGCACCATCGGGTCGATCGCGATCCCCTCCTTGAGGAACGGGCCGAACTCGCGCCAGAAGATCGCGTACTTCTCGGCGTCGTCCTTCGCCAGTTCCCCGAGCGCCTTGGTCAACCGCCCGGTGAGGGTGCGGCGGATCCGCTGGTGGATCTGCGTCCCCTGCACCGTCTCGCGCGCGACGTTCAGCGGCAGATCCTCGCTATCGACCACCCCCTCGACGAAGCGGAAGTGGGGCGGCAGCAGATCCTTCGTCTCCTCCTGGATCAGCACCTTGCGGGAGTAGAGCTTGATCTTCCCCTCGATCCGCCGTTCCAGCAGGCCGCGCTCGCGGGTCGCGGGGACGAAGAGGACCGCGTGCAGATCGATCGGCGCGTCGGTCGAGACGTGCATGTGCAGCAGCGGCTCGTTATGATCGAAGGTCAGCCCCTCGTAGAAACCGTTGTACTGCTCAGCGGTGACCTGGTGCGGCTGCTGCCGCCAGAGGGCGGTCTGCTGGTTGGCCTGCTCGTCGCCCACGTAGATCGGGAAGGCGACGAAATCGGAGTGGCGCTTGATCGTCTGCTTGATCCGCCAGGGCGCGGCGAACTCCGCCGCATCCTCGCGCAGCCTGAGGGTGATCGTCGTGCCGCGCTCGGTGCGCTCGGCGGGGCCGATCGTGAACGTCTCGTCGCCGCTGCTGCGCCACTCGGCAGCCTCGGCGTCCGGACGATAGGAGAGGGAGGTGACAATCACCTCCTCGGCCACGACGAAGGCGGAGTAGAAGCCGACGCCGAACTGGCCGATCATCTGGCTCTTCTGGCCGGCTTCCAGCCCCTCCATCAGCGCCTTGACGCCGGACTTGGCGATCGTCCCCAGGTGCTCGGCCAACTCGTCGGCGGTCATCCCGATCCCGCTATCGGCGATCGTGATCGTCTTCGCGTCCTCGTCGGTCGTGATCCGGATCGCCAACTCCGCCGCCTGATCGCGCGCCTCGCGATTCGTCAGCAGCTCGAACTGCACCCGATGGAGGGCGTCCGAGGCGTTCGACAGGAGCTCGCGCAGGAAGATCTCGCGATCGGAGTAGAGCGAGTGCGCCAGGATCGCCAGCAGTTGCTTGACTTCGGCGCGGAAGGGCACCGGCGTCGCGTCGGTCCCTTGCGCCTGCGCGGCATCAGCGGTCATGTCATCTCCTCCATGAGCGGTGGGCGGCGCGGTACGCCGCCGGGTGACGGGCCTCTTGTCCGCATGTGGGCGCGTTAGCACTCAGGCGACTTGAGTGCTAACGCGCTTATGGTAATCACGTTCGCCCTGTGATGCAAGGGGTGGGAATGGAAAGATTGCTCAGGTGGATGGTCGATGGCGATGGTAAGCTTAACCGAGGCATAGCGGGCGTAACGCCCGCCCGGTCGTGTGTCCCTTGATCGCTCATCTTAGCAACGAGAACGCTCTCTCCCCATCCGAGGAGAGGGGGTGCCGAGCGAATGCGAGGCGGGGGTGAGGGCCAGCCCTATCAGTCGCGTAATCCACCCACACCGAGCGGCGGCATAAGCGGGGTCTTGCCCGTCCGCCCTTCCTTCGCGCGCAGTTCGAGGACATCGCCGAGCGGCAAGACCGCGATCCCGTTCGCTTCCAGCGCGCCCCGCACGGTGCGGGCCAGTTCGACCACGCCCGGGGTATCGCCGTGGATGCAGATCGTGTCGGGTCGCAAGTCGATCTCGCCGCCGGTGATCGTCGCCACCTTGCCGCGCAGGATCATCCGCGCCGCGCGCCGGGCAACTTGGGCCGGATCGGTGATCATCGCCCCGGCGATCCGCCGCGAGACCAGCGTGCCGTCGTCGTTGTACGCGCGGTCGGCGAAGATTTCGCGCGCGTAGGGGATACTCGCGGCGGCGGCGCGCTCGATCGCCGAGTTCGGCAGCCCGACGATGATCAGATCGCGGCGATAGAGCGCGACCGTCTGCGCGACCGCACATGCGAGCCCCGCATCGACCGCGATCCGATTGTAGAGCGCCCCGTGCGGCTTGATATGCCGGAGCGTCGTCCCGGCGGTGCGGCAGAAGGCGTCCAGCGCGCCGAGTTGGTAGAGGAGATCGGTGGAGACCTCATCCGGCGTCATCACCATATCGCGCCGCCCGAAGCCGACCAGGTCTGGGAAGCTCGGGTGTGCACCGACCGCGACCCCTTTCTCCTGCGCCAGGGCGACCGTCTCGCCCATCGTGCGCGGGTCGCCTGCATGGAAGCCGCAAGCGACGTTGGCCGAGCTGACCCAGTCGAGTAGCGCCTCGTCCTGCCCCAAGGTGTAGGGGCCGAAGCTCTCGCCCATGTCGCAATTAAGGGCCACAGCGGCGATCATCTGCGCTCTTCTCCCGGTCTGATAATGGACACCGCACAGTCGTCGGGTGCGAACCGGGATGCCCGGGGCGTGTCCTGAAGGATCGGCCGGAGATCTGTGCTTCACTGTATGATAGTACGGGAGGGACGGTGGGCATATCCTGCGAAAGTCCCGGATGGGGCCGTTCGTATGGGGTACTTTCCGCCTACGCCCGCCGACAGCGCGCCCGTCCGGTCATGCGGGGGCGGGAGAGGATCTTCAACTGGGGCCAGCAGCCACCGGTCCGTGATAGCAGGAAGGGCAAATGATCGCTGGCGTGCAAGGGGCGATGGCGACCGAGGAATGGCCTTTCGTCCTCTCCTCCCGACAGGCGCGGGCGATCTGCGAGGCACGCGCCGTCGGGGCGGCGACCGTCGCCGTCTCGCTCGACCTCGGCCTGACGACCTTGGAGGTGACGCTGACGCCCGAGCGCGCCCTCCTGCCGCGCGATCTCTGGATCGGCTGGGACGATCTCGCCGCGATCGCGGAGCGCGAGGAGGCGTGCTACGCTGTTCGCGCCCCCGGAGAAGTCGAGCGGATCGGTCGTTTCTCGGAGGCGTTGCGTCGGCATTACAGCCTCTTCCCCACGACCGGGGCGCCGACGATCCTGATCGCCGGGTTCAGTATGCACCGGATCAAAGGGACCGACCCGCAGCAGGACACCCTCGCCAAGGTGCGCGCCGCCGCCCCGCTGCGGGGGCGTATCCTCGACACCTCGACCGGTCTCGGCTACACCGCGATCGAGGCGGCGCGCGCGCCGACGGTCGAGGAGGTCGTGACGATCGAACTCGACCCGACGACCCTCGCGATCGCGCGCGACAACCCCTGGTCGCGCGCGCTCTTCACCGACCCGAAGATCCGTCAGATCATCGGCGATTCATACGATGTCGTGCCGGAATTCCCGCCCGACTCGTTCTCGCGGATCATCCACGACCCGCCGATCTTCAGCCTCGCGGGGGAACTCTACTCCGGCGCGTTCTACCGTGAGCTCTTCCGCATCCTGCGGCGGGGTGGCAAGCTCTTCCACTATATCGGCAACCTCGACAGCAAGGGGGGCGGGGGTGTCGCGCGCGGGGCGATCCGCCGCTTAAAAGAAGCGGGCTTCGCGCGCATCGAGCGCCGCCCCGAGGCGTTCGGCGTGGTGGCGACGAAGGAACGCTGACCGACGCGCGGGCAGCGACGCGGCTGTGGCGATCCTTCGGTACCTTGGCAATGGCCGCGCGCTGGCGTACCCTTCCCGTCTACCGACTTCGTGCGCGCCCGAGCGACGACGAGACAAGGACACCAATCACCGTGCAGCTGGAGGCCCCGCCCGCTCCCGCGCCGCCGCGAACCCCGCCCGCAGCACGCCGTCGCGAGGCGCGCGCGCCCTGGACGCATCGCCTCGGCCACGCCTTGTGGGCTCCCGCTCACGCCCAGACAACGCCGACCGCGCGCGCGCCTGCGCGCCCTGGTGCCGCACCATCTGTTGCCCCTGCTCCTCTACGGCCTGCTGGCCGCGCTGGCGACCTACCCGCTGCTCCTGCACTTCGGGACGCGGCTGCCGAGCGATGGCGGCGACGCGCTGCAGAACTACTGGAACTACTGGTGGACCGCGCGGGCGCTCTCGGCGGGGCAGAATCCCTACTGGACGCCATTCCTCTACGCGCCCTATGGTGCGCCGCTCTATCTGCATACGCTCAATCTCTTCAATGGGATCGTGGGCCTGCCGGTTCAGTGGGCGTTCGGGATGGTGCCCGCTTACAACACGGTCGTCTTCCTCTCGTTCATCCTAGCGGGCTATTTCGCCTACCTGCTCGTCGCGGAGGTGAGCGACAGTCGGCTGGCGGGGTTCGTCGGGGGCGTCGTCTACGCCTTCGGTTCCTACCACATGACCCACCTGCTCGGGCACATGAACCTGCTCGCCTCGGAGTGGCTGCCCGCCTATCTCCTCTGCCTCCGCCGCGCGATCGGCGCGACCGGGCGGCGGCGGACAGGCCACGCCCTCCTGGCGGTCGGCGCGCTGCTCCTGCTGATGCTCTGCGACTGGCAGTACGTCATCTTCGCGGTCCTCTTCACACTGCTGTACGCGCCGGCGGTCAGCCTGGCGCGGCGCTCGCCCGCGCCGTTCGTCGTCGCGGCGGCGATCGGCCTCCTCTGGGCGATCCTCGCTGCGCCGCTGATCGCGCCGACGATCGCCCAGATCAGCAGCGGCACGACCGACCCGCCGACCGCCGCCCAGGTGCGTCAGCACTCCGCCGACCTGCTGGCGTTCGTCACGCCGTCGCAACTGGCGACCCTCTGGCATCCGGCGCTGGCGGCGACCCGCGGGCGGGTCTGGCAGCCCGACAACGACGGCGGGATATTCCTCGGCTTCCTGCCGCTCCTCCTCGCCGCCGTGGCCCTCTGGCGCGACCCGCGCCGCGCGTGGCCCTGGGCGGGGGCGGCGACCCTGTTCGCCCTGCTGGCGCTCGGCCCGACCCTCCAGGTCGGCGGCGTCGATCGCGGCCTCCCCTTGCCATACGCGCTTTTCCAGTATGTCCCGTTCCTCAGCGTCGCGCGCGTGCCGGATCGCCTCAGCCTCGTCGTCACACTCTGCCTGGCGATCCTCGCCGGGCTGGCGCTCGCGGCGCTGGCGCGACGGTTCGACGGGCGGATCGGGCCGCGCGGGCGGGTGGCCCTGGCGACGGTGCTCGTCGCCGTGCTGCTCCTGGAGCACCTGGCGATCCCTTTCCCGTTACAAGCAGTCAGCCCGCCGCCGTTCTATCGGCAACTCGCCGCCTCGGGCGAGCCGGGGACCGTGCTGGAGCTGCCGTACTGTAAGCAGTGCTCGATCACCAACTACCGGCAGACGGTCCACGAACACCCGACCG
>CADCWN010000287.1 GCA_902806415.1 uncultured Thermomicrobiales bacterium | reverse complement strand
CCTACGCCGAGGCCAGCGCCCGCCGGCTCGCCGCGCGGCGGACGGGCGAGGCGCTGGAGCTCTTCGCGCGCCTGCCCGGGCTCGCGGCGGTGGCGGTCGAGCGCACGCGGGAGACGTTCGCGCGGTGGGAGCGGGAGGCGGTCGCGTCCCTCGCCGAGTTCGATCGCGACGTCGGCCGCGACCACCGCGCGCTGCACCGGCGGCAGGCCGAGGCGCTCAGCCGCGTCGCGGCGACCGACGCGCTGGAGGAGCTCGTCGCGATCGGCCTGCTGCCCGCGGCGGTCGCGCGCCGGGCCGCGCAGCAGGTCGCCGCCGAGGTCGGCGACCAGGCGGCGGGATAGTCGGGATGGCCCTGTCAAGGGACGGCGCCTGGTACGGCGAGCGGAGGCATCGAGGCGCGGTGGGGCGGGCGGGCGTCGCCGCTCAGCCCGGGGCCGGGGTGCCGGCGACAGCGCGCCAGGTGGCGACGCCTCCCGTTCTGGTCGCACGGTAGCCCGCGGCGGTGAGGCGGTGGCGGCACGGGCGGAAGTGGCCGGCTATCGGGCTATACGCGGCGAGGAAGCGCCGGGCGTGGACAGCAACCAGGACCGCGTAGGGTGTCAATAGTCGAAGTCGGGCTGCTCGTTGGGGTAAGGATGGTCGTACACCCCGTGTACGGCCATAGCGACCACCGTCCCCCACTCGATCGCGAATATTGACACCCTATGCGGACCTACGATTCCTACGAGTACCATAGCCGCTTGCATCTGATCCCGGCGATCGGCAAGGTGAAGCTCCGCGACCTGACCACCCCGCAGCTCCAGCGGCTCTATCGGCAGCTGCTCGACCGGGGCCTCTCACTGAAGACCGTCCGCAACGCGCATGGGGTCATGCGCGTCGCGCTCAATCAGGCCATCGCGTGGAAGCTGGTCGCCACCAACGTCGCCCAGGCGGTGCGGCTGCCGCAGTACGTCCCGCCCGAGCACGAGACGCTCAGCCCGGAAGAGGTGCGGCGGGTCTGGCGCGCGGTCGCGGGCACGCGCTGGTACGCCTTCCTGGTCCTCCTGGTCATGACCGGGCTGCGGCAGGGCGAGATCCTCGGGCTCAAATGGGCGGACATCGACCCGGCGCATGCCATCCTCCAGTTGCGCCGTCAGCTCCAGCGGGACAAGTCGTTCGCGCCGACGAAAGGGCGGCGCAACCGACGGCTCGACCTCTCCATGCTCGAACTCGACGCCCTGCGGGGGCATCGCGCGCTGCAGGACGCGGACAGGAAGCGCCACGGCGAGCGCTACGAGGAGCACGACCTCATCTTCTGCACCCACCAGGGCCGACCGCTCGGGTGGCGGGTGGTCGACCGCGACTTCGCGCGCATCCTGGCGCGGGCGGGCGTCACGGCCATCACGTTCCACGAGGCGCGGCACACCTACGCGACGATCGCGCTCAAGCACGGCATCCCGGCGAAGGTCGTGCAGGAGCGGCTGGGGCACAGCGACATCGGCGTCACCCCGAATATCTACAGCCACGTCACCCCCGGCCTGGGGCGGCGCGCGGCGGCGCAGATGGGCGCGATCCTCGGGGGAGCGGGGGGCGAGCCGGGGGCCGCCGGCGACGCGGCGGCAGGGGTGCGCGAGGCCTAGCGACGCAATTGCAGTCAGATCGCAGTCAACGGCCCCGGCGGAGCTACTCCGCCGGGGCCGTTGGTCTGTTGTTTCCCAGCCGTGGCTAGGTTTTCGGTTGGTCGGGGCGAGAGGACTTGAACCTCCAAGCTAACACCGCGCTAACAGGCGAGACGCGCGGGCGGTACGCGACGCGAGCGGGTAGCGTGTTCGCGCGGGCGTGCGTCCCGCCCGCCCTGGCCGTCTCCTCCGTCACGATGGCCAGAAAACAATGTCGGACGGAGTAAACGGCCAGGACAACCACTGGCGCACCGTCTCGTACGTCATGATCACCCCGCGCTCGGCGAGCAATTCCTCCACGTCGCGATAGCTCAGGGCGAAGCGGAAATAGCGCCACACCGCGTGGCCGATGATCTCCGGCGGGAACCGGTGCCGCTTGTAGCTGGCGACGCTCATCTCTTTCTTCATGCGCAAAGTATCGCATCGTCGGCACGTCCACCCCGATCAGTTATCTTGAGCCTTCCGTGTCAAGCCCCCGGGGCGGGATTGCAGTGATGGGTCTCTTGG
>CADCWN010000286.1 GCA_902806415.1 uncultured Thermomicrobiales bacterium | reverse complement strand
TCGAGCGGGATGCCGTAGGCCCGGGCGCGGTCGCGGACGGCCAATGGATCGATCTCGTGCGTGCGCCGGGTGCCGTGGTGCTGGCCGGTCCGCTTACGGAGCTGCAGGCCGCGGAGGAGCTTGCCGATCCGGGCGGCGGTGATCGGGGTGTCGTCGCTGTCTGGCTCGAGCGCGCCCGCGTCCTTCGCCTGCCGGGTGATCTCCTCCCTGATCGCCGAGGCGGCGAGGCGGGTGCGGCCCTCAACGAGCACCAGCCGGACGAGGGCGCGCAGCACCCAGGCCTCGGCGCCGAGTTCCCCCTGATCGTGCGCGTCGCGGCGCTTGGCGAGCGCGAGGGCGAGCATCTCGGCGTAGTGGTCCGTGCCGGCACCCTGGTCGAGCAGGCGCGCCATCGCCAGCACGAGCCGCCACGGTTCCAGCTCGCGGCCCAGCAGCTCATCGGGCGTCGTCGTGCGGTAGAGCCGCTCGGCCAGGGGCAGGTGGCGCAGGGCGACGGACCAGAGGGCGTCGACCACCGCCCGCCGGTCGTGCGGCCACCGCTCGAGGTCGCCCGCCTCGCGGTTGGCCTTCGTGCTGGCGGTGCGGACCAGCGGGATGGCGATCGTGCGGCTGCCGAGGACCGCGTCGAAGCCCCTGATCGAGGAGAAGGCCTTGGGGCAGTAGACCGAGAACCGGCGCGGCACCCAGGCGCGGTCCGGCCCCTGGACCATGATGGTCGCGGTCACGCCGAGGCGGTTCCCGGCGAGGATGATCGAGCGCATGTCCGGGTCGAAGGTGCGGTCCTGGATGTTCTCGACGTCGTCGAAGCAGAGGGTCGCGCCGGCCTCGGCCAGGTATTTGAGCGCGGCGGTGCTCCCCGCCTGGTTGATGACCTCGCCGAGGAAGCCCAGCTGGCCGAGCAGGAGCAGCAGCTTCGTCTTGCCGGAGCCGGCGGGGCCGACGGGGAGGAGGTAGCCGACCACCCCGGCCGCGGGCAGGAAGTAAGTGCCGAGGATCCAGAGGGCCACCAAGCGGCAGGTCGCGGCGGGGGGGAGGGTGCGGTCCCCGGCCGGGACGGGCTGGAAGTCCATGAAGTGGTCGATGATGTCGACGACCCGGCGGAAGACGGTCGGCAGGTCCGGATCCCGCCCGGCGAGGAAGGCCCGCACCCCCTCGCGCGACCAAGCACTGTCCCGCCCCGGCGATGCCTCGACCGCCAACGCCACGCCCAGGTCGCGCAACGCGTCGGGCGCGGCATCCGCGGGATTCCCCGCGACGCTGGCGAGCGGTCCGAGGAGACGGCGCTCGCCGCCGACGCAGCGCACCACATGGAGATCGGTGCGCCACTCGGTCTGCGGCCGGTCGAGCGGGACTACCTGGCCATCGCGGCCCCGTGTCTCGCGCGTGGTCCGCTGGTATTCGAGCGGGACGACCACGTAGGCCGCGCCCTGGTGGAGGTCGAGCGGGCGGGCGAGGCGATAGGGCGGCTCTTCCCAGCTGATCTCGGTGGGGACCGGACCGGGCGGATCGTCGCCCTGTGCTGGCTCCCGTCGCCATCCGTGGCGTCGTGTTGCCCCGCAGGGTGGTCATGCCGCCCGGCGATAGTCATGGTGCAGGCCGCCCAGGACCGGGATAGCCCTGATGGGGGCCACCGAGCGTGAAGGCGGCGCTGGCCCGGGCGCATCGGGGATGGCCTGCCCGATCCCCTGGTGCGGCCGCGCGGCGTTGAAGTACGCCACGTATTCGCGCAGCACGCGCCGCAGGTGCCCCTCGCCCAGGACGAGGAGGTGATCCAGGCACTCCCGCCGCACGCTGCCGAGGAACCGCTCGCAGCTGGCGTTCGCCCGCGGTGCCCGGATGGGCGTGCGCAGCACCGTGATCCGGCTGTCCGCCGCGACGCGTGCGAACGCCGCCCCGTACTTGGCGTCGTTGTCCCGGATCAGGAAGCGCGGACGCTGGTCGAAGGGCGTGGCCTCGCGCAGCTGCTGCGCCACCCAGGCATCCGTCGGATGGCGTGTGGCGCCCACATGCACGACCCGACGCGAGCCGAGTTCCACAACAACGAACGCGAAGGGCGACCGGAACCCGCGGTCGACGACCTGGAGGAAGTCACAGGCCCAGGTTTCGTGGGCGTGGTTGCGCAAGAAGGTCGCCCACGTCTGCCCAACCCCGCCGGGCCGCGGCGGGCGCGCGGCCCGCATGTGGCGCTGGACCGTGCGCTTGCCCACCCGGATGCCCACCTTGAGCAGCTCCCCGCGGATCCGCTCGGCCCCCCACAGCCGGTTCTCCGCCGCCAGCCGCTGGATCGCCGCGACGGTCTCCGGCGCTACCTGCGGACGCTGCGACGCGCCGCGTGACCTGGTCCGCCAGACCAGGCGGATGCCCTGCCGGTGCCAGTGCAGCAGCGTCTCGGGCTGGACGATCAGGAGCACGGCGCGCCAACCACGGACAAGCCGCGCCAGGAGGATGAAGCGGAGGCGGTCCGCAGGGGTGAACACGGGCCGTCCGACCTGGCGCTGGAGCACCACGAGCTGGTGGCGCAGGAGGGCGTTCTCGGCGACCAGTGCGGCCCTCGTCCTGGTCAGGTCGCCGACCGTGCTCCCGACGCGCGACCCGGTCGCGGGCCTGGTCCACGCGAGGAGGCGATGGCGGACGGCGTGCAGCGCGGTCCGGGCGCATCGGCTGATCGCCTTCGCGATGGTCATCAACACGCGCTCCACTCTCCAGGCAGGTCGCCGCCGCCTGCGCTCACATCACGCTGTCAGCAACATAGCGCATCCAGAGTAGCGCGAATTGATACGGATGACCACGGGAGCCAGCACAGGCGCAGAAGCTCGCCACCGAGATCCTCAAGATCGGGCAGGACGACCCGAGTTGGCAGCTCTACTCCCAGACCAACGTCTCCAAGGCCGCCGAGCTGAACCAGTTCGGCTTCGACCGGGTCACGGCGATCATCACCGGTCGCGAGCCGATGAGCAGCCTGGATACCTTCATCAAGGACTGGAAGAGCCGTGCCGGCGACCAGATCCGGCAGGAGTTCCAGGCCGCGCTCAAGGGCTAGGCAGCTGCTACACTGTGGCGGCGCGCAATGGTGTGCGCCGCCGCAGCATTTCAGGGAGGTAACGGAACGATGACGAACCTTTCCTCGAAGCCCGCGAGAATGGCGGCGCTCGATGGCACCAACTTCCGTGACCACTTGCGCTTCATCCGCCCGGTGGCGGGGGAGCTGCAATGGCGCGAGATCCCCTGGCAGTCCGATCTGCGTGAGGGCGTGCGCCTCGCCAAGGAGCAGGGGAAGCCGGTCTTCCTCTGGACGATGAACGGCAATCCGCTCGGCTGTACTTGAAACAACGGTGTGGCCGGCCGTGTGCAGGCTTTCAGCGACCCCCGAGTGATTGCTCTTGCTTCCACCGAGTTCATCCCGGTCGCGGAGAATAGCTCCGCCCTGGAACGGCAACAAGACGACAAGGGTGAGTTCTTTCGCCATATCGCCGAGCAGGGGCATTACGGCGGACGCACCTACCCGACGACCACCCGTCAGGGGAGCTACACCTTTACTGCCGAAGGGCAGTTCCTGGCCTCGGTCAACACCCGTGATGCCACCGGCATGGAAGGGATGTTGCGTACCGGGCTCGATCGCTGGAAGGCGGGCTATTCCCTCGGTGGCCCCGCCCCCACGCAAGTCGCCCCCGATATGCCCGAGGACAACGGGTATCCCGTTGGCGGTCTGATCCTGGAGGTGGCGGCGCGCGACTTGCCTCGTGACGTTGATACGCGACCGGATGACTGGCGCACGGTCGCCTGGAACCTCGACTACGCGTGGATCACCCGCGAGGAGGCCCGCACCTTCGTCCCGGACCCGGCAACACCGGGGAGTGAGCGTGCCGTGCCGGCGGCGATCGTGCATCGGCTGGCGCGGTTCCATCTCCGCGACTTCGTGCGCGGCGAACCGTTCGCCTGGCCGGATCAGGCGATCCGAGCCGCCGAGCTGAAGACGCGGGTGCTCGCAGTTGACGGCCACGCCGCGCGTCTGGCGCTGAGTGGTCATGTCCACCTAGAGTACGATGCGAAGTGGATCCGCCCCGAGGATCGTGAAGAGCGAGTGCACCCGACCGGTTACGACTGCACCCTGCGGGGTGAGGCGACCTGGGATACGGCGCAGGGAGCCTTCACGGCATTTGAACTGGTTGCCGCAGGTGCGCGTTGGGGCTCCAATCAGTACAACAATCGCGAGGACGATCTCGGCCCTGCCCCGATGGGGGTCGCGTTCATCCTGGCGGGCGACGGGCCGAGCGATCGAACCCCGCCACATTGTCTGCGTACCTGGCGACAGGCGACCGAGCAGGGTCGCCCGAGCCGCGTGGTCGTCTCACAAGACGACTATTTCAGCGTGGAGTAGGATCGTCGACGGCCACGGATTCGCGAAGGCTATCGTCGCCAGGGGGCCGGGTGGAGTGCTCACCCGGCCCCCTGGCGTTGTCGAAGCCGATGATCGGCGGCGAGTCATAGGCTGTGAAGCGCGTGTGTCGCGCCGGGGAAGGATTCGGGTATGGCATTCGAGCGCTGGCAACTAGGCGATTTTGCCTGT
>CADCWN010000285.1 GCA_902806415.1 uncultured Thermomicrobiales bacterium | reverse complement strand
GGTTCGAGCGCTACGCCGATTGGCTGGCGGCGGGGGCGGACTACGCGATCGAGCGCTGGGGCGCGACGCCGATCTTCCTGCCGCTCCAGCGGCGTTACGACGACGACCGCGCGATCGAGGAAGGGATCATCCCGCGGATGCAGCACGGCGACCGCGCGCGACTGGCGGACGATCTCGCCGACTTCCGCAGTCTCCAGGCGACGATTGGCGGGCTTGACGCCCTCGTCTCCGCCCGCCTGCACCCGCTGATCCTGGCCGGTGTGGCGGGGGTGCCGCCGATCGGGGTCGCCCTGAGCCCGAAGGTCCGCGCATTCCTCTGGACCCTCGGGCTGCCGGACCTGATCCTCTCGCCGTGGCTGGCGCGCGATGCCGACCTGCGCGCCGCGCTCGACCGCGCGCTCGGCGCACCCGGACCGCTCCGCGAACGGCTCCGCATCGGGATCGCGACCCAAGCGCGTGCCGCCGCGCGCAACCCGGCGATCGCCGCAGCGCTCCTCGGTGGACGACAAACTGTGAGTGCGGTCGAGGCGGCTAGTGAGGCACCGAGTGAGGCACCGATGGGCGCGGGGGCGCGATGAGGGTCCTGCTCCAAATCCGCGCCGACTACCGCGACCGACCAGGCGGCGACGCCACGCAGGCCACCCGCACCGCCGAGGAGTTGCGCACGCTGGGGGTCGAGGCCGACCTCAGCAGCGGGGTCGCGCCCGATCTCGCTGGGTATGATCTCGTCCACATCTTCAATACACAGGTGATCGGCGAGCCGGTCCGCCAGGCGATGCGCGCCCGCAGTTGGGGGCTACCGGTCGTCCTCTCGCCGATCTACTGGAACCCCGGAGGCTTCCGCGCCGCGACACATCCCGACCGGGGGAAGGTTCGCGAGACGGCGAGCGACCGGGCGGAGCGCGCCCTGCAACGGCTCACGCTCGGCGCGGCGCGGTTGTTGCTGCCGAACTCGCACGCCGAGGCGGCGCAGCTCGCCGCCACCTTCCCGGGCCTCCCGGTGCGGGTGCGCGTCGTGCCGAATGCCGTCGATGCCCGTTTCGCGGCGGGGGACGGCGCGCGTTTCTGCGCTGAGCATGGGCTTCAGGGGCGCGGTTTCATCCTCTGCGCCGGCAGGAAGGAGACGCTGAAGAACCAACTCGGCCTCATCCGCGCCTGCCGCGACCTCGGGCTGCCGCTCGTCCTGGCCGGCCAGGAGACGGCGGGCGCGGCGACCTATGTCGCGGAGTGCCGCGCGCTCGCCGCCGACGCGCCCGCGCCGATCCTCTTTCTGCCGAATCTTGGGGCCGAAGACCTGGCCGACGCCTACGCCGCCGCGCGCGTCCACGCCCAGCCGAGTTTCTACGAGACGGTCGGCCTCTCCAGCCTGGAGGCGGCGCTCGGCGGCTGCAACGTCGTGGCGACGCGCAACAGCGGCGCGGCGGAATATCTGGGCGACGCGGCATGGTACTGCGATCCGATCAGCCCCGACGAAATTAGGGAGGCGATCGCCGCCGCCTGGGCCGCGCCGTCGCGTCCCGAACCGGGTCAACTAATCGCGACGCGTCACACTTGGCGACGCTCCGCCGAGGAGACGTTGCGCGGCTACGAGGAGGTGCTGGGGATGGCGGGGGCGGAAGGGACGACGCGCTGGCTCCCCGACTTACCAGTCGAGGAGTATATTGTCTACCTGGAAGAACTCATCCAACTCCAATTGGAGGCGACCACCTTCCGCGATCAGCAGTTCGCCACCGAGTTGGCTGCGCTTCACAAAGTTAATAGCGAGTTGGAAGCGGGGTTGGCGGCGGAAGCGGTCGAGCGCCAACGCACGGAAGGGGCGTTCCGGGCGCTCGAAGCGCACGTCACCGAGCAACGCGCCTACCTGGAGAAGCTTGAGGCGGAGCTCGCCGCCCGCCCGCCCAGGGCGGCCCCATCGCGCTGGCCGCGTCGATCCCGCTAACGCCTGCAGCGCGGCGTTTAGCGCCCCTCGCGAGGTCCTCTCCGCCCCCTGAGCCGCGCGAACGCCCGCCTCCCCAGCGCCCCGCCGCCTGACAGGAGGCGCGGTAGCGCGGCCGTGGCCCCCCGTGGCACCAGGACGACAAGATTCCGCAGCGACTTCCCCTGGACCACGATCCCGGCAAAGCCGCGCGGGGCCTGGCGGCAATCGACCCGGACCACACCCGCCCCGTCGGCCTCCGTCGGCGGCAGGGCGAGCGTCGCGCGCGGCGCACCGTCCGGCATCGCCGCCCAGACGGTGACAGCTTCACCGGGGCCGAACTGCCCGCGAATGGTTTGGATCCCGCCGGGGGTGAGCGGCAGCTGGAGTGGCGGTCGGACGATGAGCGCTGGCAGGGAAATACGCTCGGTGAGCCCGTGCTCACCCCCGAAGATGTCTTCCCAGGTCAGTGTGACGGCGATCGTGCCAGCCTCTCCGCCCTGCCGCGCGATGACGGTGAGTCGCACCGTGGGGGAGATCGCGGAAGCCATACCGTCTGGCACCGGGTAGGGAATCCGATCCTCACGCCCGCCCCTCGCGCCATAAAGCGGGCCTTGGCGCGATCGCACTCGGCGTCGAGATATTCAACCCCCGCCGGCAGCGCGATATTGAGCCGCACCTCTGCCGGATACGCCGTCCCGATGACCTCGGGGGTGAGGAGGAGATGACACGGCGTGCCACCGGGCAACATTTGCCCCGGTACAAGCTGAAGGTGTACGGCGAGTTGGGGATGGGTATAGGGTGCCCAGAACGGCTTGCCGAAATGTTCGCGCCGGATCAGCAGCGCGCACCCGCGGTGTTGCGGGCGGGTCGCCACGATCATGTTGCTGCCATGCACACGGTAATGGTAGAGCGGCTCCGGCAGATAATGCGCCCCCCAGCCAGCCTCCATGATCGCGACCCACAGCTGGTAGTCCCAGAGGATCGGGATATCCTTGAACCCACCGACCGCCTCGACCGCCGCCCGCCGCACCATCGCCATTGTGTCGATGAAGTTATCGTGGACCAGCATCGCCGGGTCGGGCGGGAAGCTGCGGTAGATTGTCCCCGACACGACGCCGAGATCGGCCCAGGCGGTCGCGCCCGCATCGCCGACCCAGTAGCGATCGGAATAGGCGAAGCCGAGCGCGGGATCTCCTTCCAGCGCCGCCGCGAGCGCCCCGATGAAGCGCGGCAACGGGGCATTATCGGCATCAACGAAGGCGATCAGATCGCCGGAGGTGGCCGCGATCCCGTGATTGTAGCTGCGGCAGGCGTTCCGGTACTCGACCCGCTCATAGCGCACACCGAATGGGGTATAGGCGGCGGCGACAGTGGGCGTATCGTCGGCGCTGGCATCGTCCACGATCAGGATCTCATCGGGTCGGCGTTCTTGCGCCAGCACGCTCTCCAGGCACTCGCGGAGATAGCGCCCATAGTTATGGCAGGTGATCACGACACTGACCGTCAAACCGCCCCCCTCGTCGCCGAAACCCGCGCGCCACGACCCTGAAAGAGGGCCCCTCGCGCCGCGCGATTGTACCCGCCCCGACCGGCCCCTGACGAGGCAGGCGCGCGGTGGACTGGCGGGTGACCGAGAAAGGACTATCATTGTCGCGATAGGTCGCCCACGAGCGACCCAAAAAGACGAGAGCAGGAAGCCGCGCGGCGGCACCGGCGCAGCCGGTGTGTCGCGCGGCGAGCGAATGGTGAGTGAGGGCGATGGGCGACAAGACGGTGACGATCGGGCGCGGCGGGCGGGCCTGGCGACGCGCCCGCTATACGGCCACCTTCGCGGGCGGGGCGATCGTCGGGGCGCTGGGGATCGCGGCCTACACGGCGCGGGAACTGAACGAGCCAAGGCAGCAGGGCTGGCGGGATACGTACACCTTCACGCCCTGGGAGGTGCAAATCCCGCATGCGGTGGTCGGCTTCGCCACCGACGACGGCCTGACCCTGCGCGGCTGGTGGTTCCCGCAGCCCGGGACCGACCGGGTAATCGTCGGCGCGACCGGCCACAAGGGGGCGAAGACCGATCTGCTGGGGATCGGCTCCGGCCTCTGGCGCGCGGGGAACAACGTGCTACTCTTCGACTATCGCGGCTGCGGCGAGAGCGACCCGGCCCCCCTCTCGGTCGGCTTCCACGAGCAGGGCGATCTGCGCGCGGCGATCCGCTTCGCCCGCGAACGGGTGCCGCAAGCCCGCCTGGGGCTAATCGGCTACTCGATGGGCGCGGCCCTCGCGATCCTTATCGCCGCGACCGATCCGGCCATCCGCGCGGTCATCGCCGACTCGGCCTATGCCACCCTCGTCGGGGTCGTCGGTGCCGCCTACGGGCGCTATCGCCTCCCGAGCCGACCATTCCTAGCGCTGAGCGACCATTACAACGGCTGGCGGTATGGTTATCGTTACGACGCGCTGCGTCCGAGCGACGCGATCGGCGCGCTGGCCCCGCGCCCCCTGCTGATCATCCACGGCGCGCGCGACGGTGTCACGCCGGTCGCCCACGCCCACGAGCTCTACGCCGTCGCCGGCGAACCGAAGGAGTTATGGATCGCCGAGGGCGCGCACCACTGCGGGGCGTACTTCCTCGATCGCCGGACCTATGTTTCTCGCGCGGCTGCATTCTTTGATAATGCGCTCACTTAATCGCAAACCACCGACGATCAACTTGACGAAACGAACATCTGTCCGTATCCTAGGGGTACGGTCAGTATGAGCGTGCGGCGCGATCGGCGCGATGTGGGGTGAGGAATGGGCGGCATAGACGAGCGATCGGACGGCCCCGAGCGACCGCAGCAGGCGACGCTCTTCGAGATCGGCAAGGGTGGCAAAGCCCATCCGGTCATCGCCAGCGTCTCGGCGCTCGCGCCGGACTCGCCGGTCGCGGTCGCCATCCACTGGTATCGCCGCCACCTGGAGCAAGGCGGCCACGCCCGCAACACGATCGAGTCGTACTGCTATGACCTCGCCCTGTTCGAGGGGCAGACGCGCCCGAAGCCGATCGAGGCCCTCAAAGCGCGCGACATCGCCCGCTTCCTGGGCGATAGCGAGACTCGCTCCACGCGCAAGCGGCGGCTGACCTCGCTCAGCGGCTTCTTCAAATTCCTCGTCGGCGCGGCGAAAGTCCTGCCCTCTGACCCCAGCGAGAACTTCTATCCCGACCCGATCCCGCTCAAGACCCCCCGGCCGCTCTTCGCCGCCGAGCAGGAACGCCTGCTGGCGGCGGCGGCGGCCGATAGCGCCCGCGCCCATGCCGCCCTCTGGCTGATGCTGCGCCTGGGGGTGTCGCGCGGCGAGTTGCTCAACCTGCGCACCGACCATATCGATCTCTCGGACGAGAGTCAACCGGTCGTCTACATCTATTATGACAACCCGCGCTGGTCGGGGAAAGAGCGCCACCTCAAGGCGAGCGCCGAATTTACCCCGATCTATCGGCGCCTGCTCGACGAGTACCAGCCCGACGGCAAGCTCTTCCCCATCCTGCCCCAGTCGGTCAACAAGATCGTGGAGCGGATCGTGGAGGCGACGGGGATCGGGCGCGACGACATCACGCCACAGACGTTGCGCGACTCTTACGCCGTCGATCAGGCGCGCGCTGGTGCCGACGAGGATCGCCTGATCGCGATCCTCGGGCTCGCTGACGACCCGCGCAATCGTCACAGCGTCGGGCGGTATCTCAAGCTCGGGGCCGCGCCCCTCTGAGGCGGGCGATCGACCGTAGAGCGCCCGGACTTCGGGACGAGGGGTTGAACCGCAGAGCGCACAGAGCGCACAGAGACGAGGGAGAGAAGGTCGCCGACAGGATTGTACGGTGCTTCCCCTGAGATTTCAGACGAACCGATGGCTATACGCCAACGTCTGAGCGCGCGGGTGCTCGAACGATCTCACCCTCCCCGCGTCGAGCCCTTCGCCGCCGGGGCGGCGGGGAGAAGTCCGCCGCACCCTGTACCAGTAGATTGCCAAGCCCGAGGCTCGTTAACCAACGGGCGAAACCTCACCCTTCCCCGCGAGGCGATGCAGCGCCAGCGCCAAGTCGGCCAGTTGATCGGCGTCGCGCAACTGCTGCATCCAGCAGTCGGGGATCGCGCCGATCCCGTCGCGCGCACCGGCGAGCGCCCCCGCGACCGCGCCAACCGTGTCCGCATCGTCGCCGAGGTTGATCGCCGCCACGAGGACTTCCTCGAAGCTGTCCCCCTGTTCGAGCGCCCAGCAGGCCGCGCCCAGCGTTTCCAGGACGAAACCGCCGCTGCGGACCGCCCGGCGCGGCAGCGTCGGGGCCGCGCGCAGGGTGTCGGCCACCTGTCGCTCGGGGATTTGCGCGGCGACCCGCTCGATCACCCCTTCGCCCCGCCCGTGGAGGAACTCGACGATGGCGAGGTTGACCGCGATCGAGCTCCAGACCGAGAGCGGGTTGGCATGCGTGATCTCGGAGACGATCGTGCTGTCGCGGAGCAAGGCGGCGGGGCGGGCGGCGTGGAACAGGCCAACCGGGGCGCAGCGCATCAGGCTCCCATTGCCCGCCGACCCGCCAACCAACTCGCGCACGACGCGCGGGCCGACCTCTCGCCAGGGAAGCCCCTGCTCGTGGTAGCGGATCGCGGTGCGCGTGATATTGCCGACATCTTTCGGGCCGGTCTGGAGCCAGGCGACGAAGCGGGCGGCAATATCATCGGGGTCGATTCGCCCGGTACGGACGATACTGGTGGCGATCGCGAGGGCGAGTTGCGTGTCGTCGGTATATTCGCCCGGCTCGACGTTCAGCCAGCCCCCGCCGAGCAATTCGCGGACTTCCCCGTAAGTCGCGGCGATCTCGGCGCGCGGCATGAATTCGAGCGGCGCGCCAAGCGCATCGCCGATCGCTAGCCCGATCAGGCAGCCGACGAAACGTTCGCGCGGTACGGCTATATTCACAGCGTTCCCCTTGGCGATCGGCCCCGCCGGCCGATGGTATACTTTGCGTGTGCAGGCGCGGTTTCGGACGGGCGGCGTCGGCACGGCAGACAAGGAGCTTTCGAGATGACAGCACTCGCCTTTTCGCTCATGAGTTGGGTGATCGGCATCTTCCCCTGGGTCATGATGGGCGGTTGGATCATCGGCCTCGCCGATCCAGGCGGGAATTGGGCGGCGACGCGGATCCTCAACGCGATCACGCTGCCATTCATCAGGCTCACCAGCGGCATGGTACCGCGAATCGGTCAGCTCGATCTCTCGCCGATGCTCGTCTTCCTACTCGCCTATGTCGTCAGCTTTCTCCTCCGCGCCTTGTACTGACCCGACCTGGCACGTAGGATTGATTGGAGTAGAGTCGCCATGCCCGCATCATTCATTGGCTTTCTCGGCGTCTTCATCAATATCTTGCAGCTCCTCTTCCTGGCTCGCCTGGTCGCGCTCCTGATCGATAGGACCGGGAGCAACGCGATCACGCGCCTGCTCGTCGACTTGACCGAACCGATCCTCGCGCCGGTGCGACGACTCTTGCCGTCCACCGGCGGTCTCGACTTCTCGCCGACGGTCGTGCTGATCCTGCTAGTCGTGTTGCAGAACGTCATCAGCTCGTCGGTGTAAGCGCGTCGCCCGATCGACTTGCCCGACTACGACATCGAGAAGCCCGCGCCATATCACATCATCCTCTACCGGTCGATCGCGGCGGTGGCGCGGGCCTCGTTGATCGTCGCGCGCAGTCGCTCGGTTGCGCCGCGCGCCGCCCTGGCGAAGTCGTCGCCCGCCGAGGCGTAGATCAGGCTGCGGCTCGCGTTGAGCAGGATGCCCTCCCCAGAAGCGTCGATTCCGGCGCGCACCGCTTCCTCGATCGAGCCACCCTGCTCCCCCACACCGGGGATGAGTAGCAGCGTGTCGGGCAGGATCGCGCGGATCGCAGCGATCTCGCGCGGGAATGTGGCCCCGGCGACCGCACCGCAGGCTCCAACAGCGTCGAATTGCTCGATCCAGGCGGCGATCTGGCGCGCCACCGCCTCGAAGAGCGGGCCAGACTCACGACCCGCCACCGCGACGGGGAGATCCTGCAAATCCCCAGCGCTCTCGTTCGAGGTGCGGCAGAGGATGAAGACGCCCCGCCCCGGTCGCGCGAGGAGTGGGGCGAGGCTGTCGGTACCCATGTAGGGGCTGAACGTGACCGCATCGAAGCCGAACGCATCGAAATACCCGGCGGCGTAAGCGGTCGCCGTGCTGCCGAGATCGTTCACCTTGGCATCGAGGATCGCGGGGATCTCAGCGGGTATCGCAGCGCGAGTGCGCGCCAGGGCTTCCATCCCGGCCAGGCCATGGGCGATATAGAAGCCGAGATTCGGCTTGTAGGCGCACGCGAGGTCGGCGGTCGCCTCGATGATCGCGCGATTGAACTCGACAATCGCCCCGGCGGGGTCGGCGACGAAGCGCTCGCGTAGCGCGGCGGGGAAGCGCTCGACAACCGGATCGAGGCCCACGCAGACCAGGCTGTTGTTCCGCTCGGCGGCGGTACGAACGCGATCCGCGAACGACTGCACCATAATTGCCTCCCCTGCTCATCGGACAATCCCCCGCCAGGGCGCACCTGCCGACGATTGACATGAGCGATGGTCCTGGGCAACGAACTGTGACCGTCGCCCGTCGCGAGCACCGACACACTATCCCGGCAGAGAACGATACTGCCATGCCAGGCGCTATTATAGCGCGTTGCGGACAGGAGAAGGGCAACAGCCAAGACAGCGCTAATTGTGTACGGACATAATGTACTCAGCATTTCTGGTAGAATGTTCACGTCGGCGATGTTCTGTGGTATCCTACGGCCAGGAATAAAACCGCGTGGGGCGCAACATCAGTGGTTTACTGCGATCGGGGATCATCGTACACCGTTGCGCCGAGCGCAAATTCTCGTGTCTGGGTGCAAGGTCGCCCGCTTTCGGTGCTCGCCGATCCGGGCGGCGCGGAACAAGTGAGGAGGAGTCAATTGTTCGCGCGCTGGAAACGATCACCGCACGGGCTGGATGGACATCCGCTGTACGGACTGGGGGTGCAAGTTCAGCGCGGCAAGCTCACCCTCGAACAGGCGCTTGCCCGGATCGAGGAGGCGCGCGACTTGCGCGATCTCGCCGATAGCCAACTGACGGAACTCGACAAGCAGATCGGTGAGTTGCCCGCCGCGCAGCGCGGCTTCGCCTTTATCCTGGCCTCGCTGAATCATGCAGCGGCCAAAGCGAAGGGCTTTCGCCGCGTGCAGGTCGATAGCGCCCTCCGACTCGCGGATCTGTCGTATGACCCGGCCGCGCAGATGAGCATCCTCCACGAAGCACTCAACTCCTCGCGCAAATCGGGCTATCGACGCGGCGAGAAGGTGGCCCTCTCCACGCTCGCGCGTCTCTATGCCGGGGAGGCGCGCTTCGAGGAGGCGATCGCGCTCTATCGCGATCAGGTCGAAGGGGCGAAGGCGGGCGGCTATGCGGCGATCGACATCGAGTCGCTCCTGGCGCTCGGCGACATCTATCGCCATCTTGAACAGTTCGACCAGGCGCTCGAAACGTTCGAGCGCACCGTGCGGGTCGCCGGCGCGGCGGGCCAGCCCGAAGGCCAGATCGAGGCGCTGACGCGCGCGGCCGAGTTGTACCTCTTCCGCGGCGCGACGGCTGAGGCCCTCGACGCGGTGCAACGCGGTATCGCCCTGGCGGCGGCGGGGAAAGACCGTCGCCTGGAAGCCGAGCTCGCCGGTCTGCTCGGCGATCTCCTGCGCGATCTGCGGCGCGATGAGGAGGCGGTTGCGGCCTATCGCCGCGCGCTGGCGCTGACCGGCGAGGAGGCCCAAGGCCAGATCGATATCCTCGGTCGCCTGACGCCCCTCTGCATCGAGGCCGGACACTGGCAGGATGCGGCCGATTACGCGCGCCAGGGGCTACTGCTCTCCGATGGCTCGCTGCCCGCCCAAGAGGTACGCTGGCTCCTCGATCTGGCGCTGGCCCTGCTCGAACTCGGGCGCGACCAGGAGGCGGTGGACGCGGCGCGCGATGGCCTCGCGATCGCGCGGGTCCACGAGCCGGGCGGGCGACTCGAACACGATGCCCTCGGGCGCCTCGGCGCGCTCCTCACGGAAACCGGTTCGTGGCCTGAGGCGACGCGGACGCTGGAGGCGGCGCTCGAACTCAGCGCGCAGATCGGCGACGAATCTTCCGGCGCGACCTGGCTCACCCACCTGGCGCGCTGTGCCTGGTATGCCGGTGACACGGACGAGGCAATCCTGCGCTACACCGAGGCGCTCAACGCGACGCGCCGTTTGGAAGACAAGCCGCTGGAAGCGCATATCCTGGGCAGTCTCGGTACCCTCGTGCGCGATGGTGGACAGCCCCGGCGCGGGTTGGAGTACTATCACCAGGCGATGGAACTGAACAAGGCGGTCGGCGATGCGCGCGAGGTGGTGCGCTACCAGATTCTGCTCGGGCGCACCTACGGGGAGTTGCGCCATTACGACGACGCGCGACGCTCGTTCAACGAGGCGCTCGGCCTCGCCCGCCGGATCGATGACAAGCGCGGTCAGGTCGAGGCCCATCGGCGCTTCGCCACGCTGCTCCGGTCGCGCCGCGACCGTGAGGGGGCGATGGCGCAGATCACCGCCGCGGCGGCGCTGGTGGGAGTGATCGATGACCCACGTCTGGCCGCGATCACGCTCCGGGAGCTGGCGGCGGTCCAGGAAGAGTTGGGACGCTGGGAAGAGTCGGCGACCAGCTACCGACGCCTGCTCTCCACTGCGGAGCAGGTCGATGATCTCACCGGTCGTCTCCAGGCGCACTTGCAACTCGGCAGGATCCTGCAGTTCCAGCAGCAACCGAACGAGGCGCAGGAGCATCTCCGCCAGGCACTCGATCTGGCGCACGAATTGAACGACCCCGAGATCATCGATCAGGTGAGCACGCTGCTGCCGACTGGGACCGAGCACACCTTCGGCCCTGCCTACCACTAACCGCTCGTCGTGGGCGCGTGCTTCTGCGTTCGTACACGCCCTGCATCCGAGGTCACTCCCTGCTGGACAGCAGGGACACATCCCGATATAATGTACGTACACTATTGCGGCGTGGTGTCGCGATGAACGGTGTGAGGGTTCCACACCGTCCCTTGGTGTCCGCAGAATCCCGGGCGCTCGGCAGCGACCGCGAGCGAGGCGGTCAGTGTACGTTCAGGGGGATGCCATGACAGCGAATCGCGAACGCACGAGGATCATCACCGGCGAAGCGGGCCAGGCCGAGTTCTCCACCGACGACGCCCAGGGCGAGGGGCGTTCACCACGGCTCCTCGTGGCGGAGGTCGCGTCTAGTGAACGGGGAGCCTCGAAGGATCAACTCTGCGTCATCGTCGAGTCGGTCGAGCACTCTCCGCGAGCAGCGTCGGTCGGGGCCGGTGTGGTCAAGGCGATCCGGGATATTTACACCGCGAGCGCGGCGCGCGATCCGCTCACCGCCTTGACGACGGCGATCGACGCGGCCAATCTAGCCCTCTACCAGCAGAACCTCAGCACCACACCCGGTCATCGCGTCCTCCTCGGGCTAACCTGCCTCCTCGTGCGCGCGGAGGAAGTGCTGATCTGTCAGGTGCCGCCGACGCAATTGATCCTCTCCCAGGGCGGGGTACCGATTACCCTGCCCGATCTGGCAACCTGGGCGAGCGACTACCAGCCGCACGCGCGCGACGACCGGCAGGGGCTCGGGGCGACCGAGGCGACCGCCCCGCTCTTCTTCCGGGCCACGCTGGAGGATGGCGACCTGATCACCCTGTGTACCTCGAATATCGCACGCCTTCTTCCAGAAGGGAGCGCCCTCGGGCCGCTGCTCGCGGACGATCCAGTGGCGGCGGTCGAGTTCCTGGTCGATCTCTCCGAACAGCACGGACTCGCGACCGCCTATGCCACGTCGATCGCGCCGACGATCACCGAGGGCGCGGGCTACCCGACAAGCCATCACGGCTCTGAGTCGGACGACAACGAGCCGACCACCCTTGCCGATGACGGCGAGGCCACTGAGGACGAGGGGTGGTTTGGGCGCAATCTACGGGAGATGCGTGAACGTTCCCGGATCATCCCCTGGCCCCGCTTCGGCGAACGTCATACTCGCCCCCAATCCGCTCGGGCGGAAGCGGTGTCCGACGATGGCAGCACACTGCGCGACGCCCTGGAAAGTGGCACCGACGACGAGCGGACTATCTCCGCGATGAGCATTCCCACGGGCCACCTGCGACCCGAATTCGAGACCAGGGCCGAAGGCGACGAAGGCGATGAAGGTTGGGAAGAGGACTACGTCGAGGCCCCGCAGCGCCACCACCAGCGCGTGGTCGCACAGACGGCGAACAGCGCCCCGCGCGGCGTGCGCGGCACAGAGCACGGCCCGCTCGATGACATACTCCCATCGCGCCGCCGCGCGCACCGCGCGAATCCGTTTGGCGCGCTCGGCTCCCTCGTCGCGCTCCCGCTCCTCGGTATCGGCACGATTGTGGAGCGGGTTCTGCCATCGGGCGGGCGTCGCCGCGACGATCGCCATCTCGACGACGGGCGCAAGCGCGTCTGGCCGCTCGGTGGGCTGGAGCGCTATCGGGCGGGCGGGCTACCGTTCGGGCGGGCATTGCCGTTGATTCTGCTGGTGGGATTGCTCGTCTTCGTGGCGGTGCTGCTCGTGTCGCTCCGCAACCATCAGGCGCGCGTCGAGCAGGCGCGCTTCGACGGTGCCCTCGCGCAAGTCGCCCAGGCACGCGAAGCGGCAAGCGCGCTGCCCGACCGCCAGGCCGCGCACGTACAACTCCTCGCCCTTCCCGAACAACTCAAGAATATCCCCGCCGCCGACAAGCCGGGCCGTCAGGAGCGGATCGCCGCCGAGGCGGCGGCGATCAACGCGGCGAGGGATCAGGTGGGCGGGATCCAGCGACTCGCACCGGACGCCGTCAACGTGCTCGGGGCATTGCCGCCCGGCGCGCTCGCCGTGAACGCCCGACCGCAGATCGTCGTCGGGGGTGGCAAGCAGTATGTCTTCGCCAATGGCACGGTGTACCTGGCCGATGGGCGTGGCACCCTGACGAAGATCCTGGTAAAGGGCGACCTGATCGGCGGCACCGCCGCTGGCGCACTGCTCGGCATCGCCTGGCGCGAGACCAACCTGTTCGCCTATAGCGAGACGCAAGGCTTCGTGCGCGACAACGCCGGCGCCTGGACGATGAGCCCGCTCGCGGCGAATGGCCGCAAGGCGACCGCCGTCGAGAGCTTCGTCGGCAATCTCTACATTCTCGAAGCGGAACGCGGTCAGATCATCAAATGGGCAGCCGGGGCCTTCAATCAGTCGCCACAGCCGTGGTCGTCGTCGAAGACGAACGCCGATCTCAATCTGGCGGTTGATTTCACCATCGACGCCGATATTTATGCGCTCCTCTCGGATGGGCGCGTGCTCGACCTCTATCAGGGCGAAGTGAAAGCAACACTATCCCCGGCGGTGGTGCCACCGCTGGCGGGGGCGACCGCGATCGCCTCGACACTCGAGGGCAAATGGCTCTATCTGCTCGATGCGCGGGAGGGCCGGATCGTTCGGATGGGCCGCGATGGCACGCAGATCACCGTCTACAAACCCGCACCCGATGCGAAAACGTTCACCAATGCGCGTGAGATCGCGGTCGACGAGAAGGCGAACACCGCTTATCTGCTCACCGATGATGGGCTTGTCAGCGTCCGCTTGCCGTGAACGAGTACAATGGGAGAGACAGCGCCCAGGCGACCGGAGGCGGTCGGCACGCACGGATTCCCCGTTGGCAAAGCCCGATCCGCGTGCTACGATTATCGGCAGAGTCAGCAGGCAATGGACGGGGCGGCGACGAGCGGGGGCGGCGGCTCGCATCAGCCGCGTTGACGGAGAAGCGCATGGGGCCGCAAGAGAAACGTCTCCTCGGCGAACTGGCGGTCTATCTCGTGCGCAGCTGTTCCCGTGCACTCCAAGATCTGCCGCCGGGCGCGACACTCGATCTCGCCGATCGCCGACGCTGGTTCGTTCGCGCTTACCACGAATGGCAGCTCACACCGCGCGTCGATCTGGCCGGTCGCTCCCCCTACGAGGTCATCGCTGCCGAGCGCGCCGCCGAGCGCGCCACCTCAACCCGCCAAGCGACGAAGGCGGCGGTCGAACTCTATACCGATCTCCCCACGTTCGACCCCTCGGCCCCATTCAACGCACCAGAAACAGCCGGTCGTGGCGACAGGGCCGACAGGGAGCAGCACGGCGAGTCGCCTCGCGTCGATACAGGCCAGGGCATGGTCGATCGCGGAAACGGCGGCAATTGGCAACGCCTGGCCGAGCGGTTGTTTGGTTCCTGGCTCGATGAAAAATTGGATCGCCTCTAGCGTGCCGACCACCCCATCCGGCCCGAAACTTGCACGGACGGACCTATTTCCTATAACCGCATCCTTGTCCCCGACGATCCCCTGTGGTAGCCTATTTCCTCATACGTGCCTACCAGACGTTCCCCTGCAAACGATGACAATGCTGCTCGCGAACTGTCCACGGCTGGTCAACGGGCCGACCGCTCCCGCCGCCCAAGAGCGGCGCTGGACAACGACGAAGGGGTGTCTGTGGCGCGCGTCCCGAGGAGCGGCGGTAGTAATCGTGCCAATCGCTGTTGGGCAGAAGATTGGGGCGCAATGCGGCGTGCCGTCCCCACAACGCGGGAGGCCCCGATCGCGTGGAGCGACCATCAGCGCGAGTATCATCCGATCGCGGCGCTGCCCCTTCTCACCTTCGCGATCCGAATATCGCGATGATCGACGAGAAGAGGCACCGACAAATTGATAACTACCCGAGGCGGTGCTCTAGGTCCGCCGCACGGCTATGGAGTGTCCATGCCTGACGCGCCGCGTTTCGGAACAGACGGTTGGCGCGGCATCATCGCCGAGGACTTCACGTTCGCCGCCGTCCGCCGGGTGAGCCAGGCGCTCGCCCTCGAACTCCGCGCCCGCAGCGCGCTGGAGACTGGGGATACTGCCGACACACCTGCGCTCGTCATCGGCTACGATACGCGTTTCAACTCGGCGCGCTTCGCCGCCGCCGCCGCCGAAGTCCTCGCTGCGCACGATATCCACGTCTATCTCTGCAATCGTCCGATCCCATCGCAGGTGGTCAGCCAGGCGATCGTCGAGCGCGGGGCCGACGGTGGGATGGTCATCACCGCGTCCCACAACCCCGCCCAGTACAACGGGATCAAGATCCACGCACAGAACGGCGCACCGGCCTCCGCCGCATTCCTGCACGCGATCGAGGATCGCCTGGTCACCCTCGCGGCGAGCGGCGATGAGCCGCCGCGCCGCGCGCTGGACGCCGCCGAGGACGACGGGAACCTCGATCGGATCAACCCGCTGGAGAGCTATCTCGAAGGCTTGCGGCAGCATTTCGATCTCGATGCCCTGCGCGGTGCCGGCCTCACCGTCGTCGTGGACGCGATGTACGGCTCCGGTGCCGGCATTCTCCCCGCGCTCTTCGCCGAAGGGGCGACGAAGATCATCGAGATGAACGGCGTCGCCAATCCACTCTTCCCGAATATTCGCGGGCCGGAGCCGATCGCTGCCAATCTCGGCCGACTCACGCGCGTGGTGCAAGACGGCAACTCTGCCCTGGGCTTCGCGCTCGATGGTGACGCCGATCGGCTCGGCGTGATCGGTCGGGATGGTGCCTATATCAATGGGCAGACCCTGTTCGCGCTGCTGACCCTCTACCTGCTGGAGACGCGCGGCTGGAGCGGGCCGATCGTGAAATCGCTGAACGGCACGGCGATGATCGACGTTATCGCCGAACACTTCAATGTGCCGGTCTTCGAGACGTCGGTCGGCTTCACGGCGATGGCCCCGGTCTTCCATGAGCACGACGCGATCATCGCCGGGGAGGAAACCGGCGGCTTCGCCTTCCGCAACCATGTGCCATACCGCGACGGTATCCTCTCCGCGCTCTTCCTCCTGGAACTGGTCGTCGGTCGCGGCGGGACGCTCGATACCGCCCTCACCGAACTCGAAGCGCGCGTCGGCAAGTGGTCCTACGAGCGTCTCGACCTCCCTTGTCACCCCGAGCAGGCCGACGCCGCGACGGCTAGGATTCGTGCCGCAGCCCCGAAACGGCTGGCCGGGGTGCCGATCGTCCGGCTCAAAGATGACGACGGCCTCAAATACCTCCTGGAGGATGGCAGTTGGCTGCTTATCCGGTTCTCAGGCACCGAGCCGGTGCTGCGCCTGTATGCCGAGGCGCACTCGCCGGAACGGGTGCAGGAGTTACTCACACGCGGACGCGAACTGACCGGACTATAAGGGTCGTGGCGACTTCCATCTCCCCTCCCACAGTCAGCAGCACGCGCGGGACGCTGTAGCGACTGGGTAGGCCAGAAACTCCCGCCGGTGCTGGTCGATGACGGCGAGGCGGCGCTGTGGAAGAGGCGCCAGTAGGGGTAGAACGCGACCCATGCCGCTACTCCATCCCGACTGTCGCCCGAACCACCACGGCGCGTAGCCGCGCTTGCTAGTCTCCTTGAACCGCTTGCCCAGGATGGAGATCGGCCCGAACGAAGATGTGTCGGCGGCGCGCTAACTCGCCACTTTCGTCGCGGCGAACCGATGCTCGCCGCCGACAGGCGTGCGTCGCCTATCGGGCTGCTCGCGCCCACCCAGGATGGTTCGCAGACGCGCGCGGGCGCGACTCAGCCGCGACTTCACCGTGCCGTATGGCACGCCGATGATCGTGGAAATTTCGTCATACGGGTAGCCTTGCACGTCGCTGAGGACGACGGCAACCCGCTGGTCGAATGGGAGTTGCGCCAACGCCGCCGCCAGGGTTTCCGCAAGTTCGAGGCGTTCCACGCGCGCCATCGGGTCTTCGTGCCGCGAGAGGGTGGTCCAGGCCAGCGGCGGCTCGTACGCCAATTCCTCGAAAGAGTCCGGCGCGCGCCGCCGCCGCCGCAGTTCGTCATAGGAGCGGTTCGTCGCGATCCGCAGCACCCACGGGCGGAAATCGCCGCCCTGGAAACGATCGAGGGCGTTGTACGCGCGCAGAAATGTATCCTGGGTGACCTCGTCCGCCGCCCCGGTACGCCCGACGAGTCGGACCGCCACGTTATGGACAGACCGTTCGTATCGTCGCACCAGGGCGTTGAAGGCGCCGGTCGAGCCACGCTGCGCCTCGCCCAGAAGGGTCAGATCGTCGAGTAAGTCGAGTTCAGGGTCGGGGGTCATGGTTGTGGTCGTCATGGTTGGCCGCCTTCCGCAATCATATGCCGCTCTGCCAGGGGCAGGGTGATCCATCTACAAAGCGATCGGCGAGGGACTTCGTACACCACGATTTCCAGTCGTCGGTCACGTTGCTCGCCCCGTTGCACCACCACCTAAATGAAGGATAGGGTGGGAAACTGTGAGTTCTTTAAACCGAGACTGAGATTTCGCTGATGATCCGCTGAGCGTTCGCTGAGGAGAAGCTGAGAGGGAGCTAAGAGCGCCATCCGACCGTCTGAGGGGTTCGCGGCACGGGCGGCTGACGTGCTACCCACGCAGATAGCACATCGCAGCCAACACCCTGGATGGTGCGAACAACGAGCGGGGAACTCGGCTATTGCCCGGCGGCGATCGAGGGGAGCACAGGGTCGAGCGCGGCGCGCGGGAGGGTTACGGTGAAGGTGCTGCCCTGACCATGCATACTCTCCACCGCGATCGTGCCGCCCTGCCCTTCGGTCAGTGCGCGGGCGATCGCCAGCCCGAGGCCCGCCCCGCCGCCGGTGCGCGCGACATCGGCGCGCGAGAAGCGCTCGAAGAGGTGCGGGCGAATCGCTGGCGCGATCCCCGGCCCGCCATCCCGCACGGCGATCGTCACCTCCCGCACGTTGGCCCCGCCAGTGATCTGGATATCGGCCTCGGCCGGCGTATGCTTGATCGCGTTGTCGAGCAGGATCAGCAACGTCTGCTTCAGCGCATCGGGATCGCCGAGCGCGGCGGCCAGCGGGCTGGAGCAGGCGATCGCGCGGCCCGGGGCGATCAGTCGCGCCTGGCGACAAACATCCGCGAGCAACGGCTCGAGCGGGACGGGGAGCGCGCGCAGCGGCATCCCCGAGTCGGCGCGGGCGAGGGCCAGCAGATTGTCGATCAGTCGACTCATCCGCTCCGATTCCTCGACCATATCGCCGAGTGCCGCGCGCCGGTCGTCCTCGCCGATCGGCGGAGTGCGACCGAGGAGGCCCAGATTGCCGCGAATCGTCGTCAGGGGGGTGCGCAACTCGTGGGAGGCGTCGGCGATGAAACGCCGCTGCGCCTGCAACGCCCCCTCGGTCTGCTGATACGCCGCCTGGAGCGCGGCGAGCATCGCGTTCAGCGTGGTGGAGAGTTGCCCGACCTCGTCCTCCGGCCCGTGGTGATCGACGCGCCGCCCGAAATCCCGGCTCGTCTCGATCGCGCGGGCGGTCGCGGTAATCTGGCCGATCGGCCGCAGGGCGGTGCGCGCCAGCAGAAACCCGACGCCAAACGCGAGCGCCACAGCGATGACCCCCGCGATAATCAGGTAGCGGCGCAAAGTTTCGAGCGAGGAGAGTTGGTTGTCTATTGGTCGTGCGACGCGCACAATCCCTTCCCTGCCCGTGCTGTCCTTCGCGGGGACGTTGTAGACGAGCCAGCGGTCGGATCCGAGCGTGACCTGACTATAGACCGGCTCGGTGCCGCGGAGTTGCCGCAATTCATTGTCCCCGAGCGGGGGCAGTTCGATCCCTTCGTAAATGGTATTCGCCGTGCGATCGCGCAGATTACCGACGAGATCGAGGGTTTCGACATACGGGTTTGTCGAACCCTTGGCCGCCGGGATATAGGCCACATTCGACAACTTGAAATCTTTCGCATCGGTCAGCCGGGCTGCGTCGGCCTTCAACCCATCTTGCAGGACCCCGAACGTGGTTCGATCGACCGTGATGTAGAGCACCACGCTGAATGTCAGCAGCGTCAGCGCCAGGATCGCGGTATAGAGCAGGGTCAGGCGGAGACGGATGGACATGGCCCCCCTGGGTGAGTCCGTAGTCCGTAGTCCGTAGTCCGTAGTTTCTCGCGGCCAACCATATGCTTGAAGCGCACGTAGCGCCATCGTAACCACTACGGACTACGGACTACGGACTAGCGACTACTCTCTGATAACGTATCCCACGCCGCGCACGGTCTGGATGAGGCGCGACTCGCCGTCGGCCTCGGTCTTCTGCCGCAGGTAGCCGATGTAGACGTCGAGGACGTTGTCGTCGCCGTAGAAATCCTCGCCCCAGACCGTCTCGATGATGCGCGCGCGCGGCAAGACCTGCCGTGCGTGCCGCAGGAGGTACGAGAGGAGATCAAATTCCTTCGGGCTGAGGTCGAAGCGGCGCTCGCCACGCCGCGTCTCGCGCGTGGCCGGATCGAGGCGCAGGTCGGCGTAGGCGAGCGGGCGCGGCATGTTCGGCGATTCGACCCGGCGGAGCAGCGCGCGGATACGCGCCAGCAATTCCTGGGGGGCGAACGGCTTGACCAGATAATCGTCTGCGCCGCTGTCCAGCCCCGCGACCCGATCCTCGATCGCGTCGCGCGCGGTCAGCATCAGGATCGGCGTTGCATCGACACCGCGCACGCGCCGGGCGACTTCGAGGCCATCGATCCCCGGCATCATCCGGTCGAGGACGATCAGATCGAATTGGTGCGCCCGAATCTGCGCCAGCGCCTCCTGCCCATCGGCGGCGGTGATGACCTGATACCCCTCGTAGAGGAGGGTGCGCCGCAACATATCGGTGATCTTGCGATCGTCATCGGCAATCAATAACGTCGCCATCGGCCCACCCCGGCGATCAATACGCGCGACCAGCACAGTCGTCACGACCCATTCTACCGCATGGGTGCGCGGTGCTAGACTTGCGCGTCAGGGCGACGGAGGGGCAGACGACGGTCGGCTGTCGCCCGCGCAGGCGGAGGGGACGAGGAGATGGCGGTGCTGATGTCGATCCACGACGAGATCGGGGAGTGGGAACCCGAGTTGATCGCGACCCGGCGCGATCTGCACATCCATCCCGAGATCGGGCTGGAAGAGTTCCGTACGAGCGGGATCGTCGCCGAGCGCCTGCGCGCGATCGGCTTCACGACCATTCGCACCGGGATCGCGGTGACCGGGGTGAAGGCGGTCCTGCTGGGCGGCAGGCCGGGCAAGACGCTGCTGCTGCGCGCCGACATGGATGCGCTGCCGATCGAGGAAGAGAACGACGTCGAGTATCGCTCGCAGACGGCGGGGATGATGCACGCCTGCGGGCATGACGCCCACACGGCGATGCTACTGACGGCGGCGCGCGTCCTGATGAGCCGCCGCGAGGAGATCGCCGGCACGATGGTCTTCTGCTTCCAGCCAGCCGAGGAAGGGCGCGGCGGGGCGAAGCGGATGGTCGCCGAGGGGATCCTCGAAGACCCGGCGATCGACGCTGCGCTGGGCCTCCACGTCGCCCAGGATCTGCCGCTCGGCACGGTCGTCGCCTACCCCGGCGCGGGGATGGCCGCCGCCGACAATTTCGCCGTGAAGATCCAGGGCAAGGGTGGCCACGCCGCCGCGCCGCACAGCACCGTCGACGCGCTGATGGTCGCCGCGACGATCGTGACCACCTTGCAGACCCTGGTCAGCCGGGAGGTCGATCCCCTCTCGCCCGCCGTGGTGACGACGGCGATCCTGCAGGCGGGCGGCAGCGCCCGCAACATCATCGCCGACACCGCCACGTTCGCCGGTTCGGTCCGCTGGTTCGAGAAAGAGACCGGCGACCTCCTGGCCGCGCGGATCCCGGCGCTGATCGAGGGGGTCGCGGCGTCGATGCGCGCGACCGCTGAGGTGGAGTACACGCGCGGCGTGCCGCCGACCGTCAACGATCCCGCGATCGCGGCGACCGTGCGCGAGGTCGCGGCGGGGATCGAGGGGGTGGTCGAGGCGATCCCCGGCAAGCAGATCATGGGCTCGGAGGACTTCTCCGAGTTCACCCAGCGCGTCCCCTCGACCTTCTTCCACGTCGGCACGCGCGACGAGGCCAGCGGCAAGGTTTGGGGCCACCACCACCCACGCTTCGATCTCGACGAGCGCGCCCTGGCGATCGGCGTCGAGGTGATGGTGGCGAGCGCGCTCCGCTGGCTCGACGACAACGCGGGCGCATAGCGTCGCCGCGCAAGAGAGAGGCACGATGGCCGATCAGGATCGGGAAACATTGCCACGCCGACCATTCGGGCAGACCGGGATCGAGGTGCCGCCGCTCTGCCTCGGGTGCGCGCCGCTGAGCAGCCTCCCGCAAGCGTTCAACTACGCCGTGCCGGAGGAGCGCGCCCTCGAAACGATCCGCGCGGCGTTCGCGGGGCCGCTGAACTACCTCGACACCTCGAACAGCTACGGCGGCGGCGAGAGCGAGCGGCGGATCGGCAAGGTCATCCGCGAGCTCGGCGGCGTCCCAGCGGGGGCGATCCTGCAATCGAAGGCCGATCGCGACCCGACGACGAAGGACTTTAGCGGGCCGCGGATGCGCCGCTCGATCGAGGAGAGCCTGGAGCGGCTGGGGGTCGAGCGGCTGGAGATCGCCTTCCTCCACGACCCGGAGTATGGGACCTACGAGGAGTTGGTCGCGCCCGGCGGCGCGGTCGACACGCTGAGAGACTTGCAACGCGAGGGGATCATCGGGCATCTGGGCGTCGCCGGTGGCCCGATCGACCTGCTGATCCGCTTCCTCGAACTCGGGGGCTTCGCGGCGGTGCTGACGCACAACCGCTTCACCCTGCTCGACCGCAGCGCCGCGCCGCTACTCGACTATGCCACCGCGCGCGGCATCGCCGTACTGAATGCGGCACCGTACGGCGGCGGGATGCTGGTCAAGGGGCCGGACGCCTTCCCCAAGTACATGTACAAAGATGCCCCGCCCGAGATGTTGGCGCGTGTCCGGGAGATCGCCGCGCTCTGCGACGAGTACGGGATCCCGCTCCCGGCGGCGGCGCTTCAATTCTCCACGCGCGACCCGCGCATCCACAGCACCGTCGTCGGGCTGACCCGCCCGGAACGGCTGGCGCAGACGATCGACCTCTACCAGCACCCGATCCCGGATGAGTTCTGGGCGCGTCTCGACTCAACCGAGGGATAGAGATTGACGTATAAAGGGGGCGGCCCGCGCTTCTAAGGCGCGGACCACCCCCTTCACCTTGGTTAGACGATTGCGGTCGGGTCTCCTCGTCATTCTGGACGATGGGAAAGCCCGGCCCGCGCCAAGGGACGCAGGCCGGGCTGCTGCGACGCGGCCTAGAAGCGATTCCAGAGGAACTGGTTAAAGACCTCGTGGTGGAACTGGATCTCGCCCGGCTTGATCAGCGTGCCGAGCTTGCGCGGGCTGCGGTCGGCGACCGTCTGCTTGAGGTCGGCGTACTTCTCGACAACGTCGGCACCCAGGATGTCGGCGATGTAGCGGCTGCCCCTGAACGCCTCGATCGCGTCCTGGATGTTGTCGGGCAAGATGTCCTTGCGGTCGCGGATCCCCTCGGAGAGCGGGCCTTCGAGGCCGGTCTTCAGCAGGGTATAGAGGGCCATGTAGGGGTTCGCATCGGGCGCGATCGAGCGGACCTCGATCCGGGCGGAGTGTTCGTTGCCGATCGGGATGCGGACCATCGAGCCGCGGTCGATCGGCGAGGCCATGATCTGGTTCGGGGCCTCGAAGTGCGGATCGAGCCGCCGGTAGGCGTTGACGCTCGAATTGAGGATGAGGCAGAGATCGAGCGCGTTGGTGAGGATCCGCTCGACGAACTGCCACGCCGTATCCGACAAGCCCTCTTCGCCCCCGGCCTTGAAGAAGATGTTGCTCTTCCCCTTGCCGATCGACATGTTGGTGTGCATCCCGTTGCCGTTGACGCCGGTGACTGGCTTCGGCAGGAAGCTGGCGGTCATCCCGAGGCGATAGGCCACCTGGCGGCAGATCAGCTTGTAGAGCGCGATCTGATCCGCGCCGATCGTCGCCTCGGTGTACGAGTAGTTCATCTCGAACTGCGCCGGGGCAACCTCCGGGTGATCCTTCTCGTTAGCGAAGCCCATCGCGCGCTGCACCTCGGCGGCGGTGTCGATGAAGCCGCGCAGCGGGTCGCCCGGCAGCGAGTGGTAGTACCCGCCGGTGCTGATGAACTCGAACCGGTCGGTATCGGCGTACGTCTGCTCCGCGTGCCGACCCTGGAAGACGATCCCCTCGATCTCGTTCGCCACGTTGCAGGTCAGGCCGTGCTGATCGTACTGCTGCTTCGTGAAGTTCATGAGGCGCGCCCGCATGTCGGAGGAGTAGGGCATCCCGTCGCGCTCGAGCACATCGCCGAAGACGAGGACTTTGCCGGGGCTGAAGATGTCGGCCGGGAGCCAGTAGAAGGCCGACCAGTCGATCGCCAGGCGCAGATCGGACTCCACCTGGGCGGAGAAGCCGCGAACCGAGGAACCATCGAAGGTCAGGTTGTCGGCAGACTTGACCAGGAATTTTTTATCGTAGTCGAGCATGTGCAGGCGGCCTTCGAGGTCGGTGAAGCAGACCGTCACCGCCTTGATCCCCCTCGTGTCGGTCAGATAGCGCGTACGCTCTTCGCGGAGCTGATCCGGCGAGACACGGGCGAGGCGCTGCTCTTTCGCGCCGAGATTCAACTCCTCGAGTTCGTCGTAGGAAATCTCCAGGAATTCGCGCAGGCTGCCGCTCACGTCGTTCCCTCCCCTTTTGGTTCAACACCATCCCTTGATTCATTACGCGAGGCAAATTTTAGGATCGCCGTATTGCCAAAGCTATAGTTCAGATGCCTAAAGCGAGAGTCGGTTTTTGTGCATTCTGCCCTCGGCTGTGCGTCACGACCAAAAGGCTCTGCCTAACGGTGTGGTGGTGTCGTTGATTCGCTGTTCGGGGCTGTTCCGGTCGGGACAGGAGCCACGCAATGGGCGTCTATCGGCCATTCTGCACAAATCAAAACCCGCGCCACTGCCAGCCTGCCGGGCGAGAGGGCGAACATCGACACATCCCAAGCGGAAGTAGTACAGTATCTTTGTTCAGCCGCTGTCGTTGCCCCGCAGGCAGCGACTCTCGGCCCCGATCACCAGCGATTTCCCAACAGGCGAACGACATGGAACGCCCCGTCGATCGTGCGGCGGCGACACTTGTGCGATGATTCCGGCAATCTCGCGAGGGCGCGGGATTGTCCGCACTGACGCGCATTGAGGAGGAAACAGACCGTGGTGTACATGCGGATGATGGGGGCGCGCGTCCGGCGCAAAGAAGACCCCCGCCTGATCACCGGTAGCTCGACCTACGTCGATGATATCCGACCCCAGGATCTCGGCCATGTGGCGATCCTGCGCAGCATCTACGGTCACGCGAAGATCAACCACATCGACACGAGCGCGGCGCGGGCGCATCCGGGCGTGATCGCGGTCTACACCGGCGCGGAGTTCAAAGGATTCACCGGCCCGATGCCGCACGGCGGCGGCGAGGGGGGCGGCGGCCCGAAGGGGATGGCCGGGATCGAGACCTGGCCGCTGGCGATCGACGTCGTGCGTCACGTCGGGCAGGCGATCGCCGTCATCGTCGCCGTGGATCGCTACATCGCGCGCGACGCCCTCGATCTGATCGCGGTCGATTACGAGCCGCTGCCGATTGTCGTGGACATGGAGGCCGCGCTGGAGCCGGGCGCGCCCCAGCTCTATGCCGAGGTGCCGGGCAATGTCGCCTTCACCTGGAACAAGGTGGAGGGCGAGCCCGACAAGGCGTTCGAGCAGGCCGAAGTCGTCGTCTCGCAGAAGATGAACAACCAGCGCGTCGCCGGGATCCCGATGGAGCCGCGCGCGGTCCTGGCGCAGCCCGACGCCCTCAGCGGCGGGTTGATCGTGCAGACCTCGACGCAGAACCCGCATTCCGTCCGCCAGCAGATCGCCAAGTGCCTCGACATCTCCCCGCTCGATGTGCGGGTGATCGCCCCGGAGGTCGGCGGCGGCTTCGGCGTCAAGATCTCCTCCTACCCCGAGGAGATGATCGTCGTTACCCTGGCCCGCCAGCTCCGTCGGCCGATTAAGTGGATGGAGTCGCGCGGCGAGAACTTGCAGGCGACCCACCACGGTCGGGCGCAGCAGACCGAGATCGCGCTGGCCGCCAAGTGGGACGGCACGATCACCGGCCTGCGGCTGCGCGTCCTCACCGACGTGGGCGCGTACCCGCGCGCCGCCGGGGTCTCCATGTCCACCGGCCTGCTGATCGCCGGGGTCTACGCCTTCCGGCACGTCGATCTGGAGATCAAGGCGGTCTACACCAACACGATGCCGACCGGGGCCTATCGCGGCGCGGGTCGCCCCGAGGCGGCCTACTACATCGAGCGGATCGTCGACGTCCTCGCCGCCGAACTGGGGCTGGACCCGGTCGAGCTGCGCCGCAAGAACTTCATCCAGCCCGACGCCTTCCCCTACGAGACGCCGACCGGCGCGACCTACGACAGCGGCGACTATGAGAAGCCGCTCGCCGTCGCCTTGGAAACCGCCGACTACGCCGGGCTGCGCGCCGAGCAGGCGCGGCTCCGCAAGGAGGGGCGCTACCTCGGGATCGGCGTCGCCACCTTCACCGAGATTTGCGGCTTCGGCCCGTTCGACAGCGCCTCGGTGCGCGTCGAGCCGACCGGCCAGGTGACGGTCGCCACCGGCATCTCGCCGCACGGCCAGGGGCAGGAGACGACGTTCGCGCAGATCGTCGCCGATAAGCTGGGGGTCTCGATGGACGACGTCTTCGTCGTCCACGGCGACACCGCCCGCACTCCCGCCGGGCAGGGGACGATGGGCTCGCGCGGCCTCGTCGTCGGCGGCTCCGCGCTGGTGATGGGCCTGAATCAGATCACCGAGAAGGTCAAGAAGATCGTCGCGCACAAACTCGAGGCGGATGTCGCGGACATCGACTTCGCGGGGGGCAAGTTCGGGGTCAGAGGCGCGCCGGAGGGGGCGCTGACCCTGAAGGAGATCGCGAAGATCGCTTACAGCGGCAGCGTCCCGGCGGAGATCGGCACCGGGCTCGAAGCGGCGGAGTTCTTCGCCCCGCCCGGCACCACCTTCCCGTTCGGCGCGGACATCGTGTCGGTCGAGGTCCTCCCCGACACCGGCGAGGTCAAGATCCTCCGCTACGTCGCGGTGGACGACTGCGGCACGGTCATCTGCCCACTGCTGGTCGATGGGCAGGTCCACGGCGGGCTCGCCCAGGGGATCGGCCAGGCGCTCTGGGAGGAGGTCGTCTACGACGACGATGGGCAGCTGATCACCGGCTCGCTGATGGACTACGCCATCCCACGCGCCCAGGACTTCCCGATCTTCGAGACGGCACGCACCGAGACCCCCTCCCCGCTGAACCCGCTGGGGGCGAAGGGGATCGGCGAACTGGCGACGATCGGCTCCACCCCGGCGATCGTCAACGCGGTCGTTGACGCCCTCAGCCCGTTCGGCATCCGGCATATCGACATGCCCCTCCGTCCGCAGCGAATCTGGGCCGCGATCGGGGCGGCGGATTCACCGGTGGCGGCAGACTAAAACGGAAGACCGTGTCCCACATCTGCCTCGCGGGCAGCCCTCAACATAGGGGCTGCCCGCGAGGTTTTCGGAAGGAAAGAAGGGTACCAACTATTCGTTCCGGGGTGATCGCACCGCACGGTCGGCGACCTATTCCCCCGACGCGAAGGCCAGTGCGACGATCTCCCCGGGCTTGAAGAGGCCCATGAAACCGGCGACCGCCGCCTGCGCGGTGATCGGCCCGAGGTCCGGGCGGAATAAGACCTCCTCGCCGTACGCGCCGATGTCGCCCACCGCCCAGGTATAACGGTAGTAGGCGAGTGCGAGCGGATCGATCGCTGCCGGGCCATAGCCTTCGAGGAAGTGCGCCTCATCGTCCGGTCCGACCAGGGCGCTGCTGATCCCGCCGACCGCGAACATCAGATCGCGCTCCGGGGGTGCCAGGATCGCCTCATCCCAGTCCACGATCCGGATCTGCCCATCATCACCAACCATCACATTGCCCGTGTGGATGTCCGCGTGGCAGAGGACGAATGGGGGCGCTTTCCCGGCGAAACGCCGCCCCAAACCCTCCGCGCGCGCGAGTACTGTGCTGATCTCGCCGCGATGCTCCTGCCAGAATGTCGCGAGCGCATGCTCCGCCCGATTGTCGAAGGTTCGCGCGGCGATATGGGCATCGAGTCGTCGCACCATCGCCGCCCACCCGGGAACGAACGCCTCGCGCCGCATCAGCCCCGCGAGTTCGGGCGTGACCGCCACATCATGGATGCGCCGCAAGGTCGCGCCATAGTCGCGCCATTGCTGCGACGACATCCCACGCTCCATCCCGGTCGCGCCCTCGACGAAGGGGTAGAGGATGAGCGCATAGCCCGGTATCCCCGTCCACAGTGCCCCGGTCGTGGTCGGCAATGGCGCGACGATCTGGTCGACGCCCCGATCGTGGAGGAAGCGCGGGACGAGGAGGCTGGGCTCGTTTGTCACGCTCAGGCGCACCTTGAGAAAGAAGAGCCGATCGTCGACCGCGCGCACACGATAGACCCACGCCGACGAGTCGTGCCCGAGTGGCAGGAAGGCGATCTCGGTGGCCGCAAGCGCATACGCGTCGCGCAAGGATATTTGTAACGCCTCGTTGGCAAGGTTGGCCGGTGGCTCGCGCACGAAAAATACTCCTCCCTCCGCCCTCCCGGCACGGACGTGAGCGCCCGGTCAGGCCGTCGCGCTGGTGAGCCGATCGATCGTTGCCAGTTCCTCCGTGCTGAACTCGGCGTGGTCGAGCGCCCGCACATTCTCCTCGATTTGCGACACGCGCGAGGCACCGATCAGGGCGCTCGTCACGGCTGCTGAGCGCAAGACCCAGGCGAGGGCCATCTGGGCGAGCGACTGTCCACGCCCCTTGGCGAGATCATTCAGGCCGCGCACGGTGGCCAGGCGCTCGGGCGACAGGCGCCGTGCCTTCCCGGCCTCGTCCCAGGCCAGTGCGGCGCGCGAGTCGGTCGGTATCCCCTCGCCCAGATACTTGTCGCTCAGGAGGCCGTTCGCCAGGGGCGAGAAGGCGATCACGCCCGTGCCGGCCCGCTCGGTCTCCGGCAGCAGATCGGCCTCGATCCCCCGGTTGAGCAGGCTGTACGACGGCTGATGGATCGTGAGCGGTGCCCAACCACGCTCGTGACAGAGGCGCGCGGCCTCCGCGAAGAGCGCGCCGGGGAAGTTGCTCACCCCCGCGTAAAGAATCTTCCCCTGCCGCACGAGGAGATCGAGCGCGCCCAGACTCTCTTCAAGGGGCGTCGCCGGATCGGGGCGGTGCAGGTAGAAGATGTCGAAGTAGTCCAAGCCCATCCGCTTGAGGCTCTGGTCGCAACTCGCGACGATGTACTTCTTGCTCAGACCGTCGCCATACGGTCCAGGCCACATTCCGTAGCCAGCCTTCGAGCTGATGATCAGCTCATCGCGCGGCAACTCGCGCCGGATAATTTCGCCGCAGACAATTTCGGACATACCGGGCGGCGTGCCGTAGTTGTTGGCGAAGTCGAAGTGGGTAATCCCAAGATCGAACGCGCGCAGCAGGCACACGCGCGCGACCCCCGGCCCGCGATAGCCGCCGAACGTCTGCCATCCGCCGAGCGAGATCGGCGGCAAGAGCAACCCGCTGCGCCCCGAGCGGCGATACTGCGTATGCTCATAGCGATCGGCGGCGTAGCCCCCGGTGATCCCTCCCGCGATGTTGGTCGCGGCCAGCGGCTCATCTGCTCTGATCATCAACCCTCCCGATCGATGGTACACGTTCCCGAGCAGGAACCCAGACGCATCGTCCGTGCCGTCAGGCGCAGCAAATAGCAGCGGGACAACGTCGCCCACTCCGCGACCGATCCAGCGACAGCGACTATACTTGGGTGGGGCAACTGTTGATTACGGAAGAAGGTGCCAGATGGTGAAACTACAGACCCTCACCCCCGCTGAAGAGCGCGTCATCGTCCACAAAGGTACGGAGTATCCGTTCACCGGCGAGTATGACGATCACTACGCGGCGGGGCTCTACGTCTGTCGCCGCTGCGAAACGCCGCTCTACCGCTCCGAGAGTAAGTTCGACGCCCATTGCGGCTGGCCGGCGTTCGACGACGAGATCCCCGGTGCCGTCACGCGCGTGCCGGATGCCGACGGCCACCGGGTCGAGATCATCTGCACCGCCTGCGGCGGTCATCTGGGTCATGTCTTCACGGGCGAGGGCCTCACGGCGAAGAACACACGCCACTGCGTCAACTCGATCTCGATGCGCTTCGTCGCGGCGGGCGAGTAGTTCGGTAGTCCGTAGTCCGTAGTCCGTAGAACCCTATGACGAGGCGGTGCCTGCAAGCAGGCACCGCCTCTATGTTCCTGTCTACTACCGACTACCGACTCCCCGTCACCGCGCCGCTTCGAGCGCGCTGGCGATCCCGGCGAGGCGCTGTTCGCGCTCGCCGATGAAGCGCTTGATGCCGGCCAGCAGGTGGTCGGGAGAGAGGTGCGCCTCCTCGTAGACCTCCGCCGGGCTGCCGCCGGTCCGCCAGCGGTTGTCGAAGTCGGCGGACATCGCGTAGTCGTCGGCACTCCGGTGGGTGATCCAGTCGCGCATCAGGCGCCGTGAGCCGTTGGTGATGTACGTCAAGTCGAGGCGGTCGGCGGGGCTGAGGATGCCGTCCTGATACTCCTGCGACTGCCGCTTGAAGAGCTCGGGACTGACCGTCGCGACCAGCTTGACGTTCAGCCCCTCCGCGTCGAGTTGCGGCAGCAGACCGATCACGTTGTTGGTCGAGAGGGTCCCCTGCACCAGGATCGTGCCGCCGCGCGGCTGGCCCGGCTTGTAGTCGCGCAGGAGATATGCGCCGCGCGCCGCGTCGGTGTGCGGCGCGATGCCGAGCGCCGCCCGATCGGGGATGCTGATCGGCGGGCGGGTCAGGTGCAGGGCGACGATCGGGGCGTCAGTGGAGAAGGCCGCCGCCAGCAGGACCGGCACCTCGTTGTACTCCCAGGGGATCAGATTGATGATCCGGCCCTCGGGGAAGAGTTGCGTCACTCCCGGCGAGAAGATCCCGAAGTGAGTGCGGGAGTCCTCCGCCGTCTCCGGCCCGGAGTGGCCGGCGACCCAGAGGACCTTACCGACCTTGATATCGGAGTCCTGCGCCAACTGGTTGAAGAGTCGCATCATCCCGTATTGCAGATAGGAGAACGAGGCGTAAGTCGAGTTCGAGGCGTAGAAGCCGTCGAACTTCTCATACGGACTGGGCGAGAAGTTGACGGTGGCGATCCCGGCGCAGATCCCGGAGTTGGTGAATTCGGTGATCTGCTGCGGCAGGAGCGCGCCATCGAGGTTATGGTTGCGGTCGTAGCGCCCCCATCCTTCCATGTCGCCAAAACCCTCGGCGAACCCGGCGATGTTGGTCGACTCGGAGAGGTCGGCGGACATCGCGATGAAGAGCGGTCGCCCGTACTCCTGCTTGCCGAGGCTGTTGACGTAGGCGCCCCACTTGGCGAGCGCGGCGCGATTGGCGACCGTCGTGCCGGGCTTGACGAACAGGCTCTCCGGGTACTGCTCGTAATCCCAGAACCGCCGATCCTCGAACGGATTCTTCGAGGTATCGAGCTTGTAGCCCTCGATCTCCTGCGGCACCGATTCGCCGATCTCGACCAGTCGCTCGGCCAGGTAGTCCACCAGCGCGTCGTCGCTCGTGATCGCGTCGGCGATCACCTTCAGGTTGGCCTCGAACTGCGCGCGCAACTCGCCCGCGTCGGACGGCGCGGCCTCACCGAAGCCGTGCCACTCGACGCCATACCTGTCGGCGAACTCCTTGCGACCCTGCCAGAAGAGCTCGGAGTTCAGCTTGTGCGGCGTGCCGTGCGCCTTGTAGCCGGTGATCCCGTAGCCGCGCCCCTTGATCGTCTTAAACCAGGTCATGTTCGGGACACGGTCGGGATTCGGCGTCTCCAGCGTCTGCAAGAACGCCTGGGCGACCGACGCATAGTCCGAGCCCTGCTCCGTGCCGTGGATGCGGAAGCCATACGGCTCGAACCAGGAGATCGGGTTACCGGGGACGACATCGCTGATCGCCATCGAGTCGATCCCGTAGTCGTTCCAGTCGATCAGGTAGTGCAAGTTGTCGAGGCCCAATCCCCAGGACGAGTTCTTCGTCTCGTGGACCGCGCCCGGCGTCAGCCCGCCCTCGCCATCGACCGCGAAGACCTTGACGCCGGTGGCCCCGGCACGCTTCAGCGCCGCCGCCTCGCCCGCCGCCGCCGGCGAACCGTGGCCGGAGGGGCCGGTATTAAACTTGAGGAAGAGGGTCTTGCCCTCCATCTCGGCGTGACCGGCCAGGCCGCCGCGCCGCCGGAAGCCCAACAAGTCTTTCCAGAGCAACTGGCGCTCATCGGCGTGGGGCACGGCGTAACGCTCGTCGCCGGTGCGCTCGTACTTGGCGCGCAGGGCGGTGTTGTAGGCCGCGAGCATCGCGTAAATCACCGGGATCGTGTGCCCGCCCACGAGCACGAAACGGTCGCCGAAGACCTTCTCAGGGTGCCGGATATCCCAGCGCATGAAGCCGCCCAGCGTCAGGGCGACGAGCATGTGGCGCTTCGAGCGCGAGCCGCCGGGGTGGCCGCTCTGCCGATAGTTCTCGAAGACATCGATGAAGTTGTCGATGCAATCGCCGATCTTCTCCCAATGCGGGAACTGCTTCTCCAGCTCAGCTTGCCGGTTACCGAGATCCGGCCCCATCGTGACGGCCAACGCTCACCTCCATCTCTTGGTTCCTGCGCGGTGCCCCCAGCGAATCGAGGAACTACACCCACCTTGCGGGTATCCTACCACCTCCGGGCAAAATTGCGAAACGGGGGCGAAGTCGGGGCATCAACAATCTGCGATGCACAAATTGTGCCAGTTCGAGCGGGCATACGGCTTGCGAGACGATCCCCTGCGAACCGTGAACCGTGAAAGGGGCGTTATCGTGAGTGGGACAGGGACGAAAGACGGGCTGCTGGCCCAGATCGAGAACGAGCGCGAGCAATGGAATCGCCTGGTGACGGAAGTCGGCACCGAGCGGATGGACGAACCCGGACCGATGGGCGACTGGACCTTTAAGGATCTCGCCTCGCACCTGACCGGCTGGCGCGAACGGACGATCGCCCGCGTGGAGGCCAGCCCAGGTCAGGAGATTCAACTCCCCTGGCCGGCAGAACTCACGGACGACGACGAGATCAACGCCTGGCTCCACGAGCGCGACCGCGACCGCCCGCTGGAAGACATCTTGCTCGAAGCCGACAACTCCTACGATCGACTGGCCTCGGCGGTCAGGGCGCTGAGCGACGATGATGTGACCACGCCCGGACGTTTCCCCTGGACGGATGATGAACCACTGGCCGACGCCGATCTCTTCGGCCATCTGCACGAGGAGCACGAGCCGGATGTGCGCCGCTGGCTCGCGGAGCGCGACGCTTGAGCGTATCCGCTGCCGTGCGAACGGGGCTGGGCCTCCCGCGTAGGCCCGGCCCCCGTTGCGTCACACTACACGCCGCGCGGCCCCGCCGCCCGAACCGCCTCCGAGACATCCTCGGCGTACTCCGCGAAATTGGCGGCGAATTTCGCGGCCAACGCCCGCGCCCGCCGATCATACGCCTCGCCATCGGCCCAGGTCTCCCGTGGCTGCAGCACGCCATCCGGCACCCCAGGGCAATGTTTCGGCACGCGGAGCCCGAAGATCGGGTCGATCTGGTATTCGACCCCTTCGAGATCGCCGCGGATCGCCGCGTTCACCATCGCGCGCGTCTGCGCCAGGTTCATCCGCTGGCCGACGCCGAATGGCCCGCCGGTCCAGCCAGTATTCACCAGGTAGCAGCGCGTACCGTGGTGGGCGACCCGCTCCGCCAGCATCTCGCCGTAGACGTGCGGCGGCAGGGGCAGGAACGGCGAGCCATAGCAGGCGCTGAATGTCGCCTCCGGCTCGTCACCCAGATCGCGCTCGGTCCCGGCCAACTTGGAGGTATACCCCGAGAGGAAGTGGTACTGCGCCTGCTCCGGCGTCAGGACGGCGATCGGCGGCAGCACCCCTTCCGCGTCGGCGGTCAGGAGGAGGATGGCGCTCGGATGCCCGCCAGTCCCCGATTCGACCATCCCCTCGATGAAGTCGAGCGGGTAGGCCCCGCGGGTGTTCTCGGTCAACGAGCCGTCTTCGTAGCACGGTTCGCGCGTCACGGGATCGAGGACGACATTCTCCATCACCGCCCCGAAGCGCATCGCCCCCCAGATCAGCGGCTCCTGCTCGCGCGAGAGGTCGATCAGCTTGGCGTAGGACCCGCCCTCGAAGTTAAAAATGCCCCGGTCGCTCCAGCCGTGCTCGTCGTCGCCGATCAACCGGCGCGTTGGGTCGGTGGAGAGGGTCGTCTTGCCGGTCCCGGAGAGGCCGAAGAAGAGGGCTACATCCCCGGCCTCGCCCATGCTCGCCGAGCAATGCATCGGCAAGACGCCGCGCAACGGCAGCAGATAGTTCATCACCGTGAAGAGCGACTTCTTGATCTCGCCCGCGTACTCGGTCCCCGCGATCAGGCAGAGGTTCTGTTCCAGATCGAGAGCCACAACCGTCTCGGAGTTCGTGCCATCGCGCTGCGGGTCGGTCTGGAAGCCGGGCGCGGCCAGCACGGTGAAATCGGGGACACGATCGGGCTGCGGGCCGAGTTGGCAATCGCGGAAGAGCAACTGGGCGAAGTGGCAGTGCCAGGCATACTCGCCGATCACGCGCACCGTGATCCCATACTCCGCATCGGCCCCCACCGTGGCGTCGAGGACGAACAGTTCACGGTCCTGGAAATACTCCGCGATCCGCCCGTGCAGGCGCTCGAACACCTCCGGCGCCAACGGCTGATTGACCGCACCCCACCAGATATGCTGGTGATAGCTCGCCTGATCGACCACGAATTTGTCGCCGGGGGATCGCCCGGTGTACTTGCCGGTTAAGGCGGTCAGCGCGCCATTCGCGGCCAGCGCGCCTTCGTCGCGGCGCAGCGCCTCCTCCACCAGCCGAGCGCGCGACAAGTTCCAGTGAATCGCCCCGCGCTGTGGCACACCGGCGATCGTCAAGCCCGGACCGGGCTGGCGTTCGCTCACGGTATCGTCCCGTGCCTCCTGCCGATTCGTTGTCGTCATACCTCACCCACCTTCCCTTTTACCCACCCGTGCATCCATCCCGCGTTCAGCAGCGAGCATCCCACTGAACTCGCGCACGGCCCGGACGAATGCCGGATTCTATCGCATTCCCCATTCCAACAGGCAAGACGGGCGGCGGATCATCGCGGGGCGATGGGTCTTAACAGCAGCGCGGCGGGCCGATCGGCCCGCCGCACCGCGTTTGTTCAATCCGTGCGCGCTGCGCTTAGTAGCGATTGAAGAGCAGGGCGCGCTTCACATCCTCGATCGCCTGGGTGATCTTGATGTGGCGCGGGCAGGCGTCGGTGCAGTTGAAGACGGTGCGGCAACGCCAGACCCCCTCGCGCTGGTTGAGGATTTCCAGGCGCTGCGCCGCGCCGTGGTCACGGCTATCGAAGATAAAGCGGTGCGCGTTGACGATCGACGCCGGGCCGACGAACTCCTTGTTCGCCCAGAACGGCGGGCAGGAGGTCGTGCAGGCGGCGCAGAGGATACATTTCGTCGTGTCATCGAAGATCGCGCGCTGCTCGGGGCTCTGGATCCGCTCGGTCCGCGGCGGGGCGTCGTCGTTGATCAGATACGGTTTGATGTCCTTGTACTTCTGGAAGAAGTGGTCCATATCCACGACGAGATCTTTGATGACGGAGAGCCCCAACAGCGGCTCGATCGTCAGCTTGGTCCCCGCGTCGCGGATGAGCAGGGTGCAGGCGAGGCGATTGCGCCCGTTGACGCGCATCGCGTCGGAGCCGCAGACGCCGTGCGCGCAGGAACGTCGATAGGTCAGCGTCCCATCCTGCTCCCACTTGATCTTGTTCAACCCATCGAGCACCCGATCGGTCGGCTCCAGATCGACGTCATATTCCTTGAAATGCGGCTTCTGATCGGTCGTCGGATCGAACCGCTTGATGCGGAAATGGATGCGCATCGTTTCCCCTTCGGGGAGTCGTCAGTCGTCAGACGTCAGTCGTCAGCGGGAACGCCCCGCCGCTGCACCGAATACTTGGCGCAGCACCGCAACAAGCCACTGACGACTGGCGTCTGACGACTGACGACTCACTAATACTTCCGCTCCTTCGGCTGGAACTTGGTGATCGTGACCGGCTTCTTGTCGAAGCGGAGGCCACCGGAGGTCTTCCAGACCATCGTGTGGTTGAGCCAGTTCTGATCGTCGCGGTCGGGATAATCGTCGCGATAGTGCGCGCCGCGACTCTCCGTGCGACCGAGCGCCCCGGCGACGATGCACTCGCTGATGTCGAGGAGATAGCCGAGTTCCAGCGCTTCCAGCAGATCGGTGTTGAACGTGCGGGTGTGATCGTCGATCGCGACGCGCTGGTAGCGCAGCTTCAGGTCGTCGAGGATCGCGAGCATCTCGCGCATCCCGCGCTCGTTGCGCACGACGCCGGTCTTATCGAACATCTCGAATTGCAACGTCTCGCGGATCGCGCCGACCTTCTCGGTCGGGCCGCTCCCTTTCGACAGCAGGCGCTCGACCTGATCGCGCGCGAAGGCGTCGGCGTTCGGCGGCAGTGGCGCGAGTTCGGCGGTCCGCAGGAACTCGGCGGCGTGCCGACCGGCGCGCCGACCGAAGACGACGAGATCGACCAGCGAGTTAGTGCCGAGGCGATTCGCCCCGTGGACCGAGACGCAGGCGCACTCGCCGGCCGCATAGAAGCCGGGCATAACCTCGGTATTGTTGAGCAGAACGCGCCCGTCGAGATCGGTCGGGATACCGCCCATCGCGTAGTGCGCGGTCGGCTGGATCAGCGCCATCTCCTTCGTCGGGTCCACGCCGAGATAGACGCGGATGAACTCGGTGATGTCCGGCAGCTTCGCCTCTTGGACCTCGTACGGGATGTGGCGCAAGTCGAGGTAGACGCCGTCCTTGCCCGACCCGACACCGCGCCCCTCCTTGACCTCCTGGTAGATGAAGCGGGACATCATGTCGCGCGGGGCGAGGTCGGCCAGGGTCGGCGCGTAACGCTTGGCGAACGCCTCGCCCTCGGAGTTGATGACGATCCCGCCCTCGCCGCGCGCCGCCTCGGAGAGGAGGACCCCCAGCTTGTAGATCCCGGTCGGGTGGAACTGGAACATCTCCATATCTTCGAGCGGGACGCCGCGCCGCCAGGGGATCGCCACACCGTCGCCAGTCAGGGCGAGCGCATTCGAGGTGACGGAGAAGCAACGCCCGAAGCCGCCGGTGGCGAAGATGACCGCCTTCGAGTGGAAGATGTGCAATTCGCCGGTGCGAATTTGCAGCGCGACGACGCCGCAGACCTGCCCATCGTTGATCAGCAGATCGAGCATCTGGAATTCGTCGAAGAAGTTGAGGTTGTGCTTGATCCCCTGCTGGTAGAGGGTCTGCAGGATCATGTGGCCGGTGCGGTCGGCGGCGTAGCAGGAGCGCATCACCGGCCCCTCGCCGAAGTTGCGCGTGTGGCCGCCGAAGCGCCGCTGCGCGATCTTGCCGTCCGGCGTGCGGCTGAACGGCAGCCCCATATGCTCCAGCTCGATGATCGCGTCAATCGCCTCGCGCGCCAGCACCTCCGCCGCATCCTGATCGGTCAGATAGTCGCCACCCTTAACGGTGTCGAACATGTGCCATTCCCAATGATCTTCCTCGGAGTTGCCGAGCGCGGCGCAGATGCCGCCCTGGGCCGCCCCGGTGTGCGACCGGGAGGGGTACAGCTTCGAGATAACGGCGACATCGGCGATCCCGGCGAGTTGCACGGCGGCCATCAGGCCGGCCCCGCCCGCACCGATGATTACCACATCGTGCTTGTGATAGGTACTCGGACGAACTGCAGATGCCATCTTGTCCCTCCCCGACGGCGACAGACGCGCCGCGTGTCGAAGATCCTATGCGGCACCTGAACAGTACCGCCACCACACCGAGCGCGCAAGGGGCGCAGGAGCTACTGCGCCAGGAACAGCCTGCCGGGCAGGAAATCACCTCATCGACCGGGCGAAAACGGCTGCCGATCTTCAGAGATTTGAGCACCACGAGCGTGGTGCTTACCACAGGGATTGTAGCATAACGCCCGTCTTGCCGCGAACAACGAGACCGGATTGCAAAGGATTTGCACGGGGAAAGATGCTAGGAGACCTCTCCCCCGGCCCCTCCCTTGTTGGGGAGGGGCTGGGGGAGAGCTCATTTACCGCATCCCACTCTTCGACAAGACCTCGCCCATCCGCGAGACGGCGAGGCTGATATTCTCGCGCGAGTTGGCGTAGGAGAAGCGAAGATGGCCCTCGCCATATTTCCCGAACGCCGTACCCGCGAGGGCCGCGACCCCGGCCTCGTTCAGCAGGAGATCGGCCAGGTCGGCGGCGGAATGGCCGGTACCGCTGATATTCGGGAAGGCGTAGAAAGCACCCTCCGGCGTCAGACACTCGACCCCCGGCAGGGCGTTGAGGCCGGAGACGATCAGGTCACGGCGGCCGCGGAACTCGGCCAGCATCCGCTCCACCGAGTCTTGCGGGCCGGTGATAGCTTCGATACCGGCCCACTGGGTCGCGGCATTGACGCAGGAGTTGGAGTTGACCTGGAGCTTCGCCACCTGCTCGGCCAACTCCTTCGGCATCACGCCGTAGCCGAGCCGCCAGCCGGTCATCGCGTAGGTCTTGGAGAAGCCGTCGAGGATGATCGTCCGGTCGGCCATCTCCGGCTCGGCGGCGATCGACGCGAACTCGCCGGTGTAGAGGAGGCGCGAATAGATCTCGTCGCTGAGGATCATGATCTCGGGGCGCTCGCGGAGGATGTTCGCCAGCCCCTCGATGTCGGCCTTGGTCAGGATACCGCCGGTCGGATTGGCGGGCGAGTTGAGGATCACGAGACGGGTGCGGTCGGTCAAGCCGGCCTTGAACTCGTCGAGGTCGAAGCGGAAACCATGCTCCTGGCGCAGCGGCACGAAGACCGGCTTGCCGCCGACGAAATCGACCATCGACTCGTAGATCGGGAAGGCGGGGTTCGGCATCAGCACCTCGTCGCCCTCATCGATCAGCGCGAGGATGATGAAGAACATGATCGGCTTGCCGCCCGGCGTCACCACGACCTGCGCCGGATCGACCGCGATCCCGCGCGACTTCGCCACGTCGGCGGCGATCGCCTCGCGCAATTGCGGGATCCCCGCTGCCGGGGTGTAGTGGGTCTGCCCGTCCCGCAGGGCGCGGCACCCGGCCTCGATGATATTCTCCGGCGTGTCGAAATCGGGCTCGCCGATCTCCAGGTGGATGATCTGCCGCCCCTGCGCCTCCAAGGCCCGCGCCTTCGCCAGCACCGAGAAGGCAGTCTCCGTCCCCAGGCGTGACATCCTGCTCGCCAACCGCATCGTCTCCCCTCCCATTTTTCTACGCTGAACTCCCCAATGCTGCGCGGATCATAGTTCATGCAAGGCGTTCGCGACAGCCCCGCGCCACCGATACGTCCGGGCGCGCCGGATGATCCCTGGTCATCGGCATGCCCCCTTATTTTCGCGGCGAACGGGCAAGGGATGACGTCAGGTCGGCGACTGCCACACGGGGTGAGGTGTAGG
>CADCWN010000284.1 GCA_902806415.1 uncultured Thermomicrobiales bacterium | reverse complement strand
TTGCTCATCGGCTCAAAAGGAATCGTGCGGGGTGAGGTCGTCATAGTGGTCCATGTGGCACCTCCCTTGTCCTGCTCCATCGCCCCATAGCGGGCGCGAGAGTATAGCAACGCCCTCGACGATTGACCCGCTTTCTTCGCCAGGGTCGCCCGCTTGCCCAGCCGTACCCTCTCCACCCGTTTCTCACTCGTCCTTTCTCTCGTCCTTCTTTCTCGGTGCGCTCGGTGCGCTCTGTGGTTCAATCCTCGTCGTTGAACGCTGGTGTGACGCTACGCGACCCGATCAACCTGACAGCCGGGAGCGGGCCATGCAAGATGCGCTGACGATCGGCCTGTTGACAGAAGCGGACATTCGGGAGATCGCGGCGGCATTCGCGGCGCTCGGTTGGCGCAAACCGGTGGGCCAGTACGAGCGGTATCTGGTCGAGCAAGGGTGGGGCGAGCGCGTGGTGCTCGTCGCCAGGGTCGCCGGAATCTTCGCGGGCTACGTCACGATTGTTTGGCGCTCCGGCTACGCCCCGCTGCGCGAGGCTGGTATCCCGGAGATCGTCGATTTCAATGTCCTCCCGCAGTTCCGGCGACGTGGGATCGGATCGCGGTTGCTCGATGAGGCCGAGGGGCGGATCGCGACGCACTCGGCGGTCGCCGGGATCGGCGTTGGCCTCTACGCGGACTATGGGGCGGCGCAGCGGCTCTACATGAAGCGCGGCTACATCCCCGATGGTCGTGGCCTCATCTGGCATGGGCAACAAGTCGAGCCGGGCGCAACGATCGTCGCGGACGATGATTTGACACTGTACTTCACGAGGGAGTTGCGTCATCCGGTGTGAGAACAGGTCTTGCGCCTATTGGTATGCGTGGCTCGATGCTCCGCTGTTCTCCGAGATACGTGCGCGCCGCAGCCTATCTTTCCCTTCCTCCCCCGCTCCCGCGACCTCATAGCCATCGAGCGGGGAGATTTGACTTATCGCTGCGACAGGGTGACGCAGATCACCCCCAGGACGATCAGCACCGCGCCGATGGCGGTGCGGCGCGTGATCACCTCGCTGTGGCGCAGGAAGACGCGCACCAGGAAAACGGTGATCAGCGGGTAGGTGCTGCTGATCGGCGCGACGACGACGACCGGGAGTTGCGAGAGGGCGAAGGTATTCGACCCGAAACCGAGCAGCGCGGTGCAGCCGGAGGCGAGGACGAAGAGGGTCGCGCGGCGTTCCGGTCGCCAGCCCGGCCCTTGCCCGTGCCAGGCGGCGAACGCCAGCGGTGCGACCGCCAGCAGGCCGGTCGCCAGGGCGATGGTGATCCCGGTCAGGATCGAGCCGTAGTCGCGCAGGCCGATCTTCAGGAGCGGCGAGGCCGTGCCATAACAGACCGCCCCGCCGAAGGCGAAAGCGTAACCGAGCCAATCGTGGCCGCCCCTCGCGCTCATCCGCCCACCACCAGGATGACGCCGCTCACCGAGAGGAGGACGCCGAGGAGGAGGAGCGGCGTGACCTGCTCGCCCGCCAGCAGGACGGCCAGCCCGATCGAGACGAGGGGGGAGGTCGCCAGGAGGGCGGAGGTGCGCGCCGCGCCGAGGCGCTTCGTCGCGCGGAAGTTGAACTGCCGGCCGAGCAGGAAATTGATCAGGCCGATCATCCCGAACCAGGCGATCCCGGCGAGCGGGAAGCGCGCCGGGCCGACGATGGCGATGGCGATCAGGCAGATGGCGAGGCTGGCGCAGAGGGAGATGCCGGTGGCGAGGGCCGGCGGCAGCGAGCGTAGCCCCTGTCGCGCCAGCACCGAGTCGGTCCCCCACCCGAGCGCGGCCAACAGCGCGCCGATGAAGCCCATGGATTCGCTCTCCCTTCGGATTCGACGATCGCCCGACCTATGATCTTCACGACCGGAGAACGGGTCGCCCACTTGGTGCTACGTCTCACCGGTATCTGTCGAGTTGGTCGGAATCGACGCTACCCTCTCCGTGTCGGGGAGGGTCGCCGCCGAAGCGGCGGGGAGGGGTCATGCTCCCTTGCCACTCCCCGAGCGTTTGCGGATCAGATTGCGCGACCAGGTAGGAGCGTGCGACCCGTTCTTCGCGGCGGTTCGCCAACCTACCGCTTGACCTCGCCGTAGACGCGCGCCAACTCCGGCAGGAAGGCGCAGTAGGCGCGGCGGGCGGCGGCGAAGGCGGGCAGCAGGTACGACTCGTTCGGGGCGTGGACATTGTCGCCCGGCATCCCCCAGGAGAAGAAGATCATATCCGCCCCCAGCTCGCTCTGGAGGGTCTCGGCGACGGGCAGGGTGCCACCGGCGCGGATGCTGAGCGGGTCCTTCCCGTAGAGATCGCGCAGGACGTGCTCCGCCGCGTCGAGCGCCGGGTGGTCGGCGGAGACGGCGAAGGGGCGCGCCGCGCCGCCGAAGCGCCGGAGGGTGGCCGTGGCACCGGGCGGGCAGTGCCTGGCGATGTGGGCCTCGATCAGGTCGAGGACGGCGCCCGGCTCCTGGTTCGGGACGAGGCGACAGGTGATCTTGGCGTGCGCCTCGCAGGGGGTGACGGTTTTCAAGCCCTCGCCGTTAAAACCGCCCCAGAGCCCGTTGAGGTCCAGGGAGGGTCGCGCCCAGCGCCGCTCCAGGGCCGTGTAGCCCGGCTCCCCCCAGAGGGCGGGGAGTTCGAGCCCTCGGCGATACTCGCCCTCGTCGAACGGGATCGCGGCGATTTGCGCGCGCTCGTCGGCGGTGAGGTCGCGGATCGGCTCGTAGAAGCCGTCGATCGTGATCCGCCCCGCGTCGTCGTGCATCGTGGTGACGAGACGGGCCAGTGCCTCGACCGCGTTGGGCGCGGCCATCCCGTGCTGGCCGGAATGGAGGTCGGTGTTGGCGGTGCGGAGATCGATCTGGCAGGCGGCGATCCCCTTCGAGGCGACGGTGAGCGAGGGCTGGTCCGGCCCCCACATCCCGCCATCGGCGCAGATGGCGAAGTCGGCGCGCAGGCGCTCGCGGTTGTCGCGCACGAAACCGGGCAGGCTCGGCGAGCCGATCTCCTCCTCGCCCTCGAACAGGCACTTGATCCCGATCGGCAGCCTGCCGATCGTCGCGATCAGCGCCTCGATCGCGGCCAGCGGCGCGAACATATTGCCCTTGTCGTCGGCCGCGCCGCGAGCGTAGAGGCGCTCGCCGCGAATCGTCGGCTCGAATGGCGGCGTCTCCCAGAGGTCGAGCGGGTCGGGCGGCTGCACGTCGTAGTGGCCGTAGAGGATGGCGGTCGGCGCACCGGCGGGCGCGGGCCACTCGCCCCAGACGATTGGGTTACCGACGGTCGGCAGCAACTCGACCCCCCGCGCGCCGAGCGCCCGCAGCCGCGTGGCGACCCACTCGGCGGCGCGGCGGACATCGTCGTTGTGTTCCGGCAGGCTGCTGATGCTGGGTATCCGCAGGAACTCGCGCAACCCCTCCAGTTGCTGCGCGTCGTGTTCCCGGAGGTAGGTCTCGCAAGCGTCGCTATGGGGCATGGTGCGCCTCCCTGATCCCGTTTCATCGCCCGTCGTGCGGCTGATGGCCGCCAGCATCATAGCGCAACGGGCGCGGGATGGGATTGGATCAGCGGGCGTACAGAGAATGGAGGTTGAACCGCAGAGCGCACCGAGCGCACAGAGAGGGGACGAGAGAGAACGAACGAGAGCAGAACGAGGGAAGAAACGAGAAAAGAACGAGACAGCGCGCGAGAAGAGGAATGCTGGAAAGGTCTCGGGATAGAATAAAGCGATTGGCGAACACCACAGGTATCAGGGGTGTGTGGTAAATATCCAGCGTAGCTTGTAGCTCCTGACGGTGACGGTTCGCTTGTAGTGGTTCCTTCCTGCTTCCTTTCTCTCGTTCTCTCCCGCCTTCTCCCGTCCCTCTCTGTGCGCTCTGTGCACTCTGTGGTTCAACCCTCGTCCTTCTGCGCTATGCGAGCCAACCTCCCTGCGGATTGAGACTATCGCCACGCCGTGTTGCGTGCTACAATCGTGAGTGGAATATTGGGGGAGCCGTCGCCGCCTTCATCGCATCAAATCAGCCCGACCGTCACCGTACACCAACCCTTGGTGTGCGAGAGGCGGACGTAGACATTTGAGGACGAACGCTTATGGCGACCGCCACGCCGTATCGTTGGGGGAAGTCCGCGCCGCCCGGCTCAACCCTTTGCCCGTATTGCGAAGTGGTCTACGCCGGCGGTGGTAGCGGGACGCACTGCGCCGCTTGCGGCACGAAGCTCGTCGTGTTGCACAAGAGGCTCGTCGCGGTCGAAGCGACGCGCGCAACGCCGTCTCCGCCCCCACCGATCGCACGCCCCGAGCCGCCATCCCCGCCGAGCTTCCGCCGGAATATGGTGTCGGGTTTCACCCGGATGGCGCGCCTACGCTTGCTCCTGCCGCTCTGGGCGACGGTCTTGACGATCGCCCTGGCACTCATCCTCGATCGCCTGATCCTGCCGCCGCATCGCCTGACCAGCAGCACCGATATCGCGCCGTTGCTGCTGCTCGGGTCCGGGCGGATCGCCTTCTATCTCGCCCTGACCGCCCTGGTCAGCGTCTGCGGCGGGATGGCGCTCGGGATGATCCTCCGCCAACTGCGCTTCCCCGCCGCCGTGCTCGGCGGCGGCGTGATCGCCTTCGCCCACCTCAGCTTCACCGACCTCACGCCGATGACGTTCACCGTGGTCCTCGCCCACCCGCTGCTCTGGGTCGTCGGGGCGATGCTGGCGGCGAGAGTCGTGAGACAAGTGCCGAGTGGCGAGTGAAAAGTGCCGGGGGACGGCTCGCTTCGTACTTCGTACCTCGTACCTCACTCGGCACTTGTCACTCGCCACTCGGCACTCGCCTACACGAACTCGTAGTCGAGCTGGAGTCGCGCGCCCTGCGCATCGTGCATGAAGACCACGTTGCCGCGCAGACCGGCCAGTGCGCCGGTAGCCGAGCCGGGGACGATCCGGCCGAATGGGCGCTGCTCCTCGCCGTCCACGATCCCGCCGTGCTGCATGACGAACGTTCCCTCGCGGTCGGCGAGTCGTCCGGTCACGCGCTCCTGGGCGATATACCCGGCGTGGGCGTCGTCGGCGCTGCACAGCAGGAGTTCCGCCGTACTGGTGCCGCTCAGTTCGCCCGCGAAGGTCTTCTTCACCGCAGCCCGCGCCAGTTGCGGCCCCTCATCCTGCTCGGCGTAAGGAACCTGATCCCAGCCGGTGATCTCGAACGGAACTGTGATCCGGGTTTTCATCCGCTTTCCTTTCTGATTGCCGACGATGCCATTCATTACCAGTGCCATGAGGAGTATCGCCCCCAATCCTGTCACCTATCGGCAGGATTACGCCGTCAACGCTCACGCGCATCGCCCCCCTCTCGGCGTCGGATGGAGGGGCGACCCCGGCGGGATAAACCCCGAGACCGCGCTCGGGCGGAGCCTGTGGCTCCGCACAAGCTGAGGCGGGGCGGTTGAGAAGCAACTATCATCGCTGGCGCGCTGCCGCCGCGACAACCGCGCCGCGATGAAGTCGGGGTATGTCAGAGGGTGAGCCGCGAGCGGAACTCCGGGACGCCGCGCACGCCGGGGCGCAGGCGGAAGAGCGCGCCCGCGCCGGCGCCATTGCTCGCTTTGTCCCGCCCACCGGCGGTGGTGACGTAGAGATCGGCGTAGTCCGGCCCGCCGAAGACGACGCTGGAAACCTTGCGCGCGGGGAAGGGGATACGCAGGAGTTCATGGCCGTCGGGGGCGTAGCGGACCAGCACCCCGCCATCCCAGCGCGCCGACCAGACGCAGCCCTCGGCATCTACCGTCATCCCGTCGGGCGACCCCTCTTCGCCTTTCCCGGTCAGGTCGAGGAAGGGGCGGCCGTTGCCGATCGCGCCGGTCGCCTCGTCGAAATCGAAGAGGGTGATCGTCCCCTTCGACGTGTCGGTATGGTAGAGGCCGCGCCGATCCGGCGTGAACCCGAGGCCGTTGGAGACCGTCACCCCTTCGAGCAGGGTGGTGAGCGTGCCATCGGGGTCGAGGCGGTAGAGCCGACCGGCGTGCGCGGCGGTCGGCATCGTGCCGCAGAAGACCCGCCCGCCCGGCGCGGCGATCACGTCGTTGAAGCGCCCATCAGCCTCGCCCGCGATCTCGGGGATGATCGTCGCCAACTCGCCCTCGCGCCAGATACTGATCGCCCCGCGCGCGCCGAAGAGGAGCAGCGCGCCATCCTCCTGGATCGTGAAGCCGCCGATCGCCTCGGCGGCTTGGTGGCACTGCTCGTGCCGCCCGGTCGCCGGGTCGTAGCGAAAGATCTTGCCGGGCGGGATATCGACCCAGTACAGCCGATCCTCGTCCGGGTGCCAGAGCGGCCCCTCCCCGGTCTCGCAGGCGTAATCGGCGATCAGTTCCGGTTCCATGCTGACTCCCTCCGGGGCAGTCCGTAGTCCGTAGTCCGTAGTAGTTGCTTGCCAAGCTACTACCTTCAGAGGAAGCGCGAGTATTGCAATAAGATTCTACGGACTACGGACTACGGACTACGGACTATTCCACGACCTGCGACGCGCCAAGTGGTGCGGAAAGCCCTCGCCATCGAGCAGGTCGCGCTCGATGAACGCGGCGAGCCCGTCATCGGCGTGGCCGCCGATGGTAAGGGTGGCGTGGGCGATGACTTCGGGGGGAGACTGGCCCATCGCCACGCCGACGCCGGCCTCGGCGAGCATCTCCACATCGTTGTGGCCGTCGCCGACGGCGATTACCTCGCTCATCGTCAGGCCGTAGCGGGCGGCGAGGGCGGCGAGGGCGACCGCCTTGGTGCCGGCGGGGTGAAGGAGTTCGGCCATCAGCGCGCCGTGACGCTCGACCGGGTAGAAGAGGACGCGCGCCGCGAGGCCAAGGTCTTCGGCCAGCGAGCCGACCCATTCGACCCGCGCGATCGTATCGAAGACGACGATCCGCGTCGCGCTCGGCGTCCGCGCTAATTCTTCGTAGGGGACGCGCGTAACGATCGGGCCGTATTCGTCGTTAATTCCTTCTAACCAGTGCGCGATCTGCGGCGAGTCATTCGTCGTCGGGCCGGTGAGCAGGCGCTCGTCGCTGGCGAAGTCCTCGTAGAGCACCGGTTGGAGACCCCGCCCCGTCAGGGCGTGGATGAGCGGGCTGACCGCCTCGGTCGGGAGGGGATTATAGTGCAGGATCTCGCCCGAGATCGAGTCGCGGATCAACGCACCATTGAAGCAGATCAGCGGGGCTTCGAGGCCGAGCGCATCGGCGACCGGCTTCGTGGCTCCCCAGCGGCGACCGGTCGCCAGCGTGACCAGCCAGCCTGCGGTGCCGGCGGCGTGGACGGCGCGGCGCGTGCGGTCGGCCAGGACGCTGCCCGGCCCGAGCAACGTGCCGTCGATGTCGAGCGCCAGGATACCGCGCGGATGCTCGGGAATCGGCACCACCGCGATCGGCTCACCATCCGTGGTCGTCGTCTGCACCCAGGCCCGTTCGGACACGCCGCCCTCCTCCGCACCATTGCTGATACCGCGAGCGGTGCCCCGTCGCGCCGCGCCCGAAGTGTACCGCACGCGGCTTGGCGCTGGCGACGCGACGCGGGCAGGATCGGAGCCGTTCGCCGGCCCAACACGGATGGATGGCATTGCAAAAACCCGAAGATACCCCCCAAAGGCCGTCAAGCTGTAGACAAATAGGCCCGGAGTCGCTATGATGCATTGGTCGAGCCATGTGAAATGCTTGCACATACGCCGGTGTCGCCCGATGCCAGCCGGTGTGGTCAGCCGTATTGATGCTCGCTAGGAGAGGATTGCGATGCGCGACTTTACCTTCTCAGCGCCGAACCGTGGGGCACTCTGGTCGATGCTCGCCCTGACCAAGACCCAGTTGGCCGAACTCTGCAACCTGACCACCCGCCAGGTCAGCCACTGGACGAGCCAGGGGTATATCACGACTTCCGGGCGTAACCCGGAGCGCTACAACGGCGACGCGGTTGATCTTTGTATCCTGATTAAGCAGAGCCTCAATAACGGGGTGCCGCTGAAGCGCTCGGTGCGGATGGCGCGGGCTTACATCGCCGATGAACTGGCCCAGCAGCCGGTGATGAGCGTGATCGCGCCGCCCGCCCTGGTCGACATCCGCGAGAAGCTGGTCGGCGCGGAGACGTCGATCGCCGCGGTCCTGGAGGTCGTCAGCGCCCTCGTGCCGCGCGAGCCAGCGGCGGCGGTCGAGGAGGATCTGGAACTGATCTCCGCGAATTGACCGGATCACCCTGCCGACCGCGCACCGGCCCGTATCCTGGCCGTTCGATCAGGGCATCGGGCCGGGGCGTGTGGTAGCCTTAAGGTAATCGAAGAGCGGCAACGCGCTGATGGAGCGTCAGTAGCGGCGGCGTGGTAACGGCAGAGAGCGGGCGGTTGGTGCGAGCCCGTGGCACGCGACGGCGCGAATTACCCTCCGGAGTTGCCGGGCGAACCCGCTGGTGGGCGACCATCTGCGGCGAAATCCGGTCGGTCGCCCCCGTTACAGGGTCTCGGCAGGTCGCCCCGAGCGGCGCGGCTTGCCGATTGAGGCCGCGCGTGTGAGCGCGCGGCGCATGAAGGTGGTATCACGGCCCCCCGTCCTTCCCGGACGGGGGGCTTTGCGTTTAACGACACGCAAGGCGGGGCGCTGCGAGGAAGGGTGAATCGATGGAAATGCGCCGGGCGGGCATACAGGACGCCGAGCTTCTGGCCCGCCTAAACCGGGACGTGCAGCAACTCCATGTCGATGCACACCCTCGGCTGTTCAAGGCGGTGAGTGACGACGAGACGGTGACCGCGTGGTTCGCCGACCTCTTGGGGCAGCCGGAGGCGCACCTGCTGATCGGTACGGTAGAGGCTGAACCGGTAGGGTACATTGCGGGGATGATCAGGCGCTACCCGGCTAACCCGTTCCGCTATGCCCTGGATATCGGCCTGGTCGATCAGTTGTCGATCCGCCCGGAGTTTCGGCGGCATGGTTACGGTGAGCGTTTGCTGGAAAAATTGCTCGACCAATTCCGTGCACTCGGAATCGCGCACATCGAACTCTCGGTCTGGGCATTTAACGAGGGCGCGCGAGATTTTTATCGCCGACAGGGTTTTTCGGCGCTCCACCAGTGGATGAGCCTGGATATGCATCCGCTGCCCGGGCAGCGGTGACGATAAGCAACGTGTGGGACGAAGGAGGAAGTACCGATGGTTGACGCGACGAGTCGAATGCAGACCGATGGGCTCGATACCGGGCGCAATGTCTACGATGTGTTGGAGGAGCGCGGCTTCATCGCGCAGGTCTCCGATGGGCCGGGGCTGCGCGCGGCGCTGGCCGATCCCGCCGGGCGACCGGTCACCGTCTACGTCGGCTTCGATCCGACCGCGACGAGCCTGCATATCGGGCATCTGCTGAGTATCATGACGCTGGCCCACTTGCAGCGGCACGGCCACCGCCCGATCGCGGTGATCGGCGGCGGCACGGGGATGATCGGCGATCCGACCGACAAGGCGAGCACCCGACCGATCCTGACGCTGGAGCAGATCGAGCGGAACATCGCCGGGATGCGCCCGCAGTTCGCGCGCTACCTCGACTTCGACGGCGGGCGTTTCGGGGCGAACCCGCCCGCCCTGCTGCTGAACAACGCCGACTGGCTGCTGGGCTTGCAGTACGTCGCCTTCCTGCGCGACATCGGCAAGCTGTTCAGCGTGAACCAGATCCTCAGCCACTCGACCTACCGCGATCGCCTGGAAAGTGGCAGCCTGAACTTCATCGAGATCAACTACGTCCTGCTCCAGGCGTACGACTTCCTGCACCAGTTCCGCGAGTTCGGCTGCACGCTGCAGTTCGGCGGCGGCGATCAGTGGTTCAACGTGCTGGCCGGCAGCGACCTCATCCGGCGTGTCGAGGGGGCGCAGGCGTTCGCGGCGGTGACGCCGCTGCTGACGACCTCCGACGGCCGCAAGATGGGGAAGACAACCGGCGGCTCGTCCTGGCTCGACGCGGCGCTGACCTCGCCGTACGAGTTCTACCAGTTCTTCATGAACGTGGAGGACGAGAAGGTCGAGCAGTTGCTGAAGCTCTACACCTTCCTGTCGCTGGACGAGATCGCGCGCCTCGCCAGCCTGGAAGGGGCGGAGATTCGCGCGGCGAAAGAGGTGCTGGCATTCGAGGCGACGCGTCTCAGCCACGGTGTCGAGGCGGCCGAGGGGGCGCGGGCCGCCTCGCGCGCCCTCTTCGCCGGTGGCGGCGAAGTCAGTGAGGGGGTGCCGACAACGGCCCTACCGCGCGCGCAACTCGCCGCCGGGGTGGCGCTGGTGGACCTGCTGGTGACTGTCGGCCTGGCGAAGTCGAAGAGCGAGGCGCGGCGGCTGATCGTCCAGGGGGGTGCCAGCGTCAACGGGGAGGCCGCGAGCGATCCGGATGCGCGCGTCGGTGCCGACGATCTGCGCGGGGACGCGATCATGTTGCGCGCGGGCAAGAAGCGCCATGCGCGGATTATCGCCGAAGGGTGACGACTGCGGGGGGACGACGCTTCAGTCGCCCCCGCCGGGGCGGTGGCTCCTTGCCCGGCGATTGCGCGCGCCTTCCCGACTGGTCCTCCCCGAACGTCGCCTCCACCCGGCCCCACTCCTACCCGAACGGAGGGGCCAAAATCTCTGGCCGATCGGCTACGCTGATCTGGTAGCCCGATGGCTGCCGCACGATGGCTTGCTCACTCGTATGGGGAAGCAAGGAGCGGAGCGGGCAGACGAGAGGGCGGGCATGGGCGTGAGGGGGAGACGTTGTCTACGAGCGGTGTGGATGGGGCCGGACCCGGGAAGCCGGACGCGCGAGCGAAGCGTTGGATCTTGATCGCGATGATCCTGGCCTCGGGGATCGTTTTCCTCGACGGCACGGTCGTCAATGTGGCGCTGCCCGCGATCGATCGTAGCCTCGATGCGGGGCTGGCGGGATTGCAGTGGATCGTCAATGGCTACGCGCTGACCCTCTCGGCGCTCCTCATCCTCGGCGGTGCGCTGGGTGATCATTACGGGCGGCGGCGGAGCATGATCCTCGGCCTCATCGCCTTCGGAGTGGCCTAGATCGGCTGCGGCCTCGCCACGCAGACCGGCTGGCTGGTGGCGGCGCGGATGCTGCAAGGGGCCGCTGGCGCGCTGGTCGTGCCGGGCTCGCTGGCGATCCTCACGGCGGTCTACGAGGATGAGGAGGAGCGCGGTCGGGCGATCGGGGTCTGGTCGGGGTCATCGGGGATCACGACGATCCTCGGGCCGTTCCTGGGCGGCTGGCTGGTGGACGCGCTCTCGTGGCGCTGGGTCTTCCTGATTAATATCCCGATCATCGCCGTAGCGTGGTGGCTCCTCGTGCGGTATGTGCCAGAAACTCGCGATCAACAAGCTCCTAAGCGGCTTGACTGGCCGGGCACCGCACTGACGATCGTCGGCCTCGGTGGGATCGCCTATGGGCTGACGGAAGGCGCGGTCATCGGTTGGCGCGCCCCCCTGGTTCTCGGCGGCCTGATCGGCGGGAGCGTCGCGCTCGTGGCCTTCGTGTGGTGGGAAGCGCGCGCGCCCGCGCCGATGCTGCCGCTCGCTCTCTTCCGTTCTCGCGTCTTCGCCGGAACCAATCTGGCGACGTTGGCGATCTATGCCGCGCTCAGCGGGGCATTCTTCTTCGCCGGGATCTACCTGCAAAACACGCTCGGCTACTCGGCGTTGCAAGCCGGGGCGAGCCTTTTTCCAGTCTCGATCATCATCTTCTTCCTCTCGGCACGGTTCGGGCGGCTGGCGGGGCGGGATGGTCCGCGTCCTTATCTGACCGGCGGTGCCCTGCTGTTCGGCGTCGGGGCGTTGCTTTTCTTGCGCGTCGCCCCCGGCGTGGCCTACTGGTCGACAATCCTGCCCGCGGTGACGGTGATGGGCTTCGGGTTGGCGCTGATCGTCGCGCCCCTGACGGCGGCGGTGATGGGGGCGGTGCCGTCGCACAACGCCGGGATCGCCTCGGCGATCAACAATGTCGCCTCGCGGGTCGCGGGGCTGCTGGCGATCGCGGCGCTCGGCGCGGTCGTCGCGGTGTCGTTCGACGCGGCGCTGACGACGCGGGCGCGGGATCTCGCCCCGACATCGGTGGTGGCGGCGCAGGTGGCGGCGGCGCGGCGCGATCCGACCGGTGCCCGCACGCTGACCGATCTGCCGCCGGAGACCGCTGCGGCGATCGACGGGTCCGTCACCGAGGCATTCCACCGGGCGATGATCGCCTGTGCGCTCGTCGCGGCGTTGGGCGCGCTGGCGGCTGCGACGACCATCGGGCCGGGCGCGAGACGGGCCGCCACCACAGTCGCGGGCGGCGTTGAAGGGGCTGCGGCGCTAGGGCGAGTGGGCGGGAAATAACCGCCTTGGCGACGCTTCGAGCGCCCGCTCGGCGGCATAGCGATCGTGTATAACCTGTGTGGGCGCTCACGATGCCGCGTTCAATTTCGTCGAGAGGGGGCAATTAATGGGCGAGCAGTGTGGCCACCTGGACCAGATTCGCGAGGTGACGCCCAGCGCGAATGGCTGCGAGAAGTGTCTGCAATCGGGCGACCGCTGGGTCCACCTGCGGATGTGCCTGGTCTGCGGGCATGTCGGGTGTTGCGATTCGTCGAAGAACAAGCACGCGACGAGACACTTTCACACCACGGCACATCCGCTGATTCAATCGGCGGAGCCGGGCGAGGGCTGGCGCTGGTGCTACGTGGATGAGGTGATGATCGCGTCGGCTTAACGCGAACGGGGGCGGGCGGGAACGCTCGTCCCGCCCGCCTTAATATTTTTCGAGTGCTGTTAGGGGGCTGGTGCGGTGAACTCGGAGGCGATCCAGCCTTCGATCCCATCACTTGTGCGGATACGACGCCACTCGCGACCGTCGGCATTGGCGACCGGACCAATCTCGACAATCTGATC
>CADCWN010000283.1 GCA_902806415.1 uncultured Thermomicrobiales bacterium | reverse complement strand
GCGCGGCAGCGTTGCCGCTCGCCGTCAGCGATGGGTATCAGCTCAGGGCCGGGCCTCCGTTGCCTCGGCCTGGGCGACCAGGCGGTGGAGCGCTGGGCGCGGGAAGTCGTAGCCGGCCCTAAGTTCGAGCAGGACCGGGCCATCTGCGGCGGCGGCGAGGGCCTCGGCCCAGCCGGCGTCGAGATCGCCCGGGTCGTCCACGCGGATGCCACGCGCGCCGAACGCCTCGGCGTATCTGACATAATCGTACTGCCCGATCTCGGTGGCGTAGGGGCGTCCGTGCAACATCGTCATCGCGTTGTTGATCATCCCGATCTGGCCGTCGTTGTGGAGCGCGATCACCACCTTCAGGCCGAGCTGGCAGATCGTGGAGAAATCGCTCGAGCCCATCAGGAAGGCGGTGTCGCCGGTGACGGCGACGACCGGGCGATCGGGGTAGACGAGGCCCGCCGCCAGCGCGCCGGGGATGGCATAGCCCATCGCGCCCCAGGAGCCGGGCTGGAGGTGCGAGAGGGGACTGTAGACCGGCAGTTGCAACGGCACCCAGAGCTTCACATTGCTGACCTCGCTGATCACGACCGTCTCGGGCGTCATCTGCTTGCCGAGGGCGTCGAGCGCGAGGCCGATATGCCAGGGGCGTGCAGCGGCGTGCCGCTCCAATTCGATCGTCAGCCCGCGCGCGAGTAGGTGCTGTGCCCGCGAGCAGCGGGCGAGCGTCACGTCGCTCGCCTCGTTCGGCTCGCAGGCCTCGGCGAGGGCGTCGAGCGCGGCGGCGAATGCCTCGACCGAGCCGAAGGTCACGCCCTCCTCCGGCCCGTCGGCCGCGTTGACCAGCACGGCGCGCTCCCCGTGGGTTTGCGCCAGTTCGAGCGCCGCGTCGGTCCCGGCACGGACGCCGATCCCGAGGACGAGGTCGGCCTCGGCGATCGCCGCGTGGGCGAGCGGGTGACCCGCGTCGCCCGGTCGCCAGAGGCCGATCGCGAGCGGGTGCGCGGTCGGTATCGCCGCCTGCCCGTCCCAGGTGTGCGCGACCGGTGCGCCGAGCCGCTCCGCGAGACGGATGAGGCGGTCGCTGACGACCGGCCACCACGCCCCCTTCCCCGCGACGATCGCGATCCGCCCCGCCCGGTCGATCTGCCCGATCAGTGTTTGCAGGTCGTCGGGATCATGCCGGGTGTCGGTCGGTGCCGCCGAGTCGCCCGCGCTCGCGGCCGGCAGGGATTCTGACTGGAGGGCGCTGAGGGCGATCTCCAGGTGGACGGGACCGGGCCGGCCGCTGGTGGCGATGGCGAAGGCCCGGTCGATGGCGGCGGGGATCTCGCTCGCCTCCTCGACCCGCGCTGACCACTTGGTCACCGGCGCGAAGGCACGCTGCAGGAAATCGGTGGCGTCCACGCCGTGAAAGGCCTCTTTCGGCGCATCGCTCGGCACGCCGCCGGAGAGGTGGACGACCGGCACCCCGGCGGCGTACGCCCCGCCGATCCCGGCGATCAGGTTCAGGGCGCCGGGCCCGGCGGTCGTGATGCAGACCCCGGGCCGCCCGGTGAGTCGCGCATAGACCTCGGCGGCGATCGCGGCGGTGTTCTCGTGCCGGATGGTGACCGGCCGGAGTTGGGGGGCGTCGGCCAGGGCATCGAAGAGGGGGACGACATGGTCGCCGTCGAGGCCGAAGAAGAGCTCGACGCCATGCGCCAGCAGCCGATCGACGACCAATTGGCTCGGGGTGCGGAATTGCGTCGCGTTCACCGGGATACCTCCATACGATAGATTGCACGCCGCCACGTGAAGGTTGGGGAGACGCCAATATGGTACACCAGCGTAGTTTGTGCCGATGCAGATCGGTCGATACTGCCGCCGCCGACGGAAGCTAGCGTCAGTGGCGCTCGTCAGCGCGTTGGCGCCTTAACTCCGCACGCCCAATATTCGCCCGCGAGAGGATCGCGCCAGCCTCAGGCAGCGGCACCCGCTGCTTCGACGCGGGCGAGACTGC
>CADCWN010000282.1 GCA_902806415.1 uncultured Thermomicrobiales bacterium | reverse complement strand
CTAGCCAATCTCCTACCAAGTTCGCTCTCGAAGTAGTATTAGTCCCCGGCAATGGGAAGGCCGTTGCCCTATGGCCTCGCCACTTGTCGTGTCTTCCAAAACGACAGATCGACGTCGCCGACGCGCGTCGCGGCGGTCAACTGCGCGTGCTCGGTCAGCCAACTGTTGAGATCACGGCTGGTCCAGTCATCAGCCGCGCGAATGAGAAAGATCGCGGCGTGCTCGCGCGCGATCGCGACCATCGTCGCCTGCCGCCCGTCCGGGGTGAGGCGCGGATTCGTCAGCGACTCGTCCCCGTCGTCCTCGGAGCGCAGGAGATAGAAATCGGCTTCGTCGGCGAAGAAGGGGTGGAACGCCTCGTAGAGTTCGTGGCTAGTGAAGACGTAGGCCGCGCGACCGCTCGGCGCGGGGTCGTGGCGGGCGGCGAAGTCGAACGCCGGTTTCATCTCGCTGGTGTCGTAGGAGCGCGCCGTCCAGGATTGCCAGCTGGTGACGCCCAGCGCCAGCGCGGCGACCGTGAGGACGGTCGCGCCGACCAGCATAATCCGGCGGCTCGGACGCAACGTGAGCAGCGGGTTCCGCAGTTGCCAGAGTTCGGCCAGCCATTCCCAGGCCAGGGCCGCCAGGATGATTGTGCGCAGGATCACCGCGAGCCCCAACACCCAGGGAACCTGATTGAACCACTCGTGATAGAGCGGCCACTGGATGAAGTTCACCGCGCTGAGGACCAGGGTGTAGCCGACCGCGCGTCCCCAGGGGAGGAGGAGCACGGTGAATGGCAGGACATAGACGACGAACTGCGGGCTGTATCCCTTCGAGTAGAGGAGGAAGCCGAGCATCGAGATCGCCGTGAAGAGGACCACGTTGCGCACCGTGCGCGCCACCGGGCGGAGCCAGAACCCGATGTAGAGCAGCCCGGCGATGATCGTCAGCGGCAGCGTCGGGATGCGTGAGGGATAGGCGACATACTCTGCGGTCGTCGGGTCGAAGCGGACGCTGAGTGGGGCGACTCGCCCGTAGCTGAAATAGCCGTCGGAAATTGCCCAGATCGTTTCCCAGGCCGAGCGGCTGAAGACAACCCTGTACGACGCGATGAAGTAGGCCGGGCCGAGCAGGAACATCGGCAGTCCAATGAGCAGCGTCACCGTCGCCGCACCGACCAGCGTGGCGACCCGATCGCGACGATCGGGCAGGAACTTGATCGTGATCGGCACGAGGAGGGCCGGAAAGATCTTGGTCATGAAGCCCAGGCCGGCGACCGCCCCCGCCGCCCCGGCCCTGGCGCGCAGGATCAGCCAGAGCCCGAGCAGCAGCATGGTGCAGGGGAGGGTGTCGTACCAGCCGAGCGCGACGATGATCGGCCAGAAAAGGACGGCGTAGAGGATCGTGCGACGCTCGGCCTCGGCGCGCGGCCAGAGTTGGCGGCAAATACTCCAGACGAGCGCGATCCCCAGGAGGTCCGCCGCGACCATCACCGACCCGAGGGCGACGTGGAACGTCGGCGCGAGAGTGTCCACTTCCCAGAGGTAACGGAGTGCGGGGGGGAAGAGGAGGACGAAGCGGTACGCGAAGACCGCGAGCCAGGGGAAGACCGGCGGATATTCCAGCCAGTAGTCGCGGTAGGGCAGGAAACCGAGGTCGCTGAGGCGCCCGAGGCTGAGATAGAAGGGGTAATCGACCCCCGGCGTGACGAAGAGGAGCGGCAGGCGCAGCGCCGCCGCCAGCGCCATGATCAGCCAGGGGCCGAATCCGATAGTAGTGTCAGCCTCGGCCCCTGGCTCGGCTGCGTCGGGCGCGGCCACATTATCGCGGGTTGCGCGCCGCGCGCGTCTGTCAGTCATCACCATCCGCGCTGGTCGGCTTCGGCGTGGCATAGGCCGGGGACGAACGGGCTAGGGTCGCGCGCGGCAAGCCGTGCAGCCGCTCGTAGACGCGCAGCAACTCGTCGAGTCGGGCGGGCCAGGAGAGGTGCTGGATCGCGCGCTCGCGCAGAGCCCGCCCGCGCCCCAGCGCCTCGTGGGGTCGGCGGATAGTCGGCAGGAGCGCGTCGGCCAGCGCCTCGGGTGTCCGCGCCGCCGGGTAGAAGGCCAGGTCGGCGAGGATTTCGCGATTGGCCGGCGTGTCGAAGGCGATCGTCGGCAGGCCCATCGCCGCGTAGTTGTACAGCTTGCCGTTCCCCTCGGTCTCCGAGCGTTTCGGGCTGATCGCGATGTCACCGAGGGCCAGAAACGTTTCCGCCTCGCCATATGGGACGCGACCCGGGAAGCTGGTGTGCGCCCCCAAGCCCAACGCCTCCGCCTGACGCCGATAATCCTCGTTGCCGGGGAAGCCGCCGATCAGGAAGAATGCGCGCGGCTCTTGGGCGACGACGAGCCGGGCGGCTTCGAGCAAGAGGCCCGTCCCCTGGTGCGGGGCCAGCAGCCCCAGGTAGACGATCACCTTGCGGTCGGGGCCGATCCCGTAGGTGGCGCGGCGGGCGTCGCGCTCGGCGCGCATGAGCAGACCGGGCCGGAAGCGCCCCGTATCGACCCCATCGGCGACGGTGCTGACGCGCTCCCCCGCCAACCCGAAGTCGCGCTCCAGCACCGTCGCCGCATTGCGCGTGCTGGTGACGATCGCGGCGGCGGCGCGGTTGGCGAGCCCTTCCAACAGCCGCGTCGGCCCGTGGATCGGGCTCTCGCGCTTCAGGAAGCCGTGGTCGATCATCTCCGCCGTCAGGCTCCCCTGGTAATCGAAGAGGAGCGGGCGGCGCAGCAGGCGCGAGAGTACCCCGCCGATGATCGCCCCCTCGTGCAGATGGGCGTGGATGATGTCCGGGCGGGTCGTCAGGGCTGTCGCCACGGTGCGCAGCGAGAGGGCGGCGTCGAGGTAGAGCTTGTGGCGCGACGAGCCGACGACCGCGCGTCGCGGGCCGGGTGGCCCGAGGCTGCGCCGGATGGTCAGGTCCGCGACTGGGCCACCGTTGTGGTAGGTGCAGATGGTGACGCGATGACCGCGCCCTTGCAGGCCGCGCGCCTCTTCCAGGATGCGGACGTGGCAGCCGTAATCGGCGAAGAAGGAGGTCGGCGCGATCATCAGCACGCGCAATCCCTCGCGCCTTCGCACCGTTCGCCCCTTTCCTGTTCCTGGCCCGCTGTATCCTACTCCCCGCTACGCCAGAATAGCGCGATTGTACCTGAACGGACACGTCGGGGCAAGCGCTGCCACACCGGCCGAATGCTATTGCCCGGTCCGCCCACGGGCTAGCGCCGTGCCAGGTTCACTAGCGGCTCCCCCGCATGTGCTGCGAGCGATGTCATGTAATAGAGGACCATCCCCCCACACGGCGCGGTCACGTCGGCGAGCGGCTCGCCGAGCAGATCGGTGAGGGTGCCGAGCATGTCGCCCGCCGCGACCTCCTGTTCGAGTGCAACCGCCGGGCACCAGAGCCCGGTCACGGGCGCGAGGACCTGCGCCGCCTCCGTGATCGCCGTCGCGGGGCGCGGGCGGGGCGTGCCGGGGAGGGTGTCCAGGGTGCGCAACGCCTCGCGCAGACCCAGATCGAGGGTCGCCGCATTCTCGGCGCTCGCGCGCCCATTCCCGCCCACCTCGACCAGCAGCGTCGCCTTGCCACGCGCAGCCGCGCTCCCGGTCAGGCTGCGGGGCGCGGTCGGTGCGCCGTACACCTCCGCATAGGGTAGCCCGAATGCGGCCTGGAGCGCGGCATTGCGCGCCGCCAACGCCGCATCATCGGTGTGATAGCGCCCGCTGTGATCGGCTAGCGTCTCGAAAATGTCGCCGCTGTGCAGATCAATCAGCGCGTCGGCGGGATCGACCACCGCCGTCAACAGTCGATGCGCCAGCGCCTCGCTGACGGTGCCATCCAATTTGCCGGGGAACGCCCGATTGAGGTTCAGCCCATCCCCCGGCGTGACGAACGCCGACCGCGCCCAGAACGCTGACTGATTGACGAGCGGCAGGATCAACAGCGCGCCACGCACGATCGCCGGATCGAGCGTGCGCCCGAGCGCGATTGCCGCGAGCGGGCCAGGGTACTCGCCGCCGTGGATCCCGGCGGTGATCGCCACGGTCGGCCCCGCCGCGCGCCCGCGCAGCGCGAAGTAGGGGAAGCGCAACCCGACGAGGGCCGGATCGGGCCAGGTGAAGAAGTCGGCGCGTCGCTCGCCCGGCTCCGGCGCGGGGATAAAGGCCCAAGGAAAGACCGCTACTTCGCCACCAACCGCTTGCTCACCCATCGGCTCACCTCCCCCAACGGTAGGAATGGGGATCGTCCGTATCCGCACCGCGGTCTAGTCGTTCGCGACTTCCACGCCCGCGCTCCCCCCCGCGTCGCCCGCACCCCTATCCTCCGGCGACCCGCCGCAGTAGTCCAGGCGGGCCGCCTCGACCTCGTGGTAGTGCTCGTTGGCCCAATCGCGCAGCACCGTCAGCGCCTCGACCAGCGTCCGGCCCAGCGGCGTCAGGCTGTACGCGACGCGCGGGGGCGTGTCGGGGTACACCGTCCGCGCGACCAGGCCGTTGCATTCCAGGTCGCGCAGGGTTTGGGTCAGCATCTTCTGCGACACCCCCGCCAACTCGCGCCGGAGCGCGTTATAGCGAATATCGCCCCCGGCCAGGGTCGTGATGACCAGCACCGCCCATTTGTCGGCGATCAGGGCCAGGGCGTGCTGCGGGCTCGCTTCCACTGCCTTGCCGCCACCCCTGGAAACCCGCACCTTTTCCATCGTCGCGTCCGCGACCATCGCTCGCCTCCTACTGTACCCAGGATACCCCCGAGTTTCCAGATAACGTTCGGGTTGCTACAGCACTTTTCGGTGCCTACTTCCCGTTCGGTAGCCTACCAGGGTAGGATGATGGTCGCCACCCCACGGGGGGTGGCGACCGGCAGGGTCCGGGCACAGCGTGGAACGCCCCTCATGTTCGTGGGGCTTCCCGTCGAAGGGGAGAGATCGACACCCTCAGCTAATCTATAGGTCGCGACGCACCGGCAACATCGCGGCGTCCGTTTCCTGCCCGCCCTCCCGAATCCCGATCGCGCCGACCATTGCGCCGCGATACGCGCGTCGAATTGCCTTGGGCGGTTCGCGTCGCCACACGAAGGGGGACACGATGATCGATTTTTCGTCCGAGTTCGGAGCCCGGGCCGCGCGGCGGCTGCGCCAGGAGGGGATCATCTGGCTGGCCACGGTCCGGCACGATCGCACGCCGCAGCCGAGCCCGGTCTGGTTCCTCTGGGACGGCGAGACGATGCTGATCTATAGCCAGCCCGACACGCAGAAGCTCCGCAACATCGCGCGGAGCGCGAAGGTGGCACTCCACCTGAACAGCGATCAATGGGGCAACGACATCGTGATTGTCACCGGCGACGCCCGGATCGACGAGGCCGCGCCGCCCGTGCGGGAGGTGCCCGCGTTCGTGAAGAAGTATGTTGACGAGCTCCACTCCGCCAAGTCGATGGAGGATTTCGATCGGATCATGGACGGCTATACCGTGGCG
>CADCWN010000281.1 GCA_902806415.1 uncultured Thermomicrobiales bacterium | reverse complement strand
TTCAGGAGCAACCCGGAGAGGATCATCGTCGCCACGACGCCGAGCAGGACGCTGCGCACGACGAGCGAGTCGTGCGCGCGCCAGGTCTGCACGAGCAGCGCGGCCACCAGGATGCAGACAGCCAGGAACCAGTAGAGGAGGAACTTGGTATTGTCCCAATCCCAGGGGAAGAAAGCGACCAGATTGCAGATCACGAAGATCGGCATGGTCGCCCAGAGGAACCGTCGCGCCGGGCCGGTCAGCAGGGTGCGGCTGGCGAGGGCGATAATCAGCAGCGGCCCGAACCAGCCGAGATTCTTCAGCCAGAACCAGGGCCAGGAGTCCGGCGCGGCGACCCAGCCGAGCTGAAGTCGCAGCCCCCGGGTGCCGACATCCTGGCCTCGATATTGGAGCAAGAGCTGCGGCACGGCGGTCGCCATCCAGAGCCCGAAGAAGAGCGCCCAATCGGTGACCCATTCCCGGAGCGGTCGTGGGAAGAGCAGCGCCACGAATGGTGTGACCAGCGCCAGTGCCGCCAGAGTGCTGGTGTGCGCGAACGGCAGCGCCCCGGCGATCAGCCCGGCGGCGGCGAAGAGCGTGCGGGCGCCCCCCTGCACCCCCTCATACAGGAGGGTGAGGATCAGCAGGAAGAGGGGCAAGCCGTAGAGATAACCGCGCTGCGACTCGATCAGTGAGAAGAAGATGTTGGGCCAGCGGAAGTTGAGATCGCCCTGCTGTCCGTTGTCCCATGGTTGCCGCAGCAGGGTGCCGAGGAAGTCGTGCGACTGATTGATCTGGCTCGCGATGACCAGCCAGCCGAGGGTGCCGCCCAGCAGGAAGAGCGCGACGCTGACCCCGGCGGCGTCGCGGTCGCGCGTCAGGCGCGCGGCGAACGCGAAGAGGCCGAGCAGCAGGAGGACGCAGAAGAGGAAGCTGTGCAGGGTCAGCGCCCCGGCGGGGTCCATCCCCAGGCGGACCATCGCGGCGGCGGTGATCGAGGTCAGGTAGTGGTAGGCGTAGGGTGTCCCCGCCCAGCGCGTATGTTGGGGCGGCAGATTGCCGCCGTAGACGAACGAGGTGACGTCCCCGAGGTGCAGCGACCAGTCGCCCCAGATATTGACATGGCCCGCGACGAGCCCGGTCGCGTCGTAGGTCAGCGCGCCGCGCCACAGGAGCGCCCAGCGGATAATGAACGCGCCGAGGATGCAGAGGGAGAGGGGACCGAACGTCGCCAGCGCGCGGTCCAGCAGATTCGGCGCGGCGACCACCTCCTCAACCGGTCCTTTGCCCTTGGCGGTCGCGGTGGCGGCGAAGCCGAGCCGCTGCGACCGCCCGAGCGCCCCGCCCAGCGCGGCGACGATCGAGCACCACGGCCCCAGCGCCCCCGCCACGGCCAGACTGCCGACCGCGACGAGCAGCACGAGCGGGAGCCCGAGCCCGCTGGCGATGACTGCCAACAGCAGCAGCGTCAGGGAGCCGAGTACGACGCCAAGCGGCAGCCCGTAAACCCCCAGTTCCAATGTGGTCAGCCGATCGGTCAACCGCCGTAGCGCCACAGTGCCGGGTAATCCCAGCGCCAGCAGGAACAGACAAGATGCCAGCACACCGAACATCGCCCGATCCTCGAACCTTTCGTGCCGCGCGGCGACCCCTTCTTCGTTGACGCACGGCTAGTGTAGGTGGCGCGGCGATAGTCGTTCTACTGGCGCAGCCTGCGCCAGCGGACGTGCCCCGCACGCCCGACCTGCCCGCTCGTGGGGCATAGTACCATTGTGCCGCGATGAAGCCAGTGTGGAGCGGGAAGGGGCCGCCGCTTGGCGACGGAGCGGGAAGTCGCGCGAGCGGGCGGGCGACGCGCACGGTCAAGCCCGCCGGGGTTGTCGCGGCCCCCGGCGTGGCGACGCATGGCTGGCTCGCCGCCCTCGATCGCGCGACGATCGCGGCGATCCTGGCGGTCAAGGCGGTGATCCTGCTGTTCGGCACCCTAACCTACTCGATTATCAGCGATAAGCCTGTCGCGGGGCCGGTCGCTG
>CADCWN010000280.1 GCA_902806415.1 uncultured Thermomicrobiales bacterium | reverse complement strand
GGGCTGGTCGGCGCGGGCACGCTGGCGCAGTTCGGCGGCGATCTCGAGCGTGCCGATGCGCTGGGCGCGGAGGTACTGCACCTCTTCCGCGCCCTGGGCGACACCGGCCGCATCGCCGAGACGCTCTTCGTGCTCGGGGGCACGGCGCAGATGCAGGGCCGGCACGATCAGTCGATCGCCTACCACGAGGAGATCGTGGCGCTCTGCCGGGAGCGCGGCGATGAACATGGCATCCAGAGGCCGCTCACCTCGCTGGGCATGATCGCACTCCAGTTCGGCGACTACGCACGGGCGCGCGTACTGCTGGAAGAAGCGTTGGCCATTGCGCAGCGGTACGACGACCGGTGGGCTCGGGCCATCACCTTGACGCAACTGGGGCAGGCCGAACTCGCCACGGGAAACGTCGCCCGCGCTGAGGCCCTGATCAACGAGGGCGCTGCGCTGCATCGGGGCCTCGGCACCCCGCACACCATCCCCTGGTGCCTGGAGGGCCTGGCGGGGGTGGCCGTAGCGCGCATGGAATGGGAGCGCGCCGCGCGCATCGCCGGCGCGCTCGATGCCATCCGCGCACAGCTCGGCCCTTCGTTCCCACCAGCCCACCCCGCCGGGTATCGAGACGCCATCGCCGCGACCCGCGAAGCGCTGGGCAAAGCCCACTTCGAGGCGGCCAGGGCGGCCGGCGGCGCACTCTCGCCGGATCAGATCCTCGCCGAAGTCCTGGCATCTCAATAACCTGCAGGGCGGGTCGCTGACCGTGTAGGGTGTCCACGTGGTTCTGTTGGGTTGTGCGGTGATCGGCCGCCGGGCCGAGGAAGGCGTCATCAAGAGTCACGGTTGCAAGGCTGTTCTTGCACGCCTCGGCCTGTCCTGGCCGTTTAGTCCGTCCGAGGCAGCTTCCTGGCACGCTCGCGCGGCGACTGCCAGAAAATAGGGCCGGATGGACTAAACGGCCAGGACAGGTCCCCAGTGCCCCTAGCGAAGCCGCTGAACACACGATCGCGGCTGGCAGCGTGCGCGCCATCCCCATCCTAGGCGGCCTCCATCACGCCTACGCGAAAGCCGCGTAGTGCTTCGCGGACAGACTTCTCGGCCACGACAGGTAGGGGGACGTCCTCGGGGACCGCTTGCCGGAGTTGGCAGCGCAGGGCGTTCAAGCCCTTCGTGACACCGTCCCGCGCATCGAGCGCCGCATGCGCGGTGGAAAAGCGGAGCGCGTCGAACGCCGTCTCGACCGCGTCGATCTGCGCCGCCAACCGCTATCCGTTCGTTCGGGCGCTTCTACATATCAACAACATACCGTCTGCGAGCGACCAGATTCCGTATCGTGCCCCCGGTCGAACGCCGTCGGCGTCCATTCGACCCGGGGCACCTACCGCTTGAGGGAGACGGTCGTCAGCCGCATCATGCCGTCGGGGATGTGGACGAAACCCTCCACGGCGGGTTGCCAGACCTTGATCTCGGCGGCGTGGCGGATAAAGACGTGCGGCGCATCGTCGGTGACCAACTTGGACACCTGGGTATACAGCCGCTTCCGCTCCCCGGTATCGCTGACGGCGCGCGTCTGCTCTAGCAGCCGATCCACCTCGGTATTCTTGTACGAGCCGCGGTTGAGGCCGCCCGACGAGTGGCAGTAGTTGTAGACATTGCCGTCGGGGTCGGGGCGGCCGCTCCAGGTCCCGATGGTGGCCTCGAAGCTGCCCTTGTTGCTGCGATCGGTGAAGGCGCTGCCCTCCAGCACCTCGAGGTTGGCCGTGATCCGCGCCTCCTGAAGCTGCGCCTTGTACGCCTCTCCCAGTTGGATCGCTTCCGGCGAGTTCGTCAGCAGCAGGGTGAAGGAGAAGCCCTCCGCCTTGCCACCCTCCTCCAGCTTCTTGCGCGCCATCGCGTAATCCTGCTTATAGGGCGCCACGGCGGGATCGTAGGCCCAGGAGCTCGGCGGGATCGGCGTCTGCCCGGCTTGCCCGCTGCCGAAGAAGACGACCTTGTTGATCCCGTCGCGGTCGATCGCCCAGGCGACCGCCTGGCGCAGCGCCTTGTTGTCGAACGGCGGCCGGGCCGTCTGGAAGGTGATGTAGCTGAAGCCGAGGCTCGGGATATTGCCCACGCGCAGCGCGGTGTCCCGCTTGGTCGCCTCGATATCCTTCGACGGGATCGAGTCGACCATTTGGAGCTGGTTCGTCTTCAAGCCGGTCAGACGCTGCGTCCCTTCCAGGATCGGCTTGTAGGTCACCTCGTCGAGGTAGGGCAGCCCCTTGCGCCAGTAGCTCGGGTTCTTCTTGACCGTCAGGTGATCGCCCTTGACCCACTCGACGAAGGCGAACGGGCCGGTACCGACCGGCTGGCGAGCCAGGTCGTCCCCCTTCTCGGCCAGGGCTTTCGGCGACAGCATCATCCCGGCCCGGTCGGAGAGAGTCGCCAGCAGCGGCGCGAACGGCTGCGACAACGTCAAGATAACCGTTTTCGCATCGAGTGCCTCAACCTTGGTCACCTGCTCGATCTCGCCGCGCCGTGGCAGGGCGTTCGCCCGATCGAGTATCCGCTCGAGGTTGATCTTGACCGCCTCGGCGTTGAACGGCGTGCCGTCGTGAAAAGTCGCCCCCTCGACCAGCGTGAAGGTGTAGGTCTTGCCGTCGTCGGCGATCTGCCAACTCGTCGCCAGCTGCGGCACGATGTTCAGCCGCTCGTCGATGTCCACCAGCTTGTCAAAGAGCGTCTGGTAGACCTGGCGATCGACGACCGAAGTGGACTTGTGCGGGTCCAGCGTGGCCACGTCGGAACCCAGCCCGACGGTAAGCTTGCCGCCCGGTGTGCCGCCCGCCTGGGTCGTGGCTCGGGCCACCGGGCTGACTGCGCCGGATGCCCCTGCCGCGCTCGGGGCCGACGAGGCTGACGAGGCGGCGGGCAAAGCCGATGCGGTCGCGGGCGCGGCCGACGAGGCCGTAGACGGGGCCGACGAGGCCGCGGGGGCACCCGGCGCGTCGGCACCCCCGCAGGCGGCGAGCAGCGCCGCGAGCGTCGGCGCGCTGAGGCCGAGCGCCAGCGCGCGCTTGAGCGCCTCGCGGCGGGTCACGCGCTTTGCCGGTGTCCCGCCGACGAGCGTTTGGGACCGATCCTGCTGTTCCATCATTTCTCCTTGCCTGTAGTGTCGCGAGGTGCGCCGTGAACGGTCATCCCGCCAAGACTGGGGCGGGTATGAGGAAGAGGTGTGGGCAGCGCACGACCGGGGAAGTGTCGTTGTAGCCGCCCGCAGCGGGGTTAGCGGTGTTGCAAGCGCGGGTCAAGCGCGTCGCGGATACCGTCGCCGAGGAAGTTGAAGGCGAGGACGGTGATGAAGATCGCCGAGCCGGGCGCGATCGCCATCCAGGCCGCGCGGTCGAGCCAGTCCTTGCCGAACGACAGCATCCCGCCCCAACTCGGCGTCGGCGGCTGCACCCCCAGGCCCAGGAACGAGAGGCTCGCCTCGGAGAGGATGGCGAAGGCGACGCCGAGCGACGCCTGCACGATCAGCGGCGCGGTGACGTTCGGCAGGATGTGGCGCCAGATGATGCGCGGGGTCGGCACGCCGACCACCCGCGCCGCCTCGATGTACTCGCGCTTCGCCACCGACAGCACCTGGCCGCGCACCAGCCGCGCGTAGGATGGGATCCCGACGATGCCGACCGCGATCATCACATTGCGCAGGCTCGGGCCGAGCGCGGCGGTGATCGCCAGCGCCAGCACCAGCGTCGGGAAGGCGAGCAGCGCATCCATGCAGCGCATGATCAGCGTGTCGAGGAAGGTGCTACCGTTGTAGCCGGCGATCAGGCCGAGGGTCGTGCCGACGATCAAGGAGATGCCGACCGCGATCAGGCCGACCTGCAGCGACACGCGCGCGCCGTAGACGACGCGTGTGAAGATGTCACGCCCGAGGTTGTCGGCACCGAACGGGTGCTTCGTACTCGGCCCCGACAGCGCGTCGCTGAAGTTCTGCTTGGCGGGATCGAAGGGGCTGATGATCGGCGCGAGGAGCGCGGCCAGGATCAGCAGCACGATGATCGCCAGTGCCGGCATGGCAAACCGCGCCTTCCGCAGCCGCCGCGCGAAGCCGCGCACGCCGGTCGCCCGCTGCTGGCGCGTACCCGTCCGGAGCGCCCCCACCGCCGCAGTCCCGCCGATCGCCCGACTCTCAGCCACGGTACACCCCCTGTTTTACCCCTGCATGTCGGGGAGGATATTCACCACCCGAGTAGGCTGCGCCCAGCGGCTGTAGGACGGTGGCGGGCCGGTCGCGGCACCCGGTCATCCGCCGTGCGAACGGGCTCACTCGTGCTGTCGGCTGACGCATCGCCCAGGCCTGCTCCGTCAACTGTAACGGATGCGCGGGTCGAGATAGGCGTAGGCCAGATCGACCGCGAAGTTGCTGAAGAGGAAGGCCAGCGAGACGAAGAGCACGACCCCCTGCACCAGCGGGAAGTCGCGCTGGAAGATCGCGTCGACCAGCAGGCGCCCGATCCCCGGCAGCACGAAGATCGACTCGGTGATGATCGCCCCGCCCAACAGGCCGCCGATCTGCAGCCCGACGATCGTCACCACCGGCATCAGCGCGTTCTTCAGCGCGTGGGCGCGGATCATTCGCCCTTCCCCCAGCCCCTTCGCGCGCGCGGTGCGGATGTAGTCCTGGTCGAGCACTTCCAGGAGGCTCGACCGCATCATCCGCGTCACGATCGCCGCCAGCGCCGTGCCGAGCGTGATCGCCGGCAGGATCATCCGCTGGAGATTGCCGCCCAGCCCCTGCGTGATCGGTTGGTAGCCGAAGGGCGGCAGCCAATTGAGCTTGACGCCGAACAGGAGGATGAGCAAGATCGCCAGGAAGAAGTTGGGCAGCGACACCCCGAGCAGGGCGACGAATGTCGAGCCCGCATCGAGGATCGAGTTGCGACGCATCGCGGCGACGATCCCCGCCGGGATGGCGATCAGCAGCGAGATCGCGATCGCCAGGATCGCCAGTTCGACCGTCACCGGCAGCCGCTCGGCGATCGCCTCGGCGACCGGCTGGTTGGAGCGGATCGAGCGCCCGAGATCGCCGCGCAGGACCGACCCTAACCACTTGACGTACTGCACGGGGATCGGCTGGTCCAACCCGAGCTTCGCGCGCAACGCCGCGACCGCCTGGGGGGTGGCCTCCTCGCCGAGCATCGATGTCGCCGGGTCGCCCGGCGTCAGGTGGATCAGCGAGAAGACGATCACGCTAACCAGCAGCAGCACCGGGACCATCGCCACGAAGCGACGCATGATATACAAGGCCACTGCTACCCTCCGGGCGCGAACAGCGAGTACCGATCGCCAGTCGCCGGTGGATGACGGGGGCGGGGGCCGGGTGGGCGGCCCCGACCATCCTGAACTCCGGCGACTGGCTTCCGGCCGCCGATGGCTACTTCTTCAGCGACACCGCGTTCAGCCGCATCATCCCGTCGGGCACATGGACGAAGCCCTGCACGGCGGGCTGCCAAACCTTGATCTCGGCCGGGAAGCGGATGAAGACCTGCGGCACATCGTCGGCGATGAGCTTGGTCGCCTGCGTGTAGAGCTGCTTGCGCTGGGCGGGGTCGGCCACCGCGCGCGCCTGCTCGAGCAGCTTGTCGACCTCGGGGTTGTTGTAGTTGCCCCGGTTGCCGCCACCCTTGGAGTGGAAGTAGTTGTAGACGTTGCCGTCCGGGTCGGGCCGACCGCTCCAGCCGAGGCTGATCGCCTCGAACTCACCCTTGTTGGAGCGGTCGAGCAGCGTGGCGAACTCGAGCAGCTCGATGTTGGCGACGATCTTCGCCTCGCCCAGCTGCGCCTTGTACGCCTCGGCGAGCTGGATCGCCTCGGGCGAGTTGGTCACCAGCATCGTGAACGCGAACCCCTGCGGCTTGCCGCCCTCGGTGAGCTTCTGTTTGACCGTGTTGTAGTCCTGCTTATAGGGTGCCACGCTGGCGTCGTAGGCCCAGGAGCTCGGCGGGATCGGCGTCTGCCCCGCGCGGCCGGTGTTGAAGAAGACGACCTTGTTGATCCCGTCGCGGTCGAGGGAGTAAGCGACGGCCTGGCGCAGCGCCTTGTTGTCGAACGGCGGCTTGCCGTGGTGGAGCGTGATGTAGGTGAAGCCGAGGCTGGGCACGTCGCTGAGGACGAGCGACGAGTCCTTCTTCGTCGCCTCGACATCTTTCCCCGCGATCTGGTCGACCAGCTGGAGCTGGTTCGTCTTCAAGCCGGTCAGGCGCTGGGTCGCCTCGGTGATCGGCTTGTAGGTCACCTCGTCGAGGTAGGGCAGCCCCTTCTGCCAGTAGGTCGGGTTCTTCTTGACCGTCAGGCGGTCGCCCTTGACCCACTCGACGAACGAGAACGCCCCCGTGCCGACCGGCTGGCGGGCCAGGTCGTCCCCCTTCTCGGCGATCGCCTTGGGGGAGATGATCATCCCGGCCCGGTCGGAGAGGGTCGCCAGCAGCGGCGCGAACGGCTGCGACAGCGTCAGGACGACCGTCTTCGCGTCGACCGCCTCGACCTTGGTCACTTGCTGGATCTCGCTGCGGCGCGGCGACGCGGTCGCCGCGTCGAGCATCCGATCGAAGTTCTTCTTGACCGCCTCGGCGTTGAACGGCGTGCCGTCGTGGAAGGTCGCCCCCTCGATCAGCGTGAAGGTGTAGGTCTTGCCGTCGTCGGCGATCTTCCAATTGGTCGCCAGCTGCGGCACGATGTTCAGCCGCTCGTCGATGTCCACCAGCTTGTCGTAGACGAGTTGGAAGACCTGCCGGTCCACGGCGGCGGTCGATTTGTGCGGGTCGAGCGTCGACAGGTCGGCGTTGAGCCCGACCGTGAGCTTGCCGCCCGGCGTGCCGACCGGCGGGGAGGTGGACCTGGCCGCCGGGCTGGCCGCGCCGGGCGCTGCCGCCGACCTCGGCGGCGACCGCGCCGCGACCGCGGCCGGCCCGGTGGTGGCAGTCGGC
>CADCWN010000279.1 GCA_902806415.1 uncultured Thermomicrobiales bacterium | reverse complement strand
GGTGAGCAGGAAGCCGTAGTCGCCCTGGCCATTGATCGTGCCCGAGCCCTTGTACTGCGCCCGCGCGCCGGAGATGACGAGCCAGTCGTAGCTAGTGCTGTGGAAGTTCAGGTTGCCGGCCTTGAACTGGAACTCCGGCTCACCCGTGGGGACGGTCACGCCCTTCTGGTACTTCGAGACGAAGCCGAAGCTCGCGCGGCCGGTCATCGTCGGGTCGACCGTGTAGGCCTTAGCCGGGGAGGTGATCCAGCCGCCGCCGGTGACGAAGCCGCCGCTGGGGTCGTAGACCACGATGAAGGCGCTATCGGTGCCAATCGTCGTCGTCACGCCGCTGCCTTCGTCGTCGTCGGTGACCGTGAGCTTCACGGCATAGACGCCGGGCGTGCGGAACGAGTGGATATTGCTCACCGTCCCGCTGCCGTTGCTCTCGGTGACCGTCCCGGCGATCGTGTTGCCGTCGAAGGCCCACTGGGCGGTGTGAGTGTCAGCCGTGCCCGCGTCGGTGAACGAGCCGGTGAAGGTGATGGGGGTGTTCACCGGGTAGACCGAGCCCACCGCCGGCCCGCTGATGGTAACCGCAGGCTTCACGTTGGTCCCGGTGATGGTGGCGATGCCCGTGTTGCTGCCGCCGTCCTTGTCGGTCGCGGTCAGCGTCACCACGTAGCTGCCGTTGTCGTCCGGCGTGAAGCTGAAGCTCGCCCCCGTCCCGCCCGAGCCGTAGGCGGACCCATTCTTGGTCACCGCCCACGTCAGCGTGAGGGTCGCCTGGTCGACGCTGCTCGGGTCGGTCGCCGAGCCGGTCAGGCTGATCGCGGTGCCCTCCGGGCTGGTGCCTGGCGCGCCCGTGATCGCCGGCGTCGGGGCGACGTTGGTGACCGCAATGGTCTTGGTATCTGTGCCCGCCCCACCGTCGTCATCGGTCGCGGTGAGGGTGACGACGTAGGTGCCGTCGTCGTCCGGCGTGAAGCCCAGGCTGGGGGCCGTCCCGGAGGCGTACGGGAGCCCGTTCTTGCTCACGCTCCAGGCCAGTGTGAAGCCCGCCGCCGTGTCCGCAGCGGAGGGGGCGCTGACCGTGCTGCCCAGCGCGATCGCCGCGCCCTCGGGACTCGTCGCCGGTGCCCCAGTGATCGCCACGACCGGCACCGCGTTGTTGATCACCACCTGGTCGGTATACTCGGTCGCGCTGAGATCCTTGTCGCGGATCGTGCCCTTCACGGCGCGGCTGCCATTATCGTCGGTGGGGCAGGTCGCCCCGATCGCCGGCCCGAAGGTGCCGTAGCCGGTGCCCGCGCCGCAGTCGAAGGCATAGCCGAAGCCCGCCATCGTGTCGACGCCCGAGGGGTCTTGGGGATTGGTCAGCGTCAGGCCGAAGCTGGTGCCCTCATCGAGCGCGATAGGGTCCGCCGCGAAGGTGGCGGTTGGCGCGACGTTGGCGACCGTGGTGACCACCACATTGTCGACCACCATCGCGTTGACGCCGTCGCTGGCGGCGAGTTGCACCCAGTATTGGCCGTCATCGGTGCAGGTGATGGTCGTGCTGGCCGCGTTGGCGTTGGCGAACGAGCAGGTCGCCGTCGGGTCGACGTCCGGCCCCTTGGTGTAACTCCACTGCAGGGTCAGCTGGTCGTTGTCCGGGTCGGTAGCGGACCCGCTAAGCGCGATCGCCGCCCCTTCGTCGCCCGTGTACGGCCCGCCCGAGCTCACGGACGGCGGCCGGTTCGGCGAGAGCCACTCGCGCGTCACCCGGTTCGAGGTCTGCGGGGTGGGGAAGCCGGGGCGGAGGTAGAACGCCTCGATCGTGTCGATCCCCGGCGTGGCACTCGTGTAGGTGGACAAGGTGGCAGCCCCCTGAGCGTTGGTGGTCGCCAAGCCGATTGTCTGGAACGTGTTCGGGCCGGTGACCTTCCGGAAGGTCACCGGCCGCCCCGCTGGAGCCGGCGCGTTGCCCTCGGTGATCGTCGCGGTCAGGGAGTACTGGCTGTTGATCAGGCCCGACGAGCTGACCGGGGCCAGCTGGATCCCGCTGACCACGACATTCAGGTTGCCGAGCGCCGCAGCCCGTTGGGGCGCGTTCGCATTCTTGGCGAGCTCCGTGAGGAAGGCGGGGAAGGTGACGAACTCGTCGTGCCAGCAGCACACGTCCAGCGCGTTGGTGATGCCGATTGCTTCGCCGGCCGGTGTGGGCACGATGTTCTGGTACTCGATGTTCGTGTTGAAGGTGAAGGTGCCGAAGCCCCCGAGGTAGCCGTAAGCGGGGGCGGAGGTCGAATAATTGCGCGAGTTGAAGCCGAACAGGTCGCCCCCGTTGTTCACAAAGTCGCCAATCGCCCCTCGCTTCACGGTTGTGGACAGGGCAGCCAGCTCCTACTGGGTCAGGCCACGTGGGGTATTCCCCTCATCGCCGACGATCGCCAGCATCGCGAAGCCGGCGAACGAGCGATTGGCGATGGCGTTTGCGTTGGACTGTTTGTTGACAAACGTGATAGTTTGTCCCGTGTCGTGGCCGATCTCCGTCCAGAATTTCGTCGGGAAGTCATTGGCGGTCGGCGATGCGGGATTCGACTTCCCGCCGCCGATCACCAGGAAACCCGAGCCGCCATTCTTCACGTTGGCGAGGATGGTGGTCACGACGTTGACGTAGTTCGCGATGTCCCCGTGCGCGTTTTGACCGCCGAAGCCGTCCTCATCGTCGATCCCCATCAGCACGATCGGCCCGCTGACGGCCGCTCGCGCCGGTTCCGGGCCACTTAACGAGATGGACGCGGCCATCGCGATCATGAGCATGGCGAGGAGCACACGCCAGGCTCTCCACCGAATCACTGTCTTCATCCCGCTCCTCCTGTGCCTACCATCACGTTGCATCCACGTGGACCTGCAGTCCGTACCCAGCCTACCCATCACACTTCCTACAGCGGTCCGCCAGCCGCGACAGGGCAACACGCGGCGCGCCAGCACGCGATTGCGGTGCAGATTGGCGCGTCCATCCTATATAGGGGCCAGGTGCGCGCGGTCGGTTCGCGTCTCGCGCCCGTCCGCCCGGGCAGGCAAGCAATCCCATGGACGATCTTCCCCTTGCCGGGAACATGCACATGCTCGACAGCGGGCGATACCCGGCGGCACCCAGAAGCCTGCCCAGGCCCCTTGGGAACGCCGCCCAGTGCGCTACGCACGCCAACCCGCGCGTGCCGAGATTTGGTTGTCCGACGGTACTACTCTACTCGTGCGAGGTGCGGCAACTCAATATCGCCGTTGCCGAGAAATTGCCGTATAATTGCCCCCCTCCCGTGAGTGCTGGCGAATGTTATGGCGATCTCCTGGCCTCAAGCGGCGACGGGCTCGGCGAGGAGGCGGGCGAAGGGGGAGCGCGGCGGCCTCCGTCGCGCCATGCCGAGCGACCATTCCCCGAGGCGCAGGAAGTTGAGGCCGGTGGCGGCGAGGATGTGGCCGAGGTGGACCTTCGGCTGCCCGCGGTAGCGCGTGCGGCGCAGGCGGCAGCGGCGGATGCCGCGGGCGAGGGTGCCCTCGATCCCGGCGCGGGCGGCGTAGGACGCGCCGAAAGCCTCGGTCGTCTCGCGCCGACGTGCGGCCCGGAGCGCCTCGAATTGGGTCCGGGGGCGCAGGCACAGCGTGCGCCGGGGCGACCGGCCCGTAGCGCGGCAGCACGCGGGCCGACTGGGGCACGGCCCGCAGTCCTTGCTCGAGAACTTGACCCAGATCAGGTCGCGGCCGGCAGGGTCCGGGCGCTGCCGCCAGCTGATGCTCGTCCGCCCGGTCGGGCAGGTCGCCTGTTCCCGCTCCCAGTCGAGGTGGAAGTCGTCGAGCGCGAAGCCACTCCCGGCCCGCGCCTGCCACTGGTAGTCGGGCCGCATCGGCCCGCGCAGGGCGACCGCGTGGTCCTCCTGCGCGGCGACGATCTGGGGCGCGTCGAGGTAGCCGGAGTCGACGAGGTGGACACTGGGCAGCAGGTCGCGGCCCTGCAGGGCTTGGTGGACACCCGGCAGCGCGGCAGCATCGACGACCGGCGCGGTCGTCGTCGCGACGTGGGTGATGAGCCGGGGCAGGTCCTCGTCGCACGACTCGGTGAGGTGGACCTTGTAGCCCACCCAGGACGTGGTGCCCTTGCGCGCGTAGTGGGCGTCGGCGTCGTACGGCGAGCCGATGAAGACGGCGGCCGGCGGGATATCCTCGGCCGCGCGCCAGCGGACCGCGTCCCCTTCCAGGCGGAATTGCTGCATCCAGACGCGGCGCAGGGTCTCGACCGCCGGGATCGCGCGCAGCCAGGCGGGCGCGTCGGGTGCCCAGACCGCAGCGAGCAACGCGTGGCCGTCGCCGCCGACCAGCACGGCGAACGCCTCGCGCGCCGCCTGCCCCTTCGGCAGATCGGCGTCTTCCAGGCGGCGGGCGTAGCGCTCCTGCCACTCCGGCCGACACCGGGGGCGCAACCAGGCGGGCGCGGCCACCGCCAGGCTGTCGAGCGCGTGGCGCAGCGTCTCCCCGACCACCTCGAGGCGATTGAGCGCCCGGACCGCCGCCAGGACGTGCGTCGAGTCGGTCCGCTGCTGCCCGCGCGCCTTGAGCAACTGCCGCGCCTGGCACCAGGCCAACAGCGTCTCGAAGAGCAGCCACTCCGCCTCGCCCGCAGCCAAGCGTCCGCGAAACTCGCACAGGACCGAGGCGTCGAAACCCGCGTCGTCGAGCTCGAGCCGCAGCACGTACTTCCAATCGAGGCGCGCGCGCACCGCGTCGGCCGCCTGGCGGTCGGACAGACCTTCGGCAAACTGCAGGATCGTCGCGAGCGCGAGCCGCCACGGGGCCAGCGCGGGCTGCCCACGGCG
>CADCWN010000278.1 GCA_902806415.1 uncultured Thermomicrobiales bacterium | reverse complement strand
GTTAACACCGTCAGCTACCCCGGCGCTACCGGCGCGGTGCCAGCATCCGAGACGTTGAGGCCGATCGACTGCGGCCCGCTAGCAAGGGACAAGCCGATGCGAGCACGGTACCTGGCGGCGATATTGACGGGGGCGTTGAAATCGGCGTGGGCGGCATACCCACATTGCTGACAACAGGTCAGCGACCGCGAGCGGCGGTTGTTCCGCGCAACATACCCGCGGGCGTTGCACGTGTGGGAGGTATGCGGGGATCGACCCCACGAGCGGGGCCATCGCCGATGCCCGCCCCGACGCGAGGTCGCCGGCGCGCAGCCCATCCGGCGCGTCGAGGGGCGTGCCCGGGCCCGGCTTGAGCGTGGCGGGCACGAGCCGGGCCGGCCGGGCCGTCCGCGCCTCGTCCCGAGCGCGGTCTCGGGCTTCAGCCCCCGGCCATCTCCCGCGCCCGCTCGCGGGCGCGCACCCGAATCCCCCCGCTCGGCGAGCCGATCGTCGGCGTGTAGAGCTGGGCGATCGCCTGGTCGGGGGCCGGCTCCAGATCGTAGGCGCGGAGGACGTGCGCCGCCAGCGCCTTGATCTCCACCTGGGCGAAATTGACGCCGATGCAGATGCGCGGCCCGCCGCCGAACGGCACCAGCGCGTATGGCACCTTCTTGTCCTCCTCGCGCGGGGCGGCGAAGCGGTCGGGGTCGAAGCGTTCGGGGTTGGCGAAGATGGTGGGCAGCCAGTGCCCGCCGACGATCGAGTAGCGCGCCTGCACCCCCGCCGGGACGTGGTAGCCGCCGAACGCGAAGTCGCTGACGACGCCGCGCGGCCCGCTCGCCACCGGCGACCAGAGCCGCCCCGCCTCCGAGAGCGCGTTGCCGAGGATGCGCAGCGCCTTGATCGCGTCGAGGCCGAGTGGGGCGTCGCAGTCGGGACCGCCGAGCGCGGCGAGCTCTGCGCGGACGCGCGCCAGGTAATCCGGGTGGGTGGCGAGGAGGTAGAGGAGCCAGGAGGCCATCGTCGTGCTCGTCTCGTGGCCGGCGACGAGCAGGATGTTGACGTGGCCCAGGATCGCCTCGTCGCCGAGGGCGTTCCCGGCCTCGTCGCGCGCGCCGACCAGCATCCCGAGGATGTCATCGGTCGGGTGCGCGCGACGCTCGGCGATCCGCTGGAGGAGGGCCATGAAGAGTTCGCGCCGCGCCGCGCCGAAGCTGGCGATCATCTCGTCCCGCGTCGTCGTCGCCGGATCGAAGTCCTGGTGGAGGAGGGTCATGAACAACTGCCGCATCCGATCGACCTCCGCGCCCGCGCGGAAGCCGATCAGCGCCTCGGCGGCGATGTCGAAGGTGATCCGGCGCATCTCCGCGAAGAGATCGACCTCGCGGCGCGCCGCCCAATCCGCCGTGCGATCGACGATGACGCGCGCCATGATCGGCAGGTAGCGCGACATATAGGCGATCGTGAAGCCGGGGTTCATCAGCTTGCGGCTGCGGTCGTGCTCCACGCCATCCATGTTGAGGACGCCCTGGCCGAGCATCGGGCCGATGATCGGGGTCCAGCCCTGCTCGTGGCTGAAGTGCGCCCGCCCGGTGTGCAGGACGAAGCGGTTGGCCTCCGGCCCGACGAGGTAGACCGGGGCCACGCCGGACCAGGGGTAGGCGACGCGGAAGATCGGCCCGTGGGCGAGCGCCTGCTGCGCAATCCAGCCGGGCAGTTCGCACTCGTAGTCGGCGGGCAGCGGGACGACCGGGATCGACTCGAACGGCTTGATGGCGGCGCTCATCGTGCGCACTCCTCCTCGGGGGCTCTTGCCCCGTAGCCAAAAATCGCCTGACTGGTGTCGCCCATGTTGGCGGCGAGACGGTGTAACCAACCGGTGAGGATTTGCAACTCCTCGGCGCTGAATCCGGCGGCGAAGCGAGCCAGGAACGCCCCCTCCTCCTGCTCTTGCAATCGCTCCAGAATCTCGCAGGCGGCCTCTGTGACGCTGACGCACTTGGCGCGCGCATCGGCGGGGCTCGACCGGCGCTCGACCAGACCCCGCGCGACCATCCCATCCAGGATACGGGTGAGGGTGGCCGAGGTGACGCCGAGCGCCGCCTGAAGTTCGCGCTGCGCCGACGCCTCGCGCCCCTCCAGATAGAGGAGGATGTCGAGTTGCGCCGAGGTCAGCCCATAGCCCGCGAGGGCATCATCCATCGCGCTACGGGTCGCGAGATCGGCGCGCTTGAGGGCGAAGATCGCGGCGCGAGTCATTTCCCTAGCTCCCTAAATACTAGCTGCCTAGTAAATGTAGCATCGCGCTGGCTTCGCGTCAAGTGGGAAGGCGAGGATTATGATTGAGAGCCTTCCGTTATTTCATCTCGCCGGAGGGCCGTGAGGTGGTCCCACAGCGCCTGCCAGACGATCCGTCGCTCGGTATCGGTCAGGCTGCGGCCGAGGGCGCGGCGTGTCGCCAGGATCGCCTGCGCGGCGAGGGCGCCCCAACTCCCCGGCTCCCCGCGCAGCCAGGCCGCGACGAGATCGCGGCGCTCGGCGAGGATCGCCGTCAGGAGCGGGTCGAGGTCGAGATCGGCAAGAATCATCCGCGCCGCGTCCCGGTCTGGACGTGGACAGCGCGGGCCGACCTTACCACGGCAGCGCCGCCAGATCGTCTGGCGTCACGCCGACGAGGGATGGGCGGCTGGCGTTGGCGGGGGAGAGGTCGTGCGCGATCGTGATCTCGCTCGGGATGGCGAGGCAGCGCAGCCCCGCCGCCCGCGCCGCCGCGACCCCCGGCCCGCTGTCCTCGAGCGCGACCGCCTCGCGCGGTTCCACGCCGAGGCGCGAGCAGGCGAGCAGGTAGATCGCCGGGTCGGGCTTGCTGCGCGGCACCTCCTTGCCGGAGGTCAGCGCGTCGAAGCATTCGATAATGCCGAGGCTGGTGAGGACGGTGCGAATCTCCTCCATCCCCGAACTCGACGCCACGCCGAGGCGCAGTCCGGCGTCCCGGCAGGCGCGCACGAGGGCGATCGCCCCCGGCATCGGCGGCACCCCCTCCGCCAACATCTCGTGATAGATCGCGCGCGACCGACTCCCGAGGCTCGGCAACTCGCGCGGCAGCTCGACCGGCAGGTTGAAATGGTCGCGGATCAGCTCCCAGACGATCGGGCCGCTCTTGCCGACGGTGACCGCAGCCCAGCGCTGATCCTCCGCGGTGATCGTCACGTCGTAGTCGCGCGCGATCATCGTGGACCACGAGCGGAAGGAGATCGGCTCAGTATCGGCCAGCAGACCATCCATATCGAAGACGATCGCGCGCAGTTCGGCGGTGGTCGCGGCGGTCATACCCCTCCTGCTCCCTCTATCCGGTCACGTCGCCATGGTGCGGCGGGCGACGCTGCGGCGCAGCCTGCCCGCGTGTGGGAGAGGATACCGCATCCATCCCTCGCTGTACCGACCGGTGTGAACGCGGACGGGCAAATCGGTCGCGCCGCTCGCGCGTTTCAGGGATAATAGCGGCGTGTCGCTGCGACCCGCCGCCTGGGCCTGATGAAGGGGGAACGACGATGGACAATCAGCAGCCCGCCGCCCTGTCGCTGCCCGATCGCGAGGGCTTGCGCGCGCCGTTCGCGATGCTGCACCACGTCGCGGTCGTCACCAACGACATGCCGAAGACGGTCGCGTTCTATCGGGATGTCCTCGGGAGCGAGGTCGCGCTGGCGCACCGGCTGGATCGCCCGGATGCGCCGCGCCATTACTTCATCACGATGGCCCCGAACTGCGTCTTCGCCTTCTTCGAGTTCCCCGAGGCCACCTTGCCGGAGTTCCAGGAGGCGACGATCCGCAAGACCGGGCGCTCGCTCGACCACGTCTGTTTCATGGTCCCGACCGCCGCCGACCTCGCCGCCTGGCACGAGCGCCTGACCCGCGCGGGAGTGCCGATCCACGACTACGCGCCCGGCGGCACCCTCTTCTTCCCCGACCCGAACAACATCGTCATCCAGATCAGCGTCGCCCCGCCCGGCGGCACGATGGGCTTCCCAGTCCACGACGACCCGGACCCGGCGTATTGAGGAAGGCGCGATACTGCTCGTTCCAATGCTCACTTGCCAGTTTCGGTCGTCTGAAGTGGGGTATCTTCCCTCCGATCAGTATCCGTCTCCTGGAAAAGTTGCCACTGACACTCCCGCCCCTAAAGGGTGTGGGGTTCTCGGTTCGACGCCGCTGCCAGCGCAGTCGACTCCCCGAACGCGGTGTCCCCGCGAGTCTTGATATTGATGGCGGCGTTGTGGTCGCGGTCCAATTCGCAGCCGCAGTAGGGGCAAGAATGCCAACGGGCGGACAGCTTCTTGGGGACGCGGGAACCACAGGCGGAACACGCCTGGGAGGTGCCGGCGGGATTGACCGCCACGACAACGCGACCGGCGCTTGCAGCCTTGTCGCTCAGTACCTGGCGGAACTGGCCCCAACCCGCGTCCTGGATGTGCTTCGCCAGGGCGTGATCCCTGAGCATCCCGCGAATGTTCAGGTCTTCCACGGCGATGCAGTCGAAACGACGCACCAGCGTCAGGGCGGTCTTGTGGGCGAAGTCGCGGCGCTGCCGCTGCACATGCAGGTGCGCCTTCGCCAGCAGGGTCCGGGCTTTCGCCCGTCGCTTGCTCCCCTTCACGCGACGGGAGACGCGCCGGTGCGCCTTCCGCAAGCGCCGTTCGGCGGCGCGGTAGTGGCGCGGATTGGCGATAGTCTCGCCGGTCGAGAGGGTGGCGAAGTGGGCGATACCCACGTCAATCCCGACACTTGCCCCGGCCGCGGGCAGCGCCTCGTCAGCCGTCTCGCAGGCGATGTGCGCGTACCAGCCATCGGCCTTGCGGACGAGGGCGCAGGTTTTCGGGGTGCCTGCGAGCGGGCGATCGGCGCAGACGCGCACGCCGCCAATCTTCGACAGGATAAGCCGGCCGGCCGCGAACTTCGCCCCGTTGCCCCACTGGGGGTAGCAGAAGGAGTCGTACCAGCCGCGCCCCCGGAAACGCGGATAGCCCGCCTTACCCTCGCCCGACTTGACGCGGCGAAAGAAGTTCTCGAAGGCGCGGTCGAGGCGGCGCAGGACGTTTTGCAAGACCTGGGAGTGGACGGCGGGGAGATACGGG
>CADCWN010000277.1 GCA_902806415.1 uncultured Thermomicrobiales bacterium | reverse complement strand
CTCGCGGACCGGGGCGACGCCGCCGAGGCGCGGGTGCGGGCACCCCTGCGGGAGGCCGGCGAGGCGGCGGTTAGCCCGCCCAAGCGCAGCCGGAGGGGGCAACGGGCGTGCGACCGCGACCTCTACGGCGCGCGGCACCGCAGCGAGAACTGCTCCTGCCGCCGCAAGCAGTACCGGGGGATCGCCACGCGCGACGACACGACGAAACGCAACTCCCTCGCCGGCGTCCACCTCGCCGCGACGGCCATCCTCCTCAACTGCGGACACGCCCTAACATCATCGGCAACCTTACTCTTACCGCCTACAACGCGGAACTGTCGAATCACGACTTTGCAAGCAAGCGCAAGCGCTTCACTGAAAGTCATGTCGGCCTAAATGCCTGGTTCCAAAGTCTTGCCGCCTGGGACAGAGAAGCAGTTGAGGCTCGGAGCGAATTGCTTGCACAACGCGCGCTAACAATCTGGCCCTTCTTTGGTAAGACTCAACCTCGAGCGCTCGATTCCACTTCAGGGATCACAGGCAAAATACCGCTATGCCTCGTCATGCCCAACAAGGCGATCCCTGTTAAGACATGGTGCGATGTACTGCAACACACGCTACAAATCATCAGCGATCGTAATGAGGATCATTTTCTGCTCATAGCAGAGACCTACCCTCACTATATATCGCTCGATGCAGCGAACCTACGGACGACGCGACAACTCACGAATGGTTTTTTCTTCGAGACGCATATGTCTGCGCTTGCTATTGATCGCCTCTGCCGACAAGCTCTCGAACTTGCCGGACTATCATCTGAAGATTGGCATGTAGACATCGCGTGAGAAGGCAGCTACGCTGTTACATCATTTGTGCTTTACCGCCGCCGCCTCCTGCCGCTCCCACTCGGACCTCGTGAGCGCATACTCGACGTCCTCTTGCTCCTCGCTTCCGAAGAGATCGGGAAAGGTGATGCGGTAGGTGCACACCAGCGTCAGGCCGCACTTCTCCATGACCCGCCGGGAGGCGATGTTGGCGGCGGCAGCCGAGGCGACCACGCGGCGCACGCCGAAGTCCGTGAAGCCTTTGTGGATCAGCGCGCGCGACTCTTCGGTGCCGAAACCTTTGCCCCAGGCGCTCCGGCGCAGGCGGTAGCCCAGTTCGGGTTCACCGTCATCTGCACCGGGCAGGGGCCGGAAGTGGAACCAGCCCAGGAATTCCCCGGTCGCTTTCTCGATCGCCGCCCAGAAGCCGTAACGATCGCCGCGCTCGTAGTAGCGGAGGAAGTGGGGCAGGATGTCGTTCTCGATCTCGTCGCGCGGTGTGGGCGGGCCACCGGTGACGTAGCGCAGCACCTCGGGGTCGCTGTCGAGCTCGACCAGGAGATCCGCATCGTCTGCGGTGAAGCGGCGCAGGATCAGGCGCTCGGTTTCGAGGAATATCTGCATCTCGCAATCCTTTCTCCGGCAACGCCCACGAAGGTCGCTCGATACATCCTGCCACGCGGCGCAACGCGCACCACCATAGGGAGAGGTACGCGCTCCGCCGACGCGACAATCGACTGCGAGCCTCACCGCACGGCATATGTCAGATCGAGCCAGAGGGCGGAGCCATACGCATACGTCAGGCAACTGATCGCCAAGAGCACCAGGAGGAGGGGCAGCGGCCAACGCCGGATGCCGCGCGCGGTGAGGATGAGGAGCGGCACCATCAGGTCGAGCAGATAACGCGGGCCGAACGTCAGGTAGCCGCTACCCAGCAACAGGCCGATCGGGATATAGACCAGGATCGCGCCGACGAGCAACGCCCAGGTCAGGCCGTCGCGCCGCCAGCGCCACAGTCCGCCGAACGCGCCCAGGAGGACTGGCGTCATCCAGAAGATCCCGCCGCCCCGCCAGCGTTCCTCGGAGAAGACGGTGTAGGCGAGGAATTGGTAGCGGAGATTCGTGGGCAGATAGTGCAGGCTGAAAATCCCGTGGCGCGCGAAGTTGTCCGCGAACGCGACGCTCATATTGTGCCAGAGCAGCCCCGTTTCGAGCGGCCCGCCGAAGCGCGCGGCGTTATACCAGCCGAGCAGCGCGACCGCGACCACGACCGGCGCGAGTCCCGCCGCAATCGCCCGCACGCGCCAGGGGGGTGGCTGCCACCAGTCGCGTCGCAGCAGGTAAAAGGCAATCCAGACGCCGTTGAAGATCAGCGCATTGCGGGTGCCGGCGGCGCAGGCGAGGGCCAGGCCGACCAGGAAGTAGCCCAGCGGCCCGCGCGTGCCGAATGCGGCGATCGCGGCCAGCAGCACGCAGCCCCAGCCGATCAACTGTGCGGTGAACCAGACAGTCCCGACCGGGGCCAGGATGAGTTGCACCGAACCGAACGCCATCGCCAGGGTCAGGAGCGCCCGGCGCGGCGGATCGAGCGGGGCGACGCCGTGCCGATCGAGGAGCACCAGCAGCCAGGCGACCAGCGCCGCCGTCCCCGCCCCGAGGATCGCAGTGTAGAGCACATCGCTCGCCTCGACCCCGAAGAGCGCGACGATCGGCATCAGCAGAATCGCCGGGAACGGCGGCCAGTAGAGGTAGAGCCGCCCGTCATGGGTGATCAGATCGCGGGTCTCGGGGAGCTCCACCCGCAGGTGCAGTTGCCCGTGCAGGAACGCGTCGGCGAGCCAGTTGAAGTAGGCGTAGCGCGTCGGGTCCCAGCCGCCGTGACCCAAGCGCGCCCGGATTAGATAGACGAGCAGCGCGACCAAACCGGCAACGACCGGGCGTGCCAGCGGCGCGAGGACGGCTGCAATGGTGTCGCTGACCGCAGCGCGACCCTGAGCACGCCGGTCAATCTGTTGAGCTGCGCGTTGTCGGAGTTGCTCCCCGAGCATGATTGGGATTCTCTCCGCCTTGCGCCCGCCTGGAAACCACCTTCGCGCCAGGCTACCCGAACAAGTGCCACTTCCCTTACGTGAACAGGGCCAGGCTCTGCGGCGAATGCAACCGCCCATAGAGGTAACGCAGCAACTCGGGATGGCGCTCCGTCGGGGTGCGCTCCCAGACCGGGGCGACCGCCGCCTCGCCCGCCCAGTACGACCAGATCAGCGCGCAGCGTTGCGGGGCGGCGATGAAGCGGAGCCGGTTGCTGATCCAGCCCTCGCCGCCGCCGAGCGTCCGGGCGCGCAGCCACTCGGCCACGCGTTCCTCGGGCCAGCCGAGCGCGTGCAGTCGCCAGGCCGCGCCGGTGCCGATCCCGGCGCGGTAACGGGTCATCAGCGCCGAGAAACGATCGTCGTCGCCCTCGTACCAGTCGATGACCCGCAAGCCGTTGTCGGCGATCCCCTCGAAGACGCTCGAATGGGCGGTGTTGACGACAGAAAGCAACCCGTCGGCCGCCGCCTCGCCGCGCCGATAGAGGGCTTCGCGCAGCTTAAACTGCACGTAGTGGCCGGGATAGCCCTCGTGGACGGCGAGGTGTTTGAGGGCCGGGCGCGTCAGGGTCGGGTCGGTATTCAGTTGGATCGTCCGGGCCAGGAAGTCGCAGCGCGCGTTGTAGGCCACACCGGAGACCGGCTCGATCCGCATCCCGTCCGACTTCGGGGCGGGGAGTTCGAGCCGCGTCGCGGTCCGCTCCCAGGCTTCGTCCAATAGCTCTTGGAGGACGCCCGGCACCTCATCGGGCGGCACGCGCTGGCGCTCCTCCCAGGCCGCGCACTGCGCCGCCAGATCGCCACCGTAGCCCAGGTCGTTCAGCAGCCCGCGCATCGCCGCGCGCAGCGTGTCCAATTCCGCATCGGCGGCGGGCGCGGCGGGGAGGTGCAGGGAGGCAGCGATCTGCTCGCCCAGCACAACGCCGACCGTGCGCCAGCGGATCACGGCCAGCGACGAGCGGCAGGTCTGACCGTAGTAGCGCTGGCGATCCGGTTCGGGCAGGGTCGCCGCCCGCACCGCCAGCGCCGCGAAATGTTCGCGCGCCGCCGCGTAGTCGGCGAACGGCTCGGGCCGATGCCCGGGGGCCATGTTCAGGACGGCGAGGCCGTCGCCGTCCCCCGACTCGGCCCGGTAGAGCATATCCAGCCCGAGCAGGGCGCGCGTCAGATCTTCGCCGTAGGCGAGGGTCGCGTCGCTCAGGCCGGGCGCGCGGTCAGGGCTGGACATCGGCGGACTCCTCGCGCATGGCGGCGGCGATCAGGGCCACCGGGATCGAGCCGAACGACAGGAAGCGATCGTGGAAACGGCGCAGATCGAACGCCGCCCCCTCGCGCGCGGCGAGATCGCGCCGCAAGTCCGTGATCAGATCGGTGCCGACGAGATAGATCAGCGCCGCGCCGGGGAACATGCTGTTCTTGACCGCCTCGGCGTGCGCCGCGGCGGCGGGCATCCCGACCCGCTCGCGGTAGAAGGCCGCCGCCTCCCCGAGCGTGAAGGTGCCCCGGTGCAGTCGGATATCGCAGATCGCCCGCGCGGCCATCCGCAGGCGACCATGCCGCTGGGCGTACCGCTCGAGCGGCGTCATGAACCCCGCCTCCGCCAGCAGGTCGGTCGCGTAGCAGGCCCAGCCCTCGGCCATCGTGCCGCCGCAGAAGAGCGCGATCCGCAGGGCGCAGTCGGTCGCGGCGATCCGCCCGATCCGCGACGCCGCGCGGAAAGCGTGCCAGTTCTGGATCTGATGCCCGATCCCGCCGTGATGGACGACATGATTCGCCTTGATCACGCTGTCGTTAATCGCGCGCAAGCGATTTTCCTGCTCGGCGGGCGACAGATCGGGGTCGAGCGGCGGGACCAGGGATTCGACGCTCGGCGCGCGGTCGAATGGCGCGGGCGCGCGGTAGGGCAGGAAGTAGAGGTGCGGCGCGGCCTCGCGCGCCCAGGCGGGCTGCGGCACGTAGCGCAGGGGGTAGTCCGGCCAGGTGATCAGCTCGCGTTCGAGGGCGAACGCTTCGCTCGCTTCCCAGACCTCGCCGAAGCGCCGCAAGTAGCCATCGGCGCTCGGGTGCTCGTCGGCCAACCGCGCCAGCGCCTCGGCGGGCGAGGCGGCCCCGAACGTGGCGGCACCGGCCACCAATTCGTCTTCGAGGCGCGCGAACTCCGCGACCGCGTAACACTCGATCGCCTCGGCATCCTGCGTCAGGCAATGTCCCTCGCGGATGAGCAGATCGAGCGCGTCGGCACCGCAGGCGTAGTCGGCGGTCGCGGCGGGGGCGAGGTCATCGCGCAACCACGCCTGGAAGCTGGCGAACGCCGCCGCCGCGCGGTCGGCGGCCTCGCGCAACTGCGGCGCGTCGTCGCCAACTTCCTCGCAGAGCAGGTCGATCCCGCCCCGACAGAAAGCCAGTGCGCCGTCGCACTCGTCGATCGCCCGCTCGATCCAGGCCGCTGGCGCTCGATGCAGGTTCGCGCGGCCCCCATCGAGCAGGGTCGGCACTGCCCTGAGCCGCGCGATCGCCGCCGCGACCCGCTCCGCGAGCGGCGCGAATGGTCGCAGGAAGAGGGCGATAGGGCCGAAAATCGCCTCGCCGGTGTACCAGCACGGATTGCCGCGCCAGCCGTGGCCGGAGTCGCGCTCCCAGCGCCCGATCAGCAGATGCCCGGCGGCGAGTCGCCGATCGAGCGCGGCGGGCGAGCCCGGCGGGGCGTCCGGCAGATCGGCCAGCCGCGCGAGCAGCGCCTCCTCGGCAGCCGCCGTCCGTGCCAAGCCCTCCTCCGAGGCATCGGGCAGCAGGTGATCGTAGTCGTGGACACCGATGAACGTCGCGTTGACCGGTCGCGTCCGGTAATAGAGGGCGAAGAAGTCGTCGAGCCAGGCGACCGACGGATCGAACGACTCAGGCACCGGCCCTGCCATCCCCGCGCTCACTCCGCGCGCCGGGGAGCAACAGTGCCGTCGAGCGGCAAGTCAACCCAGCGACGCTCGTGGACCGAGCGCTCCACGGCGTTGATCGTCTCCTGCACCCACGCCCCGTCATCGAAGTTGCCCTGGTTGCGATCGCCGCCTTCGAGGATTTCGTCGATGAAATCCTTGATCAGGTTGGCGTAGAAGAGGCTACGCCACGATTCGCGCGCGTGCCCGCCAGCGGGGTAGAAGCGCTGGGGGATCGCCAGCTCCTTGAACTCGACCGCGTCCGGCGTGGCGATCTTGATCGTCTCGGCGACGCCGAACTCCTCGACCAGGCGGCAGATGATCGCGCCCCGCTCGCCGTAGAGCCGCGCCTCGATGCCGGGGTAGTTGCCGACGGTGACGAAGCTGGTCTGGATCGAGCCGATCGCGCCGTTGGCGTACTCGCCCAGGAAAATGTCGCCATCGTCGATGTTGATCCGCATCATCGTGCCGGTCGCGCGGACCATCCGCTCAGGGATGAAGTTCCGCATCGTGCCGACGACACGCGTGTAGTCGGCCCCGACCCACCAGTGACCGATGTCGATGATCGGCGCGCCGTACCCTTCGAGCGAGGAGGTCTGGAGCCGCGATTGATCGGCGGTGTGATCGATCTGCCGCAGCGGCTCCTGCGGATCGAGCCACTGCGAGTTCTGCTCATAGCCGTTGAAGATGAACGGCCGCCCGACGAATCCCTCGTCGATCAGCGACTTGGCATACTGCACCCCCGGACTGTAGCGAAAAGTGAAGCCAAGTTTCGTCTTCACGCCCCGCTCGCGCGCCTCGCGCGCGAGGGCGGCGGTCTGCCGGAAATCGAAGGCGACCGGCTTCTCGCAGAGGACGTGCTTCCCGGCGGCGATCGCCGCCGAGGCCAGCTCGTAGTGCGTGTGCGACGGCGTGGCGATGTCGATCACGTCGATCGCGGGATCGTCAATCACCGCCCGCCAATCGTCGGTCCCGAGAGGGATGTCGAACTGCCCCGCGAAGTCGCGCGCCCGCTCCGCGATCGGGTCGGCGATGGCGACGATCTCGCAGCGCGGGTCGCGCTGCCAGCCGGGGATGTGCGCGAACTCCGCCCATTTCCCGGCTCCGAGAGACCCGATCCGCAACTTGCTCTCGCGCATCTTTTCGCTCCTGCGACCCGCCGCCGAGCGGCGGCCACTCATATTCCGCGCTCAGCACCCCAGACTCAACGGATGAAGGCCCAGGGCGCGGTCGTTTCACGAGAAGGCGAAGGCGGGGATACCACGGAGAGGAAAAACAAGTCGTGGCGACCGCGCCCCTTCACCGATGCGGAGGATTGTACACCGCCCGACAGACGGCGGCGCGGCACCAGCTTCTGTCGGGCTGACCGGTGCTATCATCTCCCTCCCTCTTCAGGGGAGGATCGCCGCCGGGGCGGTGGGGGGTCCGCACGGCCCCACAATCTTGGGCTTATGCGCGGGGGGATGCCGACGCTGGTAGACGGTTGAAACCGCGCCCCACCCCCTAGTTATACTTGACAAAATGAATAAACTAAATTATTATCGAGTTCACAATCGCATAGTGCTCCACTCTTATCCAGAGGGGCAGAGGGACCAGCCCGCTGAAGCCCCAGCAACCACTCGCCACGGTGGGCAGGTGCTAACTCCGGCAGCGCAGGCTGGGAGATGAGAGGTGGTCAGCCGCAAGGTCGAAGCCCCCCGTGCGCCGGTACCACCCTCATCGTTAACGATGGGGGCTTTTCTTCGCCCCGGCGTAGCCGCGCGGCTGTGCGGCGAGAGAACTATACGGTTGCGCGAGGCGCGTCCATTCGGCATCATACTCACGGCGATGTCGCT
>CADCWN010000276.1 GCA_902806415.1 uncultured Thermomicrobiales bacterium | reverse complement strand
TGGCACCCCGACGCGCGGCTCGGTATAGCAGAAACGCGACCCCGACATCGCCAGCCGGATGTCGCCGGAGATCGCCAACTCGCAGCCCAGCCCGGCGCAGACGCCGTCGATCGCCGCGATGACCGGCACCGGCAGGCTGCGCAACTTCGCCAACACCCGGTGCATCGCGCTGACCCGGAAGAGAGCGAACGCCGGCGTCGCGTCGCGCGACTCCTTCAGGTCGATCCCGCTGCAGAAGCCCGGCGCGGCCGCCGCGAGGATCACGGCGCGCGGGGGGTCGGCGTGCAGCCCGTCGATCGCCCGCTCCAGCGCGTCGAGCGTGGCGAGATCGACCGCGTTGCGGGTGCGAGGCCGATTGAGCGTCAGCGTCACAACTGGACCCTCGCGATCGAGCAGCACCGTATCCGATTCGCGCATCGGCCGACCCCTCCCCGCCTACCCCACACCCTCACACCCCACATGCCCCCCGCCGACGGTGGCCCATCATACCAGGGGCGGGCGATCCGAGGGCACCGCTGTCGGGAGGATGAGCGATAGGGTCTATGCGCGAGTACGCGGGCGTACTCGCGCATAGACCCTCGGCGCATGAGCGCGCTGGGGCCGTCCACGAATCTCCCTGGTACAATCCGACGATTGCGACAGCGCGACACGTCAGCAGAAGGGGGAAAACAATGGTGCGACTCTATGGCCGGGACTGGCGCGCGGACGAGTTGCGGCGCCACGTCGGGACGCTCGACCAGCTCGCCGGGATCACGGCGGGCGAGCGGACCGACGGCGCGGCGCGCGGCGTGCGGACTCTCGACGTGCAGACGGGCAGCGGCCTCTCCTTCACCGTCCTGCCCGAGCGCGGCCTGGACATCGGCGAGGCCCGCCTGAACGGCGTACCGCTCGCCTGGTCCTCCGCGATGGGCGTCGTCCACCCCGCGCGCCACGAGCGCGACGGGCGCGGCTGGGAACGCTCCTTCGCCGGGGGCCTGCTCGCTACCTGCGGACTGGACAACGCCGGCCAGGAGCACGAGGACGAGGGCGTCCTCTACCCCCAGCACGGGCGGATCAACCACCTCCCCGCCACCCACGTCCGGTACGACGGCGTCTGGCAGGGCCATAACTACCACCTCTTCATCGAGGGCCGCGTCCGGCAGGTGACCCTCTACGGCGAGAATCTGCTGCTGGCGCGGCGGATCGAGACCCAACTGGGGTCCGACACCATCACCGTCACTGACACCGTCACCAACGAGGGCTACCGGCTCGAGCCGGTCCTGCTCCTGCACCACATCAATCTTGGCTTCCCGGTCCTCGCCCCGGAGAGCGAACTCCTCCTCCCCCCCAACACCCGCACGACGCCGGACCTCCCGGAGTGCCGACACGGTGCGGCACCGGGCGCGCCGACTCGCGTCTTCGTCCACGAACCCCCGGCGGACCCCGACGGCATGGCGAACGTCGCCCTGGTCAACCGTGCGTTCGACGGGGGCCGGGGGATCGGCGTGGCACTCCGCTACACCCGGCAATCGTTCCCGCTCCTCTGGCAGTGGCGCAACCTGCAACCGGGCGAGTACGTGATGGGGCTGGAGCCGACCAACGTCCACGTCGGCGGGCGACGCGCGACGCGCGAGGCCGGGGCGCTGCGCACCCTCATGCCGGGCGAGTCCGAAACCTTCCGCACCGCCATCACCGCCCTCCGCGACGCCGACGCCATCGCCGCCGCCGCGCGGATCGTCGGCGCGGGCGGTTGAGCCGGGGGCGGGCGGCTGATGGCGGTGGCGAACGTGATCGGCCCATGCGCGATCCTCACCCGCGACGGCGGGTTTCGTGGTGCGTGCGCACCCCCAGGCGTGGTCCTGTCCTGTGCGCAGTCACAGGGTTCAACCGCCTGCCATGGCCCGTTTAAGTTCGCCACCGCCATAAGCCGCGCCTCGCGGGCCTGCGGGCCACGAAGCCCGCCTGCGCGGGCTGGAGCGCCGCCACGCGCGAGCCTGTCCTGTGAGGCACCACCTGTGCTGTCCCCAGCCGCCGTAGGGCGGCTTCGTGGCCCGCAGGCCCGCGAGGCGCGGCTTCAGCCGCCCGCCTCCCCCACCCCACCCCTTCTCCCACCCAACATGGTACTATCCACAGGGTCCAACAAAACCGCCACCGCACCGGCAGTGGCGGCGCGGTGCTGAAGGGTGGGAGGCGACGGCGATGAAGCTGATCCATTTCGACGATTTCCGGCTCGGGGTCCTCGCGGGCGAGGCCGACGAACAAGTCGTGGACATCTCCGATCTCGTCGAGGCGGCGGCCCCCAGCCCGCAGGCGCGGCTGGAGGCGCTGATCGCCAACTGGGCGAACCTGGCCCCGGCGATCCGCGCCGCCGCCGAGCGCACAGGTCAACCCCTGGCCGGGGTCCGCCTGCGCCCCTCCGTGCCACACCCCGGCCAACTGGTTTGCGCGGCGGTCAACTACCTGGAGCCCGCCCACCCGGAGCCGGGGCCGTTCAACGCCTTCCTCAAGTCCCCGAACTCGATCATCGGCCACGGCGACACGGTCGAGCTGCCAGACGAGCAGGCCAGCGTCTTCCACTTCGAGCCCGAACTGGCGCTCGTCATCGGCAAGCGCGCGGCCCACCTCGCGCCGGAGGCGGCGCTCGACCACGTCTTCGGCTACACCCCGTTCATCGACGTCTCCGCGCGCGGCCTGCCCGGCGGGTTCTTCCTCGGCAAGAGCTGGCACACCTTCGCCCCGCTCGGCCCCGCCCTGGTCACCGCCGACGAGATCCCCGATCCGAACGATTTGACGGTCGCCTTCGCGGTCAACGGGACGACTCGGCAGACCTACTCCACAAGCTCGATGGCGCGCCATGTCCCGGAATTGCTGGCGGCGATCACCAAAGTCATCGCCCTGGAACCCGGCGACGTGGTCGCCACCGGCGTCCACCACGCGGCGCTCTCCCCCATCCAGGGCGGCGACCGCGTCCGCGTCACCGTCCAGCGCCTCGGCCCGCCCCTGGAAGTCGCCGTCCACGATGCTAGCAACCGCACCTGGGACTGAGCGGCCTTGGGAGGTGGAGTTGATGGTGGCGGACATAAAGGGGTCATGGCGGGCGGTTGAACCCCGAGACCCCCCTCAGGGCAAGCCCTGTGACGACGTACAGGATGAAACCGCGCCTGGGGGCCACGAAATCCGCCTACGCGGGTTAGGCCGAAACAAGGGGCCGTGCCCCATAGCAACGGATCGCACCCGTGATGAACCTAACCGCCGCCTTCCCTCAGTCACTCGGCGAGTGGGGTATTGCGCTCGGCACTCCCGTATGCTATGATTGGCATCACGCAAGTATTCGTACGCGCGATGGTTACAGGTCCTCCCACCTGCTTGTCCACTCGCCCCGTCCGTCTGCCTCTGCGATAGGCGAACTGTTTGTATCGACCAGTGTCCCCGGACGGGGGCGAGAGAAGGACCAGCACACCGATGAGTTTTCAGGACAAGACGATCGTCTGCCGCGACTGCAACCAGGAATTCGTGTTCAGCGCCGGCGAGCAGGAGTTCTACCAGCAGCGCGGGCTGACCAACGAGCCCGGTCGCTGCCCCGACTGCCGCCGCGCGCGCAAGGCGCAGCAGGGCGGCGGCGGTAGCTACTCCAGCGGCGGCGGCTACGGCGGCGGCGGCAACAGCTACGGTGGTGGTGGCGGCTACGACCGCGCTCCGCGCCAGATGTTCGACACGATTTGCAGCCAGTGCGGCAAGGAGACCCAGGTCCCCTTCCAGCCGCGCGGCGACAAGCCGGTCTACTGCTCCGACTGCTTCGCCGAGCAGCGCCAGTCCAGCGGCTACGGCAGCGGCGGCGGCTACGGCAGCCGCGACCGCTACTAGTCGCGCGACATCAGCGGGCTGGCGAGGGAGCGCGTCACCCGCACGATAACGCGATAGCCAAGGGGGGCGGGGAACACCATAATGGTGTTCCCCGCCCCCCTTGCTTTTCCACTGCGAAACGGCGGGGCTAAGTTGGCCTGTGGGCGAGGGGCGTCCCGCCCGCAAGCGATAGCCCGATCGCCCCCACGCGAGGTGCTGTTGGAAGGCTACTGGAATCCCGCGCGCGGGCCGAGCACGACCCCGCGCAGGCGGTGTTTCAGATACGAGCCGTCGCGCGGGGGCAGGGTCAGCGGGTCATCGGTCAGGGCCACCTTGACCACGGCCAGAGAGAGATCATCGCCGGCGTGGAGCTCCTCGCGCAGCGCGGCGACTTCGTCCTCGCCGCGCACGGTGCGGGCCTGCGGGAAGCCGCAGGCGAGCGCCACGGTCGCCAGGTCGGCACCACGGGCCGTGTGCGTCGGCTGCCGACCGGTCTCGCCGTAATGCTCGTTATCCAGCACCACCAGCCGCAAATTGCGGGGTCGCTGCGCCGCGAGCGTCGCCAGGCTGCCCAACCCCATCAGCAGCTCGCCGTCGCCCGTCAGCACCAGGACGGTGCGCGTCGGCTGCGCCAGCGCCAGACCCAGCCCGACCATCGCCGCGCCGCCCATCGCGCCCCAGAGCGGGAAGTCGCGCGGGTCATCGCCGAGGCTCGCCAGATCCCACGCGGTCGCCCCGAGGCCCGCCACCACCAGGAGCTCGCCGCGATCGCGCAGGAGGGTCCGCACCACCGCGCGGCGTTGTAACTGCGGCCCGTCCGTCATCGCCCCTCCGTGAAGCGCTTCGCGCCGATCATCCGCTGCGCGAGCAGCACGGCCACGCCGCGCGAACTGTGGAACGCCAGCCGCGCGGCCCCGTCAACCACCTCGCCCACCTCGTCCGGGTCGGCCGCGCGTTGGGCGATCAGCCCCATCGCCGCCAGGGTGGCGGGGACGGCCTGGCCCATCGGCACCTGCCAGGGGTTGAACTCGCCGAACTCGCCGCGCATGGTGACGAGGGTTAGGAAGGGGAAGTCGCAGGCCGTGATCAGTGAGAACATGTTGACACAGTTGCCGACGCCGCTCGACTGCATCAGCAGCGCCGCGCGGCGACCGCCCAGGTGCGCGCCCGCCGCCAGCGCCACCCCTTCCTCCTCCGTCGTCAGTGGCACCACGCGGATGGCGTCATCGGCCTCGCACAGCGCGATCAGCTCGCGATGCCCCGCATCCGGCACGTAGGAGACGATCGCGATCTCGTGCGCCTTGAAGACCCCATAGATGTCGCGCGCCCAACCGTTCCCATGTTCCACCGCACCCACCCGCCGTGTTCCCCCCAGCGCCGCCGACCACGCGGGCGATTGTCCCGGTTACCACCTGTCCGTGTCAAACCACTCCCGGTGCAGAGTCCGCACGGTCGCCCTCGCATCGCCGCCAGCCCCTCAGGACAGACGCTTACTGCCTCATCTCGCAACTCCTTGCCGAGATTCCAGCCCGCACCCCGACGCCTACGAACAGCATCCCACTGTCCAAGAGCACCCAGCCCGTCCGAGACGAGAGGAGCGAGAGTACCGCCCCTGATGCGGTTGACCGGTGAATCGGGTACCCTAGCCTACTTCAGTAGGCTTCGTGGCCGCAGGCCACCTAGCCGGGGACTTCAGTCCCCGGTCCACCCACCTTCCCAAACGAACGCCTCACCCTATAGTACCCTTACGCGGCAACTATCCCAAATCCACCAGACGCGCGATCGCCACCTCGTCATATCCCAACTCGCGGAGCACGGCGCAGGTATGCTCACCGAGCCCCGGGATTGCGCCCATCGCCGACGGCGCGCTCAGGAGATTGAGCGGCGGCAGAAGCGCCGGGATCGGCCCGACCGGGCTATCGACAGTGGCCCAGCGCCCGCGCGCGGCCAACTGCGGGTGCGCCACAACCCCCGGCACGTCGTTGACCCGACCGTTGGGGATGTCGGCGGCGTCGCAGGCGGCGATCACCTCGGCGGCGCTGCGCGCGGAGAAACGCTGCTCGATCAGCGGTTCGAGGATCGCGCGATGCCGCAGTCGGTCGGGGTTGGTGCCGAAGCGCGGATCGTCGGCGAGGCCCGGTTCGCCGAGCACGCCCGCACAGAAGCGTCGCCACTGGCCCTCGTTCTGGATCGCGAAGTTGACGGCACCGTCGGCGCAGGCGTAGACGCCATACGGCACGATCTGGCCGTGGCGCATCCCCACGCGCGCGACGACCTGCTGCTGGCCGAGCCAGTGGTAGATCGCCGGGGTCAACCATTCGGTCAGGCATTCGAGCATCGCGATATCGATCCGCTCGCCCCGCCCGGTGCGCGTACGCCCGAACAGGGCGGCCAGGATCGCGCCGGAAGCGTACAGTCCCGCGCCGACATCGGCGACCGACACGCCGACGCGCGCCATCGCGTCGGCGCTGCCGGTGACGCTGAGCACCCCGGCCTCCCCTTGCAGCAGCAGATCGTAGGCCTTCTTGTCGCGATAGGGACCGTCCGGCCCGTACCCGGAGATGCCGCACCAGATCAGGCCCGGCTCGCGCGCGGACAGCGCCTCGTAGCCGCAGCCGAGCCGTTCGACCGCGCCAGGGCCGAGGTTGTGGACGAAGACATCGGCCCCGCCCAACAAGCGCGCCAGCGCCTCGCGCCCCTCCGTCGCCTTCAGGTCGAGGACCACACTCCGCTTGCCGCGATTAAGCCAGGCGAAGTGCCCGGAGAGCCCGCCCATGTCGCCATCGTAGTTGCGGGCGAAGTCGCCGCCATCGGGCGGTTCCACCTTAATCACGTCGGCGCCGAGATCGGCCAGCTGGCGCGTGCAGGTGGGCGCGGCGACGGCCTGTTCGAGGGCGATCACGCGCACCCCGGCGAGGGGCAAAGGCGACGTGCGGCTCGCGGCGTGCGGCTCGTCGGTGGCTCGCTCCGGCATCGCGCCCTCCCTCTACTCATCCCCCATCACCCCGTGGGGAGCCCGCACTCAACGCGCGGCCAGCACCTCGCGCAGCAGCGCACCGACGTCCGGGTAGCGGTCCAGATCGCGCACGGCGGCGATGGCGCGCTCGGCCAGCGCGTCGCCGTAGTGCGGGACGATCAGGTCGCGAAATTTCGTCTCCAACACCGCCGGGGTGACCGGGTTCTCCGGGTTGCCGCGCGGGTAGTCAGCACCGCCGGTCAAGATCGTCCCGTCGGCCAGGGTCAGGGTGAGCCGCGCGGGCCAGCGGGCGGGGTAGCGGGCGGTCAGGTCGGGCGCGACCGCCACGGTGGTGCGGTGCAGCAAGGCGGCGATCGTCGGCTCGCTCGGACCGTCCGGGCCGAAGCGGTCGGGGCTGAACTGCGCCAACCCGACGCGGCCCTCGTGCAGCGCGACCGCGACGCAGTAGGCGATGCTGAACTTGCCCTGATAGGGGGTGCGGGGGGCCATCTCGCGCACGATCTCGTAGCCGGGGCCGTAGATCTCGATCCGGACCCCCGCGATCGCGCGCGCGGCCCCGCCAGCGTCCCAGCCCCGGTCCGCGCGGAGGTCGAGCGCGGTGTCGAGGGCGCTGTGGGTATGCCCGCAGCAGGAGTGGAGCTTGTAGCAGTTCTCGCTGATCTTCCAGCTGCCGCCGAGGTCGGCGGTGATCCGGCTCAGGTCCGGGTCGGTGCTCATCGCCCGGCAGAAGCCGCGCTCGCCCTCCAGTATCCGGCCCGCGCCGGTAAAACCCTCGCGCGCCAGGTCGGCCGCCAGGACGCCGTTGAACGCCGCCTTGCCGGGGTGCAAGTGCTTGCTCATCGTGCCATCGGCGTTGAACTCCCAGAGCCCCGCCGCCTGGGTGCCGGCGCTGCCGAGCGCGTCGCGCATCTGCCCCGCGGTCAGGCCCAGGACCGTGCCAGCCGCGACCGCCGCGCCGAAGGTCGCGGCGGTGCCGGTCGGGTGCCAGTAGTGATAGTGGCTGGGATTAACCGCCTCCCCGACGCGCAGCCCGGCCTCGTAGCCCAGCACGGTTGCCAGCAGCAGGGTCCGCCCATCGGCGCCCTCGCGCTCGGCCACGGCCAGCGCCGCCGGGAGGATCGGCGCGGCACCGTGGATCGTGGAACCTTTGTGAATATCGTCGAATTCCAGGATATGCGCGGCCACACCGTTCGCCAGCGCCGCGCCCGCCGCCGACGAACGCCCATCCGGCAGGATCGTCGCCACTTCCGCCACGCCCAGCAACCCCACGACGCGGCGGGCGATCCGGGCCGGTTCCTCCAAAGCCCCGCCGAGGGTCGAGCCGAGCCAGTCGAGGAACGCCAGTTTCGCGTCGGCGATCACCCGCTCCGGGAGGGTCTCGTAGGTCGCGGCGGAGACGAATTCCGCCAGCGCCCGCGTCGGGGCGAGCGGCCCGGCCTCCTCCCCCGGGGCGTACACGTCGGGAATCGCCTGTTGGGTCATCGCTCCCCCTCCTTCTCTGCTCTGTAGCGCGCGACAGACCTGCCCGTCACCTGTCGCCCCGCGCCGGTCCGGGCAGCGCCTCGCTATTCTATACTGCGTCAGTATGGGCGTTACGGGCAACCCCTGGGGGACCCAGCACGGAGGGGCATCAGGTGGAGGAGGAGAACGATGACCGCCAAGCGCACGGATTGGACCCCTGTAGCCGCCCTGGCCGAGGAGGTGGAACGAGGGGGCGGCATCGTCGGCATCGCGATTATCGCGCCGGGCGGCGAGCGCTACGCCCGCCACGGCGCGCGACCGTTCCGCGCGGCCAGCACGGTCAAGATCCCGCTGATGATCGAGATCTACCGCCAGATCGACCGGGGCGAGCGCGCACTCGACGATCCCCACACGTTGCGGGCGGCGGACAAGACGCCCGGCAGCGGCGTCCTCCTCCACCTCCACGACGGCCTGCCCCTGACCCTGAACGACCTGATCTACCTGATGATCAGCATCAGCGACAACACCGCCACTAACATCCTGATCGACCTGGCCGGGATGGACCGGGTCAACGCGACGATGCGCGCCCTCGGCATGGCGACCTCGACGCTCGGTCGCAAGATGCGGGGCCGCCCGGCGCAGGGGGACGAGCCCGAGAATTGGGCCACCCCCGACGAGTACGCGACGGTCGTGGGGACGCTCCTCGAGCACCGTGCCGCCTCGCCGGACGCCTGCGATCGGATGCTCACCATGCTCGAACGGCAGCAGAACGCGCGCCGCCTCGCCCGCCACCTGCCGGAGCGCGAGGACGTCCGCTGGGGCTCGAAGACCGGCAGCATCGTCGGCGTCACCAACGATGTCGGCTTCATCACGACCCCGCGCGGCACGCTGATCGCGAGCGTCTTCTGCGAACACCTCGCCGACCAGCACATCGGCGAGCAGCTCATCGGCGAGATCAGCCGCACCGCCCTGCACGCCACAAACCTCCTCGACCCGCTCTGAGTGCGGCACCTCCCCCGAACGCCGACCACCGTCGGTTGTAGGGGCGTATGTGATACGCCCTTCCCACGCCGGGGTTGTCTACGAACGTGGGCGGGAGGACGACGTGCGGGCGTATGCAATACGCCCCTACAACCGACGGTGGTCGGCCTGCGGCAAGCGCGATCATGCCCCTGACGCCAGGGACGCCACACACGCCCGTGACGACTGGCAGGGTGGTCAGAGGTAGGAGCGTATTGCATAGGCCCGCACATCGTCCCACCACCCACGATCGTAGGCAATTCCGACGCGGGCGGGCATACCCATCTCGCCTTTCATCCCCCACCACCTTGCCCACTCACCCCCACCCCACAACAAAAAAACCCCTCTCCTCGAATGGGGAGAGGGGTCGCCGCCCGGAGGCGGCGGGGGTGAGGGCCGTCACCTACGGCGTCGCCGTCCGCGTCCCGCCCGCGCCGGGCGTGCTCGCCGGGCGGGTCGGTGTCGGCAGCGGGGTCGGCACCGCCGTCGGCGGCGCATCCGGCGGCACCTCGAACTGCGACCGCGTGGGGGTCGGCGTCGCCGGCAAGTCGGAGGAGATCGCCGCCGATGTCTTCTGGCCGTCGAGCCACTTGGTGTAGGCCGACTGCTTCAGCGCATCGAACGTCTCCGTCGTCAGCGGTCGGGCCTCCTCACGCTCCGTCACCGTGATGACGTGCCAGCCGAACTTCGTCTGCACCGGTTCGCTGATCTGCCCCGGCTGCAACGCGAACGCCGCGTCCTCGAACTCCCGCACCATTACGCCGCGCGGCATCCAGCCGAGGTCGCCGCCATTCGGCGCGGTCGCCGTGTCGGTGCTCTGCTCCTTCGCCGCGTCCCCGAAGCTCTTCCCGCCCGCGATCGCCGCGCGTACCTGATCGGCCCCATCCTTCGTCGCCACCAGGAGGTGGAAGGCGTGGACCTGCGGCTGCACATCCTTGACCTGGCTCGTCAGCGTATCGGTCACCCGCTGCTTTGCCAGCTCCGGCCGCGCGATCAGGCGGAGATAATCGGCCTGGCTCATCCCGGTCGAGGTCTGGAGATTCGTCACGAACGTCCCGAAGCTCGCCGTCGAGGTCGCCAGCGCCTGCTCGCGGTCCGGCGTCGCCGAGCCCGCCACCGTCGGCGACACGGTCGGCGTGCCGGGCGTCCCCGCCGTCTCCGGGGTGCCGGGGGTCGCGGCGGGGGTGCCGGGCGTCCCGGGCGTCGCCGCGCCCGGCGTCCCGGCGGCACCCGGCGTCGCGGCGGTTGTCGGGGTGATCGCCCGCGCGGTCGCCGTCTGCGCGGCCCAGGCCGACGCTGTCGGGTTAATCGTCGGCGTCACGGTCGGCGTGTTCAGCGGCACCGGCGCGAACGTCTCCTGGATGTAGGTGTTCAGGTCGGCATCGCTGATCGTCACCCCCAGTGACTCCGCGCGCTGCACCGTCAGCCGATCGTCGATCATCGTCGTCAGCGTCGCCGGATCGGTCGGGGCCGACTTCACGGTCGTCAGCTGGCCCTGCAACTGCTGCACATAGGTCTGATATTGCGGGTCTTGCCCCGCGAAGAACTGGTACTGCTGAATCTGTTGCAGCAGCGAATACCGGCGATATTTCCAGTAATCGCCACGCGAGATCGCCGTCCCATTCACCGACGCCAGCGTCTGGCGCGGCTGGATAACGAACTCCCAGATCGAGCCGCCCGCCAGCAGGGCGACCGTCGCGACCGTGACCACCGCCATGACGATATAGAGGAAGCGCCGCTGCCTGAGTTCCTTGTCGCGGCGCGATGTCCGACTCGGCGACACGCGCTGATCGCGCCGCGACTTCGGCATCAACCCCCTGATCCGTTCGATCACCGGCTCCTTCCTCGTGTAACGGTAGTAGTCCATAGTCCGTGGTCTGTAGTAGCTAGCTCGGAGAAATGCGCCGCGTGGCAGCTTTCCCGTCTCCACTACAGACCACGGATCACGGACTACGGACTCTCCCTAGCGCCCCTGGCTCGACGTGAACGGCAGCAGCGCCATATGGCGGGCGCGCTTGATCGCGACCGTCACCGCGCGCTGGTTCTTCGCGCTCGTGCCGGTCTTGCGGCGCGGCTCGATCTTCGCCCGGTCGGAGACCATCCGGCGCAGGCGCTGGACATCCTTGTAATCGGGTACCACCTGATCGGTGGCGAACTGATCGATCTTGCGACGCGGGAAGAAGCGCCCGCCGCCACCGCCGCCGCCACCGAAGCGCCGCGCGCCGCCCGGTCGGTCGCCGCCCGGCCCGCCAGAGCCACCCGGACGATCACCGAACCGTCCGCCGCCGCCGAAGCCGCCACCCGGTCGGTCGCCGAACCGGCCACCACCGCCGCCACTGGGTCCACCGAAGCCGCCGCCGCCGGTCATCCGATCACCGAAGCGCCCACTACCACCGCCCTGCGGCCGATCGTTCTGCTCGTCAACCATGAAGTCCTCCTCTGTCGGGCAGTCGGTAGTCGGTAGTCCGTAGTCCGTAGAATCTCGTTGGCACGCTGAGGTTTGCCATCAAGACTCCACCTCACAAGCCAATTACTACGGACCAAGGACTACCGACTACCGACTGTTAGAACGGCACATCATCCAGATCACTATCGAAGTCATCGTTCGCCGGGCGCGCGGCGGGGCGCTGCGGGGCGCGACCGCCACCGCCCTGGTTCCCGCCGCTCGCGCGGCCCATCGGCTGCTCGTCCGACCCACCGTCGCGCTCACGCTGCGGGGCGCGACCGCCGCCACCGCCCTGGCCGTACTCGCCATCCTCGCGACCACTGAGCATCACCATGTCCGTGGCGACGATCTCGACCGAGGTCTGCTCGATCCCATCCTTGTTGGTGTACTTGCGGCTCTGCAACCGGCCCTCCACGTAGACCTTGTTGCCCTTCCGCAGATACTCGTTGCAGATCTCCGCCAGCTTGTAGCTGCCGGAATCCCAGGCGACGACCCGGAACCACTCCGTCTCGTCCACCATATTCCCGTCCTGGCCCCGCCGATTGCGGCTCACCGCGACGCGGAAATTGGTCACCGCCGAGCCGGAGGGCGTGTAGCGCATCTCCGGATCCGCGCCCAGGTTGCCGATGATCTGCACCTTGTTCAGCCCGCGTGCCATGTCGTCGCCTCCTCGATCTCCCACTCAAGCTTACGTATCAACACCAATCGTCCGTATCGGGAAGATACCACATCCGTGGCCGGAGTTCACGCGAACGTTCGCGGGATCACGGCCTCACCACCACATCTCGCAACCAGCTACCGCGTCTGCCCAAGCTCGTCCCCCACCCTCCCCTATAGCGAAGGGTCGCCGCCCGCAGGCGGCGGGGAGAGGTCACCCTAGTAGCGGTCCCCGCGCTCAGGGCGATCCCCACGCTCAGGGCGATCCGGGCGGTCCGGGCGACCACCGGGGCGGCGCTCCTCGGTCGCCTGATAGGCGGCGTGCTTCGCGGCCGCCACGGCCTGCTTCGCGGCCTTCTTCTCATCCACCTTCACGACCATGTGGCGCACCACTCGCTCGTTCAGCAGCAGCAGGCGCTCCACCTCGGACACCTGGCGCGCTTCCAGGTCGTAGTAGAAGAGGACATAGAAACCATCGCGCAGATCCTGCCCGTTGTGGCGGATCGTGTAGGCCAGGCGACGCCGCCCCCAGGGGCTGTCCCTGATCGCCTCGGCGATCACCCCCTCGCGGTCGGTGATGTACCCCCGCACCTGGTCGATGGTGGCGTTGAGGTCCTCATCGTTCAGATGGGGACTGAAAATGGTCAGCATCTCGTACCGGCGCAACAACAGAGCCTCCTCTCTCCGGGTTTGCCCCACGCACAGAAACCGGCGTTGCGCTGCGCCGGTTCGCCGCGGAGCAGAAAGGATAAATAGGTGCCGCGCCGCCACATGCGACGCGGAACGGCGCGGGCCATCGCCGCGCCATCTATGAGTATAGCAAATGGGCGACGCGGGCGACAAACATCCGCAATCGATTGCACGCGATCTATATCCAGGAAACGCCGACCGAAACAAACTCGGCGCTGCCCCGTACTACCCCTATACAGACGCATGAACGGGAAAGGAGGTGTCGCGGGGAGCGTCGGGCGGTGTCGCGCACCACGGGGTGCCAGGCGGCAGCGCCACGTCGGCAACGATGCAGCACATAGCTAGGGAGGACATGATGAGTCAGCAGCCCATCCCTTCTCAGCAGCAGCACAGCCCGCTCGACGAAATCGCCAGCCTGCGCCGCGAACTCGCGACCGTCCACAGCCGCCTCGACACCCTCCAGCGCCGCCGCACTCCCAGAAGTTTGGCCGCGCGGGCGCGCCCGCCGCCTCATGCCCTTGCTGGTCGTCGCGCTCCTGGTGGCGCTGATGCCCCTCTCCCTCCTCGCCGCCGGCCCCGTCTTCAGCGACCTCGGCACCGCCGCCCCGGTTCACCAGCCGAACATCCAGGCGATCGGCGACGCAGGGATCACCACCGGCTTCGAGGACCCCGCCGATCCGACCAAGCGCCTCTACAACCCCAAGAACAATGTCACCCGCGAGGAGATGGCCTCCTTCCTCGCCCGCACCGCCGGCCTCGGCACCAACCCGCCGGTCGCCAACGCCAAGACCGCGCAGACCGCCACCAATGCGAGCAACGCCGCCAACGCGACAACGGTTGGCGGCTACGCGCCGAACGCCCTGCTGCGCGTGGACTTCAGCGCACGCACATCGGGTATGGGGCTCCCCCTCACGGGCAGCGCCCTCTCGCTCCGGGAAGTCAGCATCAACGTTCCCGGGCCGGGCTACGTCATGGTCCTGGGGCACACCGGGATTTTTGGGTCGAGTGCCTGCCCCTGCACCGGTCGAGCGTCCGTGCGCGATCTGGCCGCCCCCAATCCCGAGAGCGCCAACCACTACGAGACGGTCGAGGCGGCGGGCCAGTATGGTGATCTGACCGTCACCTGGGTCTTCCCGGTGACCGGGGCGGGGACGCGCACCTACGCGCTGGAGGCGGACGAGACGGCCGGGAACGCCAACGCCTTCTTCCCGTCGATCGCCGCGATCTTCATCCCCTTCGGCTCGGCCAACGCGACCGCTAGCGGTACCGAGATGCCGGGGATTCCGGGCGAAGCGCCCTGAGCACCGTCGCACGGCCGTAGAGATAAAGCGAGGTGGGTGCCGCCCATAAGGAGGGGTGAGCGATACACCCGCCAGCGCCAACGTAGCGCGCGAATACTAGCTGCGACATCCGCAGCCGATGGCGGTGCCGGGAAGATTCCCGGTGCCGCCGCCGTATTCGTGGTGCCTTATTTCAGGGAGCGTGTCAACCCCCTCCATCCCCGACCACCGCGCCCTCAACATCATACCCCGCTCTCCCCCTTCCTCGCCGCGCCCCGTAGAGGAGTATGCCCCTGACACACACCACCTCCATGCCGGGAGAGGGGGCAGCAACTGTGGATTCGGAGGCCCACCCCGTCCTCCCGCTTCACGGCCCTTCGCCGTCGGGGCGATGGGGCGGGATCTACCCACGCTCACAACAGCCCGAAGCCCCGCAACGCCCCTCCCCCCCTCTCCCAGAGTTGGGAGAGGGGATGCCGAGCACAGCGAGCCGGGGGTGAGGGCCGCCCCTCCTCATGACTCACGACTCACGACTCACGCCTCGCCCACCTCGCCCGCCAGCCGCCCCCGCAACCCCTCCAGCGCGATCCGGCGCATCGAGTGTGCGTTCTTCTCCTCGTCGCCCATCTCCGCGAACGTCTTGTCCGATCCCTCCGGGCGGAAGATCGCGTCCCACCCGAACCCGCCAGCGCCGATCGGCGCTGGCGGCACCTCGCCGCGCACCTCGCCGCTGCTCACGATCGTCTCGGACCCGTCGAACAGCGCCACCGCCGTCCGCGCCACCACCGCGCGCGACGCTACCCCGTCGAGCATCCGGCAGATCCCGGCGGGGCCGACCGTCTGCACGAACCAGCGCACCAACGCCCCCGGCAACCCGTGCCACGCCTCCACGTAGAACCCGGTGTCATCCACCAGGACGGGCTTGCCGGTCGCTCGGTAGGCGGCGATCGCCTTCTCGCGCACCACCACCTCGACATCGAGCGCCTGAATTTCCGCCAGGTCCACGTCGATCTGCTCGATCGGCAGACCCAGGATCGCCGCCGCCTCGCGCAGCTTCCCCCGGTTACTCGTCGCGAAATAGAGCATCGCCCCATCAGTCTCCATTCAATAGCCATGCCCCGCCCCAGCATGGCCCGGTCGCGCTCAGTTCTGGGTGTCAGCCCCTTCCTTCGCGGCTGGCTTGTAGGTGAGCGCGACGACGCCCGCGCCGAGGGTCTTGGACTCGACCAGTTGCAGGGTGCTATCGAACGCCTCGGTGAAGAGGCGTTGGCCCTTGCCTACCACCACCGGGAAGACCATCAGCCGGTATTCATCGATCAACCCGTGCCGTCGCAACGACTCGGCCAGGACCCCGCTACCGAAGACCAGGATGTCCCCGCCAGGCTGTCCCTTCAACTTAGCGACCTCCCCCGCCACGTTGTCGCGGATGATGGTGGAATTATTCCATTCCGCCTTGTCGAGGGTGGTGGAGACCACGTACTTGGGGTAGCCGTTCATCCACGCGCCGTACTCGCCCGTCTCCTCGGCCATCCCCGGCCAGGCCGCCGCGAAGCCCTCGTAGGTCACCCGCCCCAGCAGCAGCGCGTCGGCCGCTTTGAGCTCGGCGAACTTGAACTGATCCTTCTCCTCGCTCTCGAACGGGACGGTCCAGGCCGGGTGCTCGATCACCCCATCCAGCGACACGAACTCGGAAACAATCACCTTGCGCATCTCACTCCCCACACCGCTTCATCGACCGTCACCATCGCCGTGACATCAGATAGTCGCTCGGGCTCGCCCCAAATCGACACCCATCCTAGCAAAAAATAGAGCCCGAACAGGAGGCCGGGACAGGAGGACAAATGACCAGTGACGAACAGCGCCGTGGAACGCGCAGGCCATCGCCACCCGGCTGTGCGATCGGGGGTAGGGGCGTATTGCCTACGCCCGACCCACGCCCAGGTTTCCTTCATACATTGGCGGCGGGACGACGTGCGGGCGTAGGCAATACGCCCCTACCCCGACCCACAACGCCCCTCACCTCACCCATCCACCACCCACCTCACACCATTCCCCACCCCTCTCCCAATTCTAGGAGAGGGGTGGGGAATGGTGTGAGGGCTACCCCCCCTTGACCCATCCCCCGCCCGCCCATACACTGAACGAACAACGCGCCCCACCCGCGCACGCCCGCCCGGATCGACCGCCGACGAGCGAACGAGGTGACGCAGCATGACCAACTCACCACTCCGCATCGGCGTCCTCGGGCGCAAGGGCGGCAGCGCCAAGAGCACCACCAGTTACAACCTCGGCGGTGCCTTCGCCGCCGCCGGGCTCCGCTGCCTCCTCGTCGATCTCGACAGCCAGGCCAGCCTCACTCGCGCCCTCTCCGACGCCCCCCTCTCGCCCGAGGGCGGGATCGGCGCGCGAATCGCCGAACCCTCGCGCGGCCTGCGCGACACCATCCGCCCCGTCGGCGATCTGCTCGACCTCGTGCCGGGCGACCGCTCGATCGAGGTCGCCGCCGCCGCGCTGGCCCAGAACCCCGCCGGGCCGCTCCGCCTCCGCCTCCTGCTCGACGAGGTCGCCGCCGACTACGGCGCGATCATCATCGACACCGCGCCGATGCTCGGCTTCACCCAGACCTCCGCCCTCCTCGCTGGCGACCTCGCGATCGTCCCGACCCGCACCGGCGCGCAGCAGGATATCGACGCCCTGGTGGACATCTTCGCCCTGCGCGACGAGCTAGCCCAGTATCGCTTCGCCACCGCCACCCTCGCCGCCATCCTCCCCTCGAACTACCACGCCGACGAGGCCCCCCAGCGCGACGGCCTCGCCGCCCTCCGCGCGGGATATGGCGACCTCGTCGCCGACCCGATCCCGCACTCCCCCCTGATCGAGCGCGCGATCAACGCCCGCCTCCCCGTCGTCACCAACAGCCCGAAATCGACCGTCGCCGCCGCCTTCCGCGCCCTCGCCGCCCGCCTCAACCCGGATAGTGACGAGGAAGGACGGTTTACCGCAGAGACGCAGAGCGCGCAGAGGATCGCAGAGAACGGGAGGAAGGAAACGACGAAGAAGGTCGGGGGCGGACGATGAGCCTCCCCACCATCATCATGCATCCTCCCGTCGCCATCTTTTCGTCTCTGCGACCCTCTGCGCCTCTGCGTCTCTGCGGTGAATCGTCCCCCCCCGAGGCGACCGATGAGTAAGCGCACCAGCGGGCCGCGCCTCGCCCCCAGCGGGCCGCGCCTCACCAACCCGCAGCCCGCCACCCCGCCGACCGTCGTCCAGCTCGGCACCGACCGTGTCTTCACCGGCGCGCGGGAGGTCGCCTTCAGCCAACTCGCCCCCGACCCCGACCAGCCGCGCAAGTTCATGAATCCCGACCGCCTCGCAGAGCTCTCCGCCTCGATCGTGGCCCACGGGCTGCTGCAGCCGATCGTCGTCCGCCAGGCCGGGCTCGATCGCGGCGGCGACATGCGCTACATCGTCGTCGCGGGCGGGCGGCGCTACGCCGCGATCAAACTCGCCCTCGACACCCTCGCCGACGAGGCCGTCCACGCCCGCTTGGGGCGCGTCCCGGTCGTCATCAACGACAGTGAAGAGGCCGAGCGCCGCGTCCTCCAACTGATCGAGAACTTGCAGCGCGAGGATCTCAACGGCGTCGAGGAAGCCCGCGCCCTCAAGGAGATCGCCCGGATCGAGGGGCTGACGACCACCGGGCTCGCCGGGCGCGTCCACCGCTCGCAAGGTTACGTCGATGAGCGCCTGCGCCTCCTGCGCCACGAGGATGTCGAGGACGCCGTCGAGACCGGCCTGCTGACCAAATCGGCCGGCGCGGCGATCGCCTCCATCCCTTCCGCCGACGCCCGTCAGGAGTGGTTGTCGCGCGCCCGCAGCGGCGAGACGATTCGCCCGCGCGAGGTTTATGCCACCAAGCCCCGGCGCCGACCCCGGCGCGGTCCCACGCCATCCGGCGCGGACCCCGCCCTCCTCGCCAGCATCGCCCGCCGCTCGATCGAGCTGCGCGAGGCCGACCCCGAACTGAGCAGGGAAGAGGCGTTCCACCTCGCCGCGATCGAGGCGCGCGACGCCGGCCAACTCGACGCCGACACCGCCGGGCGCGTCCTCGGCGCGGCCGCGCGCTTCTTCAATCCCGCCGCCCCCGCCCGCCCCGCCGACCCTTTCCCGAACTTCGGGGCCGACCAGCCCGCCCCCCTCGTCGACGAGCAGATCGCCCTCCTGCTGCGGATCCTGCGCGGCGTGCGCGAGCGCCTCACCCCCGCCGCCGCCGCCGACCTCCCTCAGCGCGACGAACTCGCCGCCGAACTCCGCGCCCTCCTCACCCTCGTCGCCGGGGAGTGACCGGCCTCGACCGCCGGAGCGCGCCTCCCGTGCGAAAGGAAGATAGAAGATAAAGGAAGGGGAGGAAGACAACGATGGAGACAGCCAAACTTTTTCAAGACGGGGATAATCAGCGGTACGCTTACCAGCGGGCTATCGCTTCGCGGGCGATCGGGTCCACATCAAGCGGATGGGTGACGCTGTCATCCTCCTGCCCTTCCCCCACACCTGGGATGTGCTCTTCGACAGCCTCGACCATTTCACCGACGACTTCATGGCCGAGCGCGAACAACCCGCCCAGCAAGAGCGCAAAACCCTCACCCGCCCGCACTAAATCGTCTGTTTCACGAACGGCTACCGGATTGCCCAGACGATCCCCACCCTCCCCTGATGGCGATGGCGAACTTGATCGGCCTATGCGCGGACCTAACCGCCGCAGGGCGGTCATTGTGCCGTTCATCGGTATTCATGGCCCGCAGGCCCCCAGGCGCGGTCGTGGTCCCGAGCGGGGTCTCGGGGTTCAACCGCCTGCCATGACCCGTTTAAGTTCGCCATCCCCGTTAGGGGAGGGTCGCCGCCGGGGCGGCGGGGAGGGGTCATTCCACCCCACAACCCCACCAAACCCGACAAAGTACCCCATCGTTAACTCCCCGCCCCCCCGCTTCAGGGGAGGGTCGCCGCCCGCACATTGTCCTGACTTGCAGCAGGATAAATCCGGTTCATCCGGAGGCGGCGGGAGGTGAGGGTCATCCCCCCCGCCTCACCGCGTCGCCGTGCCGTGCAACCCGAGGATGCCGCGCAGCGCCTCGATCATCCCCAGGTGGCGACCGACATGGAGCAGGTGATTAAGGATCGCGCCGCCGACGGTCGTCTCCCGCCCCAGCGGATCGCGACAGGCCGCGACGAACCGCGCGTCGTCCACGGCGGCGCTGGCGCTCGCCGCCGCCGCGAAGGCCCTCTCGGCATACGCTAGCACGGTCGCCTGGTCGGGGAGCGGCAGGGCGTGCGCGGCCTCGTCGGGCAGGCCCATCCCGCTCTCGCGATAACCCAGCTCGACCCCGCCGAGGCCCCACGCCCGCGCCAGCCGCTCGTCGGCCCAGATTTCGGTCGCCGGTCCCCGCGCCGACCCCGCACCCGCCACCGCGAGGTTGGCCTGGACGATATCGGCCCAGCGCGCGATATGCCAGAGGTGGAAACGGATCGCCGGGGCGTGCGGACCTGGCGACGCCGCGAACTGCTCGGCGCTCAGATCACGCGCGACCGCGAGCAACAACCCCTGCTGCTCCCGCACACGCTCGGCGATCTGTCGCGCGGGGGGATCGGTCATCGGTCCTCCAGTTGGCGGTCGTCAGTCCGTCGTTCGTAGATTGCACAGTATAGCGCGACGAACCGTGCGTTCGGGACCACAGCCGCTTCGCTGGATCGCCCCCCGGTTTGGCTGTAGGGGCGTATTGCATACGCCCGCCCGTCGTCTTACCACCCACCTCTGTAGACAGCCCTGGCGTGGGTTAGGCGTATGCAATACGCCCCTACGCCCGACTGTGATAGCCTCCGGTGCGGGCGGCGGCGTCCTTGTTGGGGTCCGGCAACCGCGAGAGCGAGGGGCGAATCGTGGCCTCTCCCCAGGCAGTCGGTGCCATCCCGAGGCCACTACCCCGCCGGATCGACCCGTCCCCCCGGCGCGACCGTCGCCCCCGCCGCGACCGTCGCCCGCAGCCCGACGAGCGCGATCGTCTCGGCGCTCGGCGGGTCGTCGCTCGCGGCACCGACCGTCGCGCCCGCGCCCACACTGGCATGCATGTCCAGGATCGCCCGCTCGACCGTCGCGCCCCCGGCGATCCGGGCGTCCTGGAGGACGATCGCGTCGCGGACGGTCGCGCCCGCCTCCACGACGACACCGGGGCCGAGGACTGAGCGAATCACCCGCCCCTGGATCAGGCAGCCGGGGCCGATCAGGCTGTCGGCGACGCTCGACCCCGCGACGAGGCGCGCGGCGGGGCGCTGCGAGGCGAAGGTGCGGAACGGCCAGCCGGGATCGTCGAGGTCGATGGCCGGATCCTCCCCCAGCAGGTCCAGCTGCGCGGCGAAGTAGCTCTCGATCGTCCCCACATCGCGCCAATACCCGTCGAGCCGGTGTTCGCGCGCGCGCCCGGCGGCGACGAGGCGGGGCAGCAGTTCGTCGCCGAAATCCGCGAGCGCGCCGTCGTCATTCCCCTCATCCTCCGCGCCCGCGTCGGCATCGGCCTCGTCGGCGAGCGCGTCGAGGGTGTCGAGCAGCGCCGCGGCGTCGTAGAGGAAGACCTCGGTGGCGATCAGGTCGCTCGCGGGCTCATCCGGCTTATAGGCGAACCCCGTGACGCGCCCCGCGTCGCCCACCTCCACCACGCCGTGCTGCCCGGCCTCCTCGCGCGGCACCCGCGTGGCCACGATCGTGACCGCCGCGCCTGCCTCCCGGTGCCGCTCGATCACCTCGCGGTAGTCGAGCCGGTAGACATGGTCGGCGCTGAGGACGAGGATGAGATCGGGGTCGAACTCGCGGATCGCGCCGATCTGGCGGTAGAGCGCGTCGGCGTTCCCCTGGTACCAGCCGCTCTCGTCGCGCCCGAGATACGGTTGCAAGACCCGCAGGCCGCCGAAGGTCCGGTCGAGGTCCCACGGACGACCGTTCGCCAAGTGCTCGGTCAGCGCGTGGGGCTGATACTGGGCCAGCACCCAGACATCGGTCAGCGCGCTATTGGCGCAATTGCTGAGGACGAAATCGATCAGCCGGTAGACCCCGGCGAACGGCATCGCCGGTTTGGCGCGGCGCGCGGTCAGCAGATCGAGCCGCCCGCCCTCGCCACCCGCGAGGATCAGGGTCAGCACGCGAGGCGGGGTCATCGGTTCCTCCCATCGTGTCGCGCGACGGCGCGCGGCGCATTCCCAGGACCACCACCCGCGCCCGAATCATTTTGCGTGCCACGGAGGGTGAGTCGTGCGTCGTGGGTCGTCAGCCGTGAGAGGGGGCCGGAACAGGAGACACGGAGACACGGAGGGGGCGGGGAGCGGGAATGGCGGGGGATGGCGCGTGTCTGCGGGGAAGGGCATTGCGGTCGGGTGTAGGGGCGTATTGCATACGCCCGCACGCTGGCCTCACACCAACATTCGGAGACAACCCTGGCGTGGGACGGGCGTATGCAATACGCCCCTACCGCCCACCATCCTGCTATTCCACCTCGGCGCGCGGCATCCCAAGGCACCTGCATTCCGGACGCGCGAACAGGAGAGGCCTCGCACTCCCGCCCCTTGACGACTGATTTATGCCCCTTGTAGTAGGACTGACGACTATCCCCCGTTCCATCAACAATAGGAGCTTTGCCCGCCAAAAAACGTTATCATTCCCTCGTGCGCGCCAATGCTGGCGCGCACCGCCGCCCGGGGGGCCGGGCGGCGACGGGAGGATGGCGGTGTCGCCATCCCAGGGGATAGGAGCACTGCGACGTGCTAGACAGATCCAACCTTTCGGCTGCGCAAGACGAATTGCGCGCCGGGCAAATCGGGCGGCGCGACTTCATCCGCCGGGCAGCCGCGCTCGGCCTCTCGGCTTCGGCGATCGCCGGGGCGCTGGCGGCGTGCGGCGGCACCTCGACGGCGACCGTCCCGGCGACGTCCGGCGCGGCATCGACCGCCCCCTCGGTCGCCCCCTCGACCGCCCCGGCGGGCGGCGCGGCGACGGCGGGTACGACCGGGGCGGCGACCCGCACGGCGGCCGCGTCCTCCACGGCCTCCAGCGGTGGCGGCGTGGCTGCGGTCCCGAGCGGCGGCCCGACCAAGCGCGGCGGCGGCGGGAACCTCAAGATCCTCCAGTGGCAGGCGCCGACGGTGCTGAACATCCACTTCTCCTCCGGCACCAAAGATGATCTCGTCTGTCGGATCGTCTACGAGCCGCTGGTGACCCTCGACAGCCAGGCCAACTACATCCCGATCCTCGCGGCCGAGATCCCGACGCGGGAGAACGGCGGGCTGGGCGCGGACGGCAAGAGCGTCACCTACAAGCTGAAGAAAGACGTCAAGTGGAGCGACGGCAAGCCGTTCACCGCCGACGACGTGATCTTCACCTGGCAGTACGTCACCGACAAGGCGACCGCCTCCACCAACATCGCCAACTTCTCGACGATCGACACGATCGACCGGATCGACGACCACACCGTCAAGGTGAACTTCAAGGATGTGACCCCGGGCTGGTACATCTCGTTCGGCGGCACCGACGGTTGCATCATCCCCAAGCACATCTTCGAGGCCGATAAGGGCGCGAACGCCAAGAACTCCCAGAACAACCTCAAGCCGGTCGGCACCGGGCCGTACAAGGTGGCCGACTTCAAGCCCGGTGACGCGGTCAGCTTCGTGATCAACGAGAACTACCGCGAGCCAAACAAGCCGTTCTTCGACCGCGTCGATGTCAAGGGCGGCGGCGACGCCCCCTCGGCCGCCCGCGCCGTCCTCCAGACCGGCGACTACGACTACGCCTGGAACCTCCAGGTGGAGGACACGATCCTCCAGAGCCTGTCGCAGGGGAGCAAGGCGACGGTGCAGTTCGAGGGCGGCGGCGGGATCGAGCGCCTGCTCGTCAACTTCACCGACCCGAACAAGGAGACCGACGGCGAGCGCGCGTCGCTGAAGAACCCGCACCCGTTCCAGACCGATCAGAAGGTGCGCCAGGCGTACTCGCTCCTCAGCGACCGCGACTCGATCGTCAAGGCGATCTACGGGCGGACCGGCGAGGCGGCCGGCAATATCCTCTACGACCCGCCGCAGGTGAAGTCGCCGAACAGCAAGGCCGAGTTCAGCCCCGAGAAGGCCAACGCCCTGCTCGACGAGGCCGGCTGGAAGAAGGGCGGCGACGGGATCCGCGAGAAGGGCGGCGTGAAGATGTCGATCACCCTGCTCACGACGGTCAACGGCGTCCGCCAGAAGACCCAGCAGATCCTCAAGGATGCCTACGAGAAGGCGGGGATCAAGACCGAGTTGCGCAGCGTCGACTCGGGCGTCTTCTTCTCGTCCGACACCGGCAACCCAGACACCGCCGCGCACTTCTACGCCGACCTGGAGATGTACACCAACTACAACGTCCTCCCGGACCCGCAGGAGTACATGGCCGGCTTCACCGGCGGCGACCAGATCCCGCAGAAGGCCAACCAGTGGTCGGGGACCAACTACACCCGCTGGTCGAGCCCCGACTTCGACAAGCTCTACACCCAGGCCAAGACGGAATTGGATCCGCAGAAGCGCAACCAGCTCTTCATCCAGATGAACGATCTGGTCGTCAACCAGTACGTCCACATCCCACTGGTGAACCGCAAGACCGTCTTCGCGCGCAGCAACGCCCTGCAGAACATTAACTACACCCTCTGGGACGTGCAGTACTGGAACATCGCCAACTGGACCAAGGGCTAAACCCGGAGTCCGGCTGCCCGATGGCCCGCGCCCCCGCGCTCGGCAATGAGCGCGGGGGCGTGGGCTATCGAGAGCAGAAGGGGGTGATAGCTCAGTTGCTCCTACGCCGGGCAGGATTCGCGGGTACCCAGGCTGTCATTTATCGATAGGCCATGGGCGGGTTGAGGCGGCAGAGACGCCAGAGCCGATCGGAGATCGCCCAGATCAGGAAGCTGGCCCCGTTGCGACCGATTGGCCGCAAGCGAGTGTTGTGGAAGGCGACGAGTCGCCATTCGCCGCCCTGCCGCTGCGCGACGAGGGTTTGGAGGGAGTCGCGCTCCGGTGCAGGTCGGGTCTGGTTGCGGAGGATCGTCCCGCCGACCGCGTAGAGAATCGCCGCGTCGGGGCCGAGGAACCGCACTCGCTCGACCTGGCCCACGAGGCGCGTGCCGCGCATCCACCTATCGAAGAGGAGCTGGTGCGATTCGGCGATCTCCGCACGCCCCGTGAAGTGTGTGCCGTCGAAGGCGATGAAGTCACACTCCTCGGCGAACGGCGCGGCGAAGGCATGCCCATCGCCCCGATTCCAGCCGTCGAGGATCCGCTGATACAGTTGCTGGATGGTCGCCTGATCGTCGGTGGTCGCCAGGTTGGTATCCATCCTCCTCCTCCGTGTGGTACAATCCCTTTAGCAGGAATATATTTTATCTTACGATATAAGAGTACAGCAGAATAGGTGAAAGAGGCGGCGATGTCAAGGGTCCCTGCGGAGCGGGGCGCGCTCTTCGCGGCGGTCGAAGGGGAGATGAGGAAACTGGTCGCTGAGATCGTCCTGTTCAATCAGGCGATCGCCGATCGGTTGGGCTTGAATCCGACCGACTTGCAATGCCTCGGCATCGTGCTCGATGCCGGGGCGATCAGCGCGGGTCACCTGGCGGCCCTGTCGGGGCTGACGACCGGCGCGATCACCGGTGTCGTCGATCGACTCGGTCGCGCAGGCTACGTGCGCCGTATCGCCGATCCGCACGATCGACGGCGTGTCATCATCGAGCCGCTCACCGAGCGGGCCGAGAGCGAGATCGGCCCGCTCTACGCCGCGATGAGCCGGGCGATGGCCGCAGAGTGCGCGCACTATAGCGACGCCGAATTAGCCCTGGTGGCCGATTTCCTGGCCCGCGCCCACCCGCTCAATCGGGCGGAAACGGCCAAACTGCGCGCGGCGACCCCGGCGCGCAAACCCCGCTGGGGTGAACCGGCGGGGCCGGAGTAAGCCAGGGGGAACCTTCGCCGTGGCACCAAGAGCGGGAGATTGAGCGGAGAAAAGCTGCTGCCGATGCCGGGTCGAGCGCAAGGGAGCACCGCGAACCAGGCGGGGGCGGGTCGTGACGCGGATACCACAGTCGCCGACGGGGCGACGGCGCTGCTCGGCGCTTTGGCAAGGCCGTGGGTGGCGTTCGCAGCGGCGCTGGTCGTCTACCTCCTGCGCGCGGCGTGGGGGACCGGGTTGGCGCGCTCCGAGGACGCCTATTTCAACTATCTGGCCGACGCCTTCCTGCACGGCCAAACCCACCTGCGCCTGACACCGCCGCACACCCTCGACCTCGTCTACTTCGCCGACCGCACCTACCTCTACTGGCCCCCCTTCCCCGCCGTCCTCGTCGCCCCGCTCGTCGCCCTCTTCGGCGTCGACGTCAGCGACCGCCTCTACACCGCCGTCGTCGCCGCCCTGGCGATCGGCCTGCTGGCGCGGCTGCTGGCGGCGCTCGACGCGGTCGGGATCGCACCGCTCGACGCCGCGCGGCGCGGCGTCCTGGTCGCGGGCATCGCGTTCGGGTCGTTCGTGCTGATCCTCGCCCCGGCGGGCAATGTCTGGTCCACGGCGCAACTTGTCGGCTGGGCCTGCACCATCCTCGCGGCCCTGGCGGCGGTCGCCGTGCCGGGCGCGCGCGGCTACCTCCTGGCCGGGCTGGCGCTGGCGGCCGCCATGGCGACCCGCAACTCCCTGGTGCTGAACGGTCTCTGGCTGGCCTACCACCTCCTCCGGCGCGATCGGCGGTTGCCCCTCCGGGCGCTGGCGGGGCGGGCGCTCCTCGGGATCGCGCCGGTCGCCGCAGCGCTGGCGCTGCTCGCCGCCTACAACGTCGCGCGCTTCGGCGACCCCCGCCAACTGGGCCTCCCCTGGCACAACATGCACCCGATCTTCCGGGCCGACTACGAGCGCTACGGCCTCTTCGATCTCCACTACCTGCCGACGAACCTCTATTACCAGTTTCTGGCCTACAGCCTCTTCACCGAGGCTCGCTGGCAAGGGAGCGGCATCTTCTGGATGAGTCCCTTGCTGCTCGCCGCGCCCTACGCCCTCTGGCGCGGCCGACAGGAACCCCTCACCTGGGCGCTCGCACTGACCTGCGCCCTCGTCTACGCCCCGATCGGCTTGCTGATGGGGACCGGTTACTTCCAGTTCGGCCCCCGCTACCTCCTCGACCTGATGGTCCCGCTCGTCGTCCTCGCCGCGCGCGGCCTCCGCCCCTGGCCCCGGTGGCTGCTGGCGCTCCTCCTCGCGATCGGCGTCGCCACGTACGCGGCGGGCTCCTGGCTCTGGTGGGCGACCCTGGGGATATGAGCGGGTCGCGACTCGCGAGCCGCCCATCGGCAGTTGGCGTCGGTAGCAGCACAGGGGCGAGATAACACGCGAGTTTGGGGACTATCCACCGAGACAGTCAGGGGGAGGGGCGTAATGCATACGCCCCCTATTCCGGCTTGATCTGTACGGGCGACTTCGCCTTCGGCGCGCGACGGGGCAGTTGCGCCCGACCGCGCGATGTCCGCCCCTTCACGCCCCGGCGAGGCGTGGACGACGACCTGTGCGCCCGATCTGGCGCACGATCCGGCCGCTACGTGCCCGCGTAGAGGGCGCGGGTCATCATCCCGATCGCCAGCACGGTCAGCACCAGCCCGATCAGCGCCCAGCGACGCGCGGCCCCACCGTCGCCGCCCGCCGCGAGGCGGCGCAGCGCGGGCCGCAATGCTCCGTCGCCGATCCCCAGGGGCGGGAACACCACCCGATGTTCTTCGCCGACACGGCGCTCACCCGCCGCTACCACGCCGCGCTGGGGCGAGCACTGCCCGATGTACCGCCCGATGAGCTCTGGTGGCGCTTCGAGCGTGTGAACAATCTGCTGATGGCGAACCAGGGGATGCGCGCGGCGGACCCTGCTGCCGACGCGCGCGCGGTGAGCGCCGAGCGCGCCTGGCTGCTCACCTTCCTCGCGGGCGCGCTGAGCGCGCCCGCCACCGGCGCGAGCGAGCCGTGAGTCGCACAAGGGCGGGGAATCTGCCCGATATGGGCGGCTGTTTCCGACCATCCATACCATTCTCGCCCCTCGCTCGTTCTCTCGCCCCTCTCTCCGTTCTCTGTGCGCTCTGTGCGCTCTGTGCGCTCTGTGGTTAAATCTTCACTCCACATCCCTCTCGACAGCCCCCGCGCCGTGATGCTATACTCACGCGCTATGAGGAGAGGTGGCCGAGTGGACGATGGCGGCTGTCTTGAAAACAGCAGAGTGAAAGCTCCGGGGGTTCGAATCCCTCCCTCTCCGTCGCGTTCATGTTCATGTTCACATTCATGACGTGGGCGTGTCCACAACTCGGGAAGGTGCCAGAGTGGTCGAACGGGGCCGCCTGCTAAGCGGTTAAGGAGGCTTAAATCTCCTTCGAGGGTTCGAATCCCTCCCTTCCCGCCAACGAATAGGGGCCGGACGCGCGAGAGTCCGGCCCCCTCCGCTTTAAGGAAGCCCCCACACGCACGGGACGAAAGGCGGTGCCCGGTGCGGATCGGCCTGATCGCGGACATCCATGGCAACCTCGTTGCGCTGGACGCCGTCCTGGCGGCGCTCGACGGTGAGCGACTCGACCGCCTGATCTGCCTCGGCGATGTCGCCGCGCTCGGCCCGCGCCCGACGGAGACCCTCGCCCGCCTGCGCGATCTCGGCTGCCCGATCGTCCTCGGCAATACCGACGCCTGGCTGCTCGCCCAGCCGCCGCACGACCCCACGGCAGGCTCGTCCGCCCCGGTCGCGGCGCTGACCCGCTGGGTCGTCGCACGCCTAACCGCCGCCGACCGCGCCCAGTTGCGCGCCTGCCCGCCGACCCTGACCGTGCCGCTCGACGGTGATCGGGCGCTCCTCTGCTGCCACGGCTCACCGCGCTCCCACGACGAGGTGATCGCCGCGACGACCCCCGACGACGCGATCGAGGCGATCCTCGACGGCCACGCGGCGACGATCATCGCCGGGGGTCACACGCACATCCAACTCCTGCGCCGCCACGGGCAGAAGCAGATCATCAACGTCGGCAGCGACGGTCTCCCCGGCATCGGCCCCGGCACCCCCGATCTCCCCGTCAACCGCGCCGTCGCCTGGGCGGAGTACGGCATCCTCGACGTGGCGGGCGATCACCTCGGCATCGCACTCCACCGCCTGCCGCTCGATCTCCCCCACGTGCTGGCCGACGCCCGCGTCAGCGGAATGCCCGAGTTCGCCTGGTGGCGCGGTCTCTGGCGGGAATGATGCGCACGGCGCGGCGACTTCCATACCACAGCTACGGATGCCGTCCAGGTTTGAGAGTCTGTCCCCACCCTCTTTAGGGGAGGGTCGCCGCCG
>CADCWN010000275.1 GCA_902806415.1 uncultured Thermomicrobiales bacterium | reverse complement strand
GGTGCTGGTCGAGCCCGGCAAGTCGCTCCTCCTCCTGCCGCCCGCCGAGCCGGGCGGCCCGCTGAGCGCGACGATCGGGGTCGGCAAGCCGATCGGCGCCGCCGCGCGCCTGACGACGCCGGGGGCCGGGACCGAGACGTACTTCGGCGGGGCGGTCACATCGCGCCATTGCCTCCCCTTCGACCTCGATCCGGCGCGCTGGCGGGCGCAGGCGCTCATCCAGAACGGCTTCCCGACCGCGACGATCGCGGGCTGGACGCGCTACGACGGGGCGGGCAAGACGCTGTCCGAGGGGCGGGTGACCATCCCCCCCGATGGCGTCGCGACGCTGGCGACCGACCTGGGCGGCGGTCCCGGTGCGCTCTGCCTCGCCGCCGACGGGCCGATCGCGGCGGCGCTGGTCGCCCGATCGTCGCCGGGGCTGTTGGTGGTGCAAGGCGCCCCGGCGACGGAGGCGCGGGTCGCTATCCCCGACCGGCACACGACGCTCGGCCATTTCGGGGAGCGGCACGCGATCATCCACAACCCGAGCAACAGCGAGATGGCCTATCTCACCCTGGATCGCGCGGGGTTCCCGAAGGGGCAGCCAGTGCCGATCGTCCCGCACGGGACGTGGTCCTACGCGGTCAGTGACGGCTCGGCCACGCTCACCCCGCAGCAGCCGGTCATGGTCAGTATCCGCGAGACGATCGGCATACACGCGGCGGCGGTCACGCCCGAGGGGACGGCGGCCACATCGCTGATCGTCCCGACGATCGACATCGGGCGCGATGGCTACGCCGTCTCGCAGATCGAGCTGGCCAATGCCGAGGCCGAGCCGGTCCAGGCGACCCTCAACCTGACCGACGGCGCGGGGCGGACCCTCTGGGGCGACAAGATCTGGGTCGAGGCGGAGGGGACGGCCAGCAAGCCGTTCTGGTATCGGGGCGACGATAGCCGCTTCCTCACGATCGCGGCGCGCACACCGCTGACCGCCACCCTGCTCCAGCGCGAGATTCGTACCGGGCGCCCGGTCCACGGCCTCGGCCTGTCGCTCGCACTCCTGCCGGGGTGGGCGGCGGGCGGCTATGGTGGCGTCCTCGCCACCGTCGCCGCGCTGGCCGCGCTGGTGGCGCTGGCCCTCTACGAGCTCCTGCGCCGGATCGGCCTCGATGCGCGCGCGGCGCTGGG
>CADCWN010000274.1 GCA_902806415.1 uncultured Thermomicrobiales bacterium | reverse complement strand
CCTTGCTGGTGTCGGGCAGGACGATCCCCATCTTGGTCGTCTCCTCGCGCTCCGCAGGCTTGATGACCACGCGGTCGCCCATGGGCCGGAGCTTGGTAGCGGTAGCGGACTGCGCCATGATCCTTTGACCTCCTCCAAATGCGAGCGATCTGCTATGCTTCCGCGAGTGACCCCTTCCACGGCCCCGCCGGGCCGCGTTAGCACTCTCACTCCACGAGTGCTAACAGCGCCTATACTAGCGGACTGTCCGCGCGTTTGCAAGGGGTACGTGCGCCGATTTCTGCGCGTGCGTCGCATCCTTTACGGAGATTTAACGTCCCCAACCCTATGCATGGCGATCCGGCCCCTCGCCACTCGGTGCTTATCGGCACCATGGGAGTTCGCTCTTCTTGGCACGTCCCCGCCGCGCCAAACCGCTTGTCCCACTGTCATTGCCCCCGGCGCACCCAGCGCGCGATGATCTCGGCGCTCCCCGCAGGCGTTGTCGCGGTCGTATCGTGCAGCGTCAGTGTATCCGGGTGTTCCCGCGCGAGCGCTTCGAGCCGCCGCGTGAATTCGCAGGCGCTCGCGATCGTCGCCGCGTCGCCCGAGCTTCGCCACGCGGGTCGGGCGCGCAGGCGGTGCTCCTGCTCCGCCGCACGGCAGACGAGGCCGAGGAAGTGGATCGTGGAGAAGTAGCCGCGAGAGGCGCAGGCGTCGAGTTGCGCGGGCAGGGCGGTGGCGACGAACACGAGCGGTCGCCGACCCAGGGCGATCTGATGGCCGACCTTCAGCCACTGATCGTAGAGGGGGGCATAGTCGCCCGTCTCGCCGCCGAAGCGCCAGAAGTCGATCGCCTCGCCCTCGAAGACGACGCACTCGGGCAGCGCGCGGCGCAGCTGGGGGACGAGGCTGCTCTTCCCCGAGCCCGGTGAGCCGGTGATCCACCAGAGCGGATCTTGCACGAACGGCTCGTGCAAGCCGCACAGTGGGCAGGCGATCGTCGCGCCTGCCGGGGTGAGGGTGACCGCCGACCCCTCAAGCCACGCGCCGCAGACGCTGCAAATCCACATCCCATCCCCTCCCAAGATCGCCCGGCGTGCGCGACACGCTCCGGTTGGTTATCCCGTCGATGGCCCTATACTACGGTACGGTCGTGCTGACAGCGTAGCGGGGGCAGCGGGGATGGTGGAGAAGTTTTTGATCGCGGCGAGGGCGGTCGGGGGCAGTCTCCCCGGACGATGCCACGGCGAGTGGAACAACGTGCATCAACGTGCATCTCGGTATCCAGCGTGGCGGTCGTCGGGACCGTGCCGGGCGATGCGCCGGGGGCGACCTTCAATTTCACCGTCGATGCCGTGATCGGCGACGGGGACACCACGACCGGTTGTCGTGCCCCGTATGTCCACAGCGCGCGGCGCGCGGTTCCTCCCCCCGGTTGGGGCCGGGTCGGCGAGGATGGCACGTTCGCGATGTTCAGCCGCGCGAAGCTGCCCCTGCCCACCCTCGACGCCGCCGCGCTCGATCGGCTGCGGGTGAGCGGCACGCCGCTGATGGCGACCCTCGATCTGACCGACGAGCGCGGTCGCCCGGTCAGCTGCGCGGTCCGCCCGCCGTGCCCCGCGTAGTCATCCTGATACGCCCCACCCTCACCAGGGCAGCCCTTGCAGATCGAGCGTCCCCGCCCGAGGCGCGCGATCGTGGACCGGCAAGACCAGCACCTCGTTGGCAGTGAACGGCACCCTCCCGCCCGGTTGCTCCACCAGCAGCGCCCCGTCGAACGGCTGCCAGCCGAGCTTGCCGTAGAATGGCACGAGGGGCGGCAGGCAGACGAGCAGCGCGAACGCGATCGCCGGATCGGCGGCGAAGAATACCGACGCTCGCCGCAGCGCGACGCCGGCATGACCCCGACCCCGCGCCGCAGGATGCGTCTTTACCGAGCCGATCCCGCCGATCCGCACCTCCCGCCCATCCAGAGTCACATCGCGCACCACGATCCCGACATGCGAGACAAGCTGCTCGCCCTCCCACGCCAAGATCACCCACTGTGGCGCGGCCGAGGTCAGTTCCTCCCCCGGTGTCGGCGTGGCATTGGGCGGGTAGACCACCGCCGTCAGTGCGTCGCGGGCCGCTTGCTCCACTGCGGTCAGGTCTGCCACGGCTTTCAGATCGAGCTGCATCGGGGCTCCAATCTGGTCGTAGGCTCCCTGCTCTACAGTCGGTGCGAGAGTTTGACACCTGCTGCTGAAAGACGCATGGTTTAGGATCAGAAAAAACGCGGGGGGCGGTGGCATCTGCCACCGCCCCCCGCTCCCAATAGTGGGCGATACTGGATTCGAACCAGTGACCTCTACGATGTCAACGTAGCGCTCTAACCAACTGAGCTAATCGCCCGCGCTCGCGCGGAGGATACTATAGCATCGGGCGTTGCGGCGCGCAAGTGAGTCGTGGGTCGTGGGTCGTGAGTCGTGAGAACTCTCTTACAACGATAAGGCGGTCCGCGAAGGAGCAACCGCTGCGGGTAAGCATCTCACGACCCACGACCCACGACCCACGACTCTCCGCTATACTACCCCCAACGTACGAACACCGTCGGGCGCACACGGGCGGGGACTATGCTACTAGAACTGAGTATCCGCGACTTCGCGATCATCGATCGCCTGCGGCTCACCTTCGGGCCGGGATTCAACGCCCTTACCGGCGAGACCGGTGCGGGCAAGTCGATCATCATCGACGCGCTCGGCGCGATCCTCGGCGAGCGGACCGGCGCGGAGTTCGTGCGCGCGGGCGCGCCGAGCGCCCGCGTCGAGGGGGTCTTCGAGGTCGCGGGGCCGGGCGCGGAGGCGCTGCGCGCCACGCTGGTCGAGTTCGGCCTCAGCGACGAGGGGGCCGGCGGGGACGAGCCGCTGATCCTCTCGCGTGAGATCACCGCCAGCGGGCGCAGCACCGCGCGCGTCAACGGGCGGACGATCACCGCCGGAACCCTGGCGAAGCTGGGCGAGCGGCTGGTCGATATCCACGGCCAGAGCGATCATTTAACCCTGCTGCGGCCCGCCAATCACATCGATATGCTCGATCGCTACGCCGGGCTGACCGCCGAGCGCGAGGCGCTGACGGCGGTCGTGGCCGAGTTGCGCGGCGTCCGCGAGCGGCTGGCGTCGCTCGACCGCGACGATCGCGAGCTGGCCCGCCGCGTCGATCTGCTCCGCTTCCAGGTCGAGGAGATCGCCGCCGCCACCCTGCGCGCGGAGGAGGAGGACGAACTGCTGGCCGAGCGCCGCGTCCTCGCTTCGGCGGGGCGGCTGACCGAGCTGGCCGACCTCGCCTACCGCAAGCTGAACGGTGCTGGCGACGACTTCTCCGGCGCGAAGGCGCCGCGCGCGGCCCTCGATCTCCTGCGCCAGGTCAACACCGCCCTCAGCGAACTGGTCACGCTTGATCCGGCGATGGAGGAGACGCGCGCGGCGGTCGAGGAGCAGGTCTATCTCCTGGAGGATGCCGCCGCGACGATCCGCGACTATCGCGAGCGGATCGAGGGCGACCCGCGCCGCCTGGAGGAGATCGAGGAGCGGCTGACGCTGCTGAAAGACCTGAAGCGCAAGTACGGCGCGACCCTCGCCGAGGTGATCGCGTTCGGGGCGCAGGCCGACGACGAATTGGGCCAGATCGAGCGGAGCGGCGAGCGTGCCGAGGAGTTGCGCGCCCGCGAGGGCGAATTACTGGCCGACATCGGCCTGCGCGCCGCTGCCCTCACCCAAGGCCGTCGCGAGGCGGGCGACCGGCTCTCGGCGGCGGTCGAGGCGGCGATCCGCGAGTTGAATATGGGCCGCGCCCGCTTCGCCACTCAGATCGCCCACGCGGAGGACCCGCGCGGCGCGCCGGTGTCCGACGGCGAGGGCGAGCGCCGCCTCGCCTTCGACGATCACGGCGTCGATCGGGTCGAGTTCCTGCTGGCGGCGAACTCCGGCGAGCCGCTGCGACCGCTGGCGCGCGTGGCGTCCGGCGGCGAGACGGCCCGCCTGATGCTGGCGCTGAAGTCGATCCTCTCCGAGGTTGATACGACCCCCACACTGGTCTTCGACGAGGTCGATGTGGGGGTCGGCGGGCGGAGCGGCCAGGTCGTCGGCGAGAAGCTCTGGGGCCTCACCGCCGGGGAGAGTCAGCACCAGGTCCTCTGCATCTCCCACCTGCCGCAGATCGCCGCCTTCGCCGACAGCCACTTCAAGATCAGCAAGCAGCAAATGGACGACCGGACGATCAGCAACGTTGAGCGGATTACCGCCGAGGAGCGCGTGGACGAGATCGCCGCGATGCTCGATGGCGTCCCGCTGACCGAGGCGTCACGCGCCAACGCGCGGGTGATGCTGGGGCGAGTCGAGAGTTGGAAAGCGGAGCGCCTCGCCGCCCCCCGCCCCGCCTCGCCTCCCCTGCCCGCGTCCGAGCCGCCCGCCCCCCGTCGTCGCGCGAAGGCGGCGGCGCGGGCGTGACACTGTGAGTAGCTGTTTGGGTAAACATCACATACCTGCCGGGTTGGCGGGGAAGGTCGCCGTCGAGGCGGCGGGGAGGGAGCATCAATTAAGGTGAAGGAGGCGCGATGAGTTCGGGACGTGATGATAATTCCGGGGGCGGCGAGAGGCGTGGCTATCGCTATCGTCCGGCGGATGCGTCGGCGAATGAGCCGGACGAGCAAGACGACAAGCTCGATGCGGTGCTGGAAGGCGACGACGATCAGGACGAGCTCGACGACGCGGACCTCGATGACGAGGACGATGAGGACGAGGACGCCGACGACGAGGATGGCGACGAACCGCCGAGCGAGTTCTGGCCCGCCGCCGAACTCCTGAAGGGCGCGACGATCACCGACGCGGAGTTGGAGTTGAGCTACAGCGCCTCGGTCTACGTCAACACCCCCGCCGCCGAGTTGCGCCTCTGGCTGCGGATGCCCGACGGTCGGATGCGGCTGATCCAGGTGGACGAGCCGAACGCTGTCTGGCTCTATCGCCAGGCGCACGACTCCGGCGAGCGCGACTTCGAAGAGTATCCCGATCACCGCTTCGAGTTGCCGAGCACCGATCTGCGCGTCCTGCGCGCCCGCCACCGCCGCCAGTTGATCGACCGCCAGGCACTCCTACACGAGGAGTTGGTCGCGCTCGGCGAGGAGTTGGAAGAACTCGACCGCGACGCCCGCGAGGACGAGCGTGCCACCGCCGACTGGCCGGGGACGAAATGGCCGTAACGAGTGACGAGTGACGAGTGACGAGTGACGAATGAGGGTACGGGGTAGGCCACCTACGGTGATAGCCCTCCCGTCGAGCCTATTCGTCACTCGTTAAAGGGGTAGGACGATCCCCAACGTCGTCTCAAGGTACCAGCGGCCGACGGCGATCAGGGCCATGACGGCGTAGCCGAGGAGGAGGGCGACGGAGGCGAAGCCTGCCACGTCGGTCGCCCGGCGGGCGCGGTTCTCGCGCCCGTAGAGGAGGATCAGCAGCGTCAGCGCGAGGGTGAGGACGACGCCGACCGCGCCTGCCGTGAGCGCGGTCGCTACCGGCAGGTAGAGCCAGCCCCAGCCGGACCCGACGAGCAGCCCGAAGCCGCCGACGAGCGTCAGGATCGCCGCGAACTCGCCCCAGCCCGCGACCAGTTGCGGGGGCGCGACCCAGGCCCAGAGGGTCGCGTTCAGGAGGTAGAGGAGCATCACGCCCAGGGATACCCCCATCAGCAGCCCCGTCCCCAGGCGCAGCCAGTTCTGCGGCTCGTAGGCGTAGGGCAGCCCGAAATCCTGCAACGTCGAGTTGACGCCGTCGGCCCCCATCAGGGCGACGAAGAGGACGAGGGTCGCCAGGATGCCGCGCGAGGGGAGGCGAATCGCCCGCCAGCGCCCGCGCGCCAGCAGGAAGAAGGCGGTGGTCAGCGCGCCGCCATAAATCCCGGCCATCCGCGCGTCGAACGGCAGATCCGTCCCCCCGAGCGCGAACGAATGGCTAGGTCGCTGGGCGCAGAGGCCGTGCAGGACCGCGCGGAATTTTAGCTCCGCCGGCCAGGGGGCAGCGACCAGCACGGCGATCGAGGTCGCCAGCAGGCCGAGGAAGAGCCAGGCTGCGGGCGGGAGCGCCGCCAACCGTCGCGCCCGGTCGCGCGGCGTCGTGCGCGGTGCCATCCCCTCGCCGGTCAGTTGCATCGCCGGTTCCCTCTCCCCATAGTGGCGCGATCGAGCGAATCTATTCGGGAGAACGCTGATGGTCCCCCGCGTGTCACCAGGGCGCTACGCGCGCCGCCCCTCGTTCTCCGTCTCGGCCGAGGTTCCCGGTGTCTCGAAGGTCGGGCGCGCGCCGCCTGGCTGGCGCGGGTGATAGGTGTCAAGCGCGGCGCGGCAGAAGCCGGTCGCGGCGATCAGGCGCGCGCCGAGGCTCGGCGGCCACCAGGACCGCGCACCGACCTCGCGCAGATTCAGCGTGATCAGGCCGTCATACTCGCGGCGGCGCAGGGCACGCAGGAAGGCGCGCAACGGCAGCACCCCCTCACCCGGCGCACGACCCAATTGCCAGGCCCGCACCCCGGCAGGCAGGAGCGTCGCAGGCCCGCGCCCATCGAGCCCCGGCGGCTGGCGGAAATCGTTGAGGTGGATGTTGCGGAGCCGCGCGCCCATCGACGGCAGCGGCTCGGTGATCACCCACCCCGCGCTCGCCGCGTGGCTCGTATCGAAGGTGTAGCCCAAATCCCACTCCTCGACGACCCGCCGCAACTGCGGGAAGCGATCGAGCGGCCCCGGCGGGGTGTTGGTGCCGCCAGGCGGGTTGATCAGCGTCAGGGTCGCCCGGTCGCCCAGGGCGTCGCCGTGCGCGCCGAGGAGGGCGAGGAAGCCGTTCAGCCCGCCCGGCGTCACGCCCCAATCGCGCGGGGTCGGCAGCGCCACCACACCGCAGCCCGGTAACGCCGCCGCGAAGGCCGCCAGCCGGGGCACCAGCGCCGGGTCGTGCGCCAGTTCCCCCAGTGGGCTGAGGTCGAGGCTGCGGATGGCGAGTTCGTGCCGCTCGGCGAGGCGCGCGATCCGCTCCGGGCCGCGCCGCAGGAGCAGGGGCGTCAGCGCGAGCTCGATCCCCCCCAGGTGCAAGCCGCGCGCAGTGGCGAAACTGGTCCGCAGCGGGGAGCGGGGCAGGCAGGCGGTGGAAAATTGGAGCGGCATAGTCGACTCCCGAGGGGTAGCTATGGCGAGCACGGGCGCGAGTGGTGGTGGTGATGGGAGCGCAACAATCCAAGTGTAGCATGGCCCCCGGCAGGTTGAGGAGGATGTACACCCCGCGCGGCAGAACGCCGCGCGGGGTGCGGGACTGGGATAATGGGCCGCAGGCGCGTTAGGAGAAGCGTTCTTCCTGCCAGGGATCGGCGTTGTTGTTGTAGCCGAGGTTCTCCCAGAAGCCGAGCTGATCGCGCGCCATGAACTCCAGGCTGCGGACCCATTTCGCGCTCTTCCAGAAGTAGCGCTTCGGCACCACCAGGCGCAGCGGCCAGCCGTGGTCGGGGGTGATGTCCTCGCCGTTGCGCCGGTAGCAGAGCAGCACATCGTCGTCGAGGAAGATGTCGAGCGGAAGATTGGTCGTGTAGCCGCCGTCACAATGCTGCATCACGTAGCGCGCCTCGGGTTTGATCCGCACATCGCGCAGCAACTCCCGGACGCTGACCCCCTCCCACTCGCTGCCGAGCAGGCTCCAGGTCGTCACGCAGTGGATGTCCGCCGTGACTTTCGTGCGCGGCAGGGCCATGAACTCCTCATAGGTCCAGCGCTTCTCCTCCTCGACCAGCCCGGTGACGCGCAGATCCCAGGTCTGCGGGTTGAAGCGCGGGACACGCCCGTAGGTGAGGATCGGCCACTTCTCGGTCAGGGTCTGGCCGGGGGGGATCCGCTCCTCGATCTCGGGGGGGTAGCGGCGCTTGCCAAATCCTCGGAAGATCATCGGGTGCTCCTTGGCGTAATCGGTCGCGACCGGCGTACGTCGACAACGTCGACGCGGCCTCGCGTCGGCGGTCCTTAGCAGCTATTACGCCGGGATAGCACGAATTGTTCCCGCAGCCGCGCCGCGCGTTGTTCTCTTCTCCTGGACCCACCGCCGAGGGTAAGCAGGACATAAGTACCGTCGAAAAAGACTTCTGCGTCGTGTCGTGGACCGGTACAATGGACGGGCGGGGGGATTGCTCCATTCGCCCGTTGCGCGGCCATATCCGGCGGTGCGAAACCGCGATGGTCCGGGCCGCGCGTGTCGAGGCTGGCGATGAAGTGGGAAATATGGTGATGCGGTGACTGCGGTGTATCCCGCCGCCAATTCAGTGCCGGAGCTGTGGCCGGGCGCGAACGCGGGCGACGATCTGGCACTCCTGCGTGCGGAGAACGCGGACCTGCGGACCCTGCTGACGATCCAAGGCGACCTCAGCCACGGCGCGACGCCGAAGGAGGTCTTGCAGGAGGTTGTCGGCCACGTCCACGCGGCGCTCGGCGCGAATCGCTCCTACGCCCTGCTGCGCGAGCCACTCGGCGAGCGCTTCGAGCCCGCCGCCACCGTCGACCTGAGCGATGCCGCTGTTACCGCGCTGAGGCGCTTCTTCCCCGACCCGCAGCCCCTCCCCGTGATCGATCGCGCCCTGCTGACTGACGATCCGCGACCGTTGATCGACCCGCGCGCCGCCGACCTGTTGCCCGCCGCGCTCGTCGGCGATCTGGCGATGGGGGCGCTGCTGCTGGTGCCGATCCGCGGGCGCGCCGGCGACGCGATCGGGATCTTGCTATTCGACTTTGACCGACCCGCCGACGGCCCCTCGCCGCTCACGGCGGAGCGGATCCGCCTCGCCGGTGCGGTCGCCGGGCAACTGACGCTGCTACTGGAGAACGCGATCCTTTACGAGCAGTTGCGGCGCCGGACCTTGCGTCTCGAAGCCCTGAACGAGATCGGCCTGGCCCTCGCCGCCGCCGCCAGCAGCGAGTCGGGCGCGCTCTTCGCCCGCCTGCAACCGCGCGTCGCCGATGTCGTGCGGGGGGCGTGTCTGCTGGCGATCCTTGACGAGGGGAAGACCGAGGGGAAGGGGCAGCGGGGCGCGACGTTGACCGCCTGGGGGGCGCGCGACGATGCCCCGGGCTCCGTCCACGCTGCCGTGCCGCTCGGGTCCGACGCCCTCTCGGCGGCGACTCGCGGCGCGCAGCGGGCCCACTTCGACACCGCCGCCGCGTTCGACGGGGTGGCCCCCCTGCCAGTGGCGCTCGCCGAATTTGGCGGGGGGCGGGCCGGGTCGGCCCTCTATCTGCCGCTACGACTGCGACGTCGCACCTTCGGCGTGCTGGCCGTGGTCAGCGCGCACGAGCACGCCTTCTCGAATGAGCAGATCGAATTCCTGACGACCGTCGCCGCGCAGACCGCCGTGACGATCGAGCATGGGCGGCTCTATGGCGTCCTGCGTGCCAAGGGCGAAGTGCGGCGACGGTTGCTCGACCAGGCCCTCCAGGCCCAGGAGGCCGAGCGCAAGGCGCTTGTCGATGGCGTCCTCGATGGCGCGTTGCAAGAACTCGCGTCGAGCAGCTACCGGCTCGACCCCTGCATCCGCCTCTCGGAGCTGGGTCGGCACGAGCGCTGCCGCGACGAATTGGGGCAGACGCGCCGCCAACTCGCCGAGCGGATCGAGGATCTGCGGACGATGATCGGCAGCCTGCGCCCCTCCAGCCTCGATCTGCTGGGCCTCCAGTCGGTGCTGCGCGACGAACTGACCGCGTTCCAGCAGCAGACCGGGATCCGCGCGACCTTCCAAAGTCGTTTCAAGGGGCGCCTGGCGGGTCCGGTCGAGACGCGCGCCTACCGGCTGACGCAGGAACTGCTCGCCAATGTGCGGCACCATTCGCGCGCCAAGCTGGTCAGCGTCGAGTTGCGGGGGCTCGGCGACGATGTCCTGTTGAGCGTGACCGATGACGGGGTCGGCTTCGACGCCGAGGCGATCCTCAGGCGCGAGGAGGGGATGGGCTTGCACGCGGTCCGCGAGGGGGCCGAGAGCCTCGGTGGTGCGGCCCATATCCAGAGCCGACCCGGCACGGGGACGCGGATCGAGATCGTCCTGCCGCGGCTCTTGCGCGAGCAGGCTCAATCGTGAGCGAGAGTAGAGCAGGAGCCATGATCCCAACCGTCCCGCCGCCCGCTCCGCCCGCCGGTCGTTTCGGCGATGTGCCGACCGCCGACCGAATCGCCGCCGCGCGCGAGGTCGCCGACGCCACCCGTCGCGGGGTCGCCGCGCTGAGCGCCGTCTTGCGCCCGGCCTGTTGCCTCTTCTTCGACCGCGACGAGTACGGGCAGCTCGGCCTGGCCTATCGCCTTGACGCTCCTGATCGCGGGCAACCAACGATTGCGCCGCTCGCCATCGCCGAGCAGATCCAGGGCTGGTGGCTGGCGACCGTGCAGGCGAGCGGACCGCCGCGCGCCGCGCGCCCGGTCGAGCTGCCCGGCGAGCCGCGCAGCTTCGTCATCCCGCTGGTGGCCGGTGAGACCCTGCACGGGATCGTCGTCTTACAGGGGTGTCTGCGGCCGCTCGATCCAGAGGCCGAGCGCGAGCTGATCGCCCTCGCCACGACGCTGAGCCTGACGCTGCACACCCTGGCCTTGCGCGGCCAGTTAGCGAAGGCGGTCTTGCCGGAGCAGGTCGAGGAGGCGATCACCCAGGAGCGTCGCCGGATCGCCCGCGAGATCCACGATGGCGTGGCCCAGAACCTCGCCTATCTCAACCTGAAGACCGAACTTCTCGACCGCCTGGTGGAGCGCAACCCCGCCGCCGCGCGCGAGCAGGCCGGGGTTGTGCGCCAGCTCCTCCAGACGGCGATGACCGATCTACGCCGCTGTATCGGCGATCTGCGGCGACCGGCCTCGGGCCACGGCCCGGCGATCACGGCACAATTGCGGACGCTGGCGAGTTCGCTCCAGGAGATGCCGAAACTCGAACTCGCGCTGCAGCAGGTGAGCGGTGCACGCCTCGCCCCGGAGGTCGAGAGTACCGTGATCGGGATCGTGCGCGAGGCGCTCCAGAATATCCGCTTCCAGAAGCTCGGCGCGCGCGACCGCACGCAGGCCGCCGTCTACGTCATCGCGCGCGGGCTGCTGCCGAAGCCGGACTAGAGCCGACGGTCGGGCGAGGGGTGACCTCTCCCTGCCGCCCCGGCGGCGATCCTCCCCGACGTGGGGAGGGTGGGGACGGGCAGGCTACTTCAATAGTCATCGGCGAAACGCGGCGCTAGATGCTGCCCGCTCCGCGTTCAGTCTGCTCGTCGTTGCGCGTCGAAGTCGGCCAGCAGGCGCTTCGGCACCTGATCGCGCCAGGCATCGGTGAGGAGATCGCGCAACTCGTCGCCGTTCGCCGCCGTGAGGCGCACCAGCACCGCCGGATACCGCGCATAGTGCGGCGTCATGAAATAGATCTCCGGTGCCGCGCCGATCAGCGCCTCCCGGTAGCCCGGATCGACCTTGACCACTAACGCGCCGTCCTCATCACGCAGGCGGGCGATCAGTTTGCCGCGCACCCGGAACGCCGCTGTGCCGTACGACGTGCCCTCCTCCACGCCGGGGAGTGCCAGCGCCCAATCGCGCACATCCTCGAATGTCACCATAGCAGATGTCCCTCCCGCTATAGACGGCACTCTGCCCGACATTAACTGGCGCTGACGGGTTTATACTCCGGGAGTGGGTGCTTCCCTTCCCATTGCGAGGACAGATGACTGTCCAGACGACAGGTGTGTCGTGGTAACCTCCCCTAAAGTTAGGGAGTAATTACGCGCTGGCTGCCCGATGTAGGGGTGGCGATATCGGCGCGGACCGAATGCACCTCCAGGTGGCTTACTTCGCCGCGTCGCTCCCGCTGCCCGCGCGCTCGGCCCCCTCGGTGTGGGCGTGGCCGTTCCCGTTTTGGCCGGTCGCGATCTTCTCGACACGCAGCCGCTTGAGGCGATGGCCCTCGACCGCGAGGACAGTGATGTGCGCGCCGTTGATCTCGACCTCCTCGCCCTCGTCGGGCAGGCGCCCGAGTTCGCGCTGGATGAGGCCGCCGAGGGTCGAGTGTTCCTCGTCCTCGGTCCAGTGCAGATTCAGCCGGTCGCTGACCGTCTCGGCGCTGGTGCGCGCGTCCACCAGCAACTCATGGTCGCTGATCTCCTCGATCTCCGGTGCCGTCGTCGGGTCGTGCTCGTCGTTAATCTCGCCGACGATCTCCTCCAGGATATCCTCGATCGTGACGATCCCGGCGGTGCCGCCGTACTCGTCGAGGACGAGGGCGAGGTGGCGCTTGCGGCTGCGCATCTCGCGCAGGAGCGCCACGACCGCCTTCGACTCCGGCACGATCATGTCCCGATCGATCGGGCGCAATAATTCACCGAGCGGCACCGGCACGGTATTGTCCGGGACGAAGCGCAGGAGGTCCTTGGCGTAGAGGACGCCGATGACGTTGTCGATCGCCCCCCGGTAGACCGGCACGCGCGAGTGCCCGGCCTGGCGGATGATCGCGACGATCTCCGCGATCGAGGCATCTTCCGGCACGGCGACGACGTCGAGGCGCGGCACCATGATGTCGCGCGCGGTCCGATCCTCCAGGTCGAGGATCGCGTCGATCATCACCCGCTCGGCGTCCTCGATCTGCTCACCATTGGTATATTCCGGCCCGAGGACCGCCTGCAACTCCTCCTCGTCGATCGGCTCGCTCAGGGTGCTGGGGCGTGGTCGCCGATCGACGAGGAGGACGAGGCGGGTGAGGCCGTCGTAGAGGAGCACGAGCGGCGAGGCGAGGGTCGTGGCGAGGATCGCGAAGCCGGAGAGCCCGGTCGCCGCCTGATCGACGCTGCGCCGCGCGAGGCCGCGCGGCAGGCTATGGCCGACGATCAGCAGGAGGATACTGCTGAGGATGAAGGCGCTCCAGAGCCCGCCCGGCACCCCCTGCCGGAGGAAGATCGAGGCGGTGAGGGTGACCAGGGCGACCGCGCCGATGGTGTGGAGGAGGGTCATCGAGCCGCCATAGGCGTGCGGGCGGGCGATCAGCCGCTCGACGCTGCGCGCGGCGCGGCCGTTGACTTCGAGCCCCTTGCGGAGCTGCTGGCGTGTGATCTGGGCCAGGACGGCCTCGGTGGCGGCGGTGAGGCTGACGAGCAGGAGGGCGGCCACCGCAGCCACCAGCTCGTACCAACTAGCAGGTTCCAATGTCGCTTCACTCCAGTCCGTAGTCCGTAGTCCGTAGTCCGTAGAGTCTTGCCAGTAATCGGGTACTTTTTCACCAGGGCAGTGCCCCAGCAAGCAGATTCTACGGACTACGGACTACGGACTACGGACTCCTAACTGAATAGCGCGCTGATCGAGAGCCCCTTGTGGATCCGCATGATCGCCTCGGCGAGGAGCGGGGCGACGGAGAGGACCTCGATGGCGCTGTCCCGCTCGCTCTCGCGGAGCGGGACGGTATCCGTGACGACCGCGCGCGCGATCCCGGCCTCGCGCATCTTCCGCCCGGCGCCGTCGGCGAAGAGCGGGTGGATCGCGCAGGCGTAGATCGCCTCGGCCCCGCGCGCGCGCAGGGTGGTGGTCGCCTCCACGAGGGTGCTACCGGTGCTGATCATGTCGTCGACGATGACGACCGTCTTGCCGGCGACGTCGCCGACCATCTCGATCACCTCCGGGCGATCGGCCTCGGCGCGCTTCTTGGCAATGATTGCCAGATCCGCCCCGATGCGGATGCGGAAATCCTCGGCTCGGCCGACCCCGCCGGCGTCCGGGCTGACGACGACGACGTTCCGCATCTCCTGGAGGCGGAAGAAGTCGGTCAGGAGCGGCGCGGCGCGCAGGTGATCGACCGGGATGTCGAAGAAGCCCTCGATCGCCGGGGCGTGCAGATCGACCGTCAGGATCCGGTCGGTCCCGGCGGTGACGAGCAGATTGGCGACCAATTTGGCCGAGATCGGCTCCCGCCCGGAGGATTTCTTCTCCTGCCGGGCGTAGCCGTAGTAGGGGATGACCGCCGTGATCCGCGAGGCGGACGAGCGCCGCACCGCGTCGATCATGATCAGCATCTCCATCAGGTGCTCGTTGACCGGGGCTTGCATCGACTGGATGATGAAGACGTCGGAGCCGCGCACATTCTCATCAAGCTTCACGCGCGTCTCGCCGTTCTTGAAGCGCCCGACGATCGCCCGCCCGAGGGGTACCCCGAGGAACCGCATGATCGCCTCGGCGAGCGCGGGGTTCCCAGTGCCGGTGAAGACTTGCAACCGCCCGTCCATTACCCCTCACCTGCTTGTCGATCGGTCGGCTGTTCTGCCGGCTTGACGCGCTCGTCGGCGCGCGCGTGGCGCGGGATCGGGCGGGCCGGGATACCGACCACCTTCTGCCCGGCGGGAACATCACGGTTGACGAACGAGCCACCGCCGGTGATCGCGCCCGCCCCGACCTCGACCGGCGCGCGGAGGATCGTATCGACCCCGATGAACGCCCCGTCGCCGATCGTCGTGCGGTGCTTCCGCGCGCCGTCGTAGTTCGCCGTGATGACGCCCGCGCCGATGTTGACCCCCTCGCCGACGGTCGCGTCGCCGAGGTAGCTGACGTGGCCGATCGCCGTGCCGGACCCGATCGCGCTGTTCTTGATCTCGACGAAGTTGCCGATGTGGACCCCGCCCGCGATCCGCGCGCCGGGGCGCAGGTGGGCGTAGGGGCCGATGTCGGTCCCCGGCCCGACCTCCGATTCTTCGATCGTCGAGTCGCGGATCGCGACCCCCTCGCCGATCGCGCTGTCGGCGATCCGGGCGGCGGGGCCGATCGTGCAGCCCGCGCCGATCGTCGTGCGCCCGGTCAGGCTGCTGCCGGGCAGGATGATCGTGTCGCGCCCAATCGTCACGTCATACTCGATGTAGGTCGTCTCCGGGTCGGTGATCGTCACGCCCGCCAGCATGTGCCGGGTGTTGATGCCACGCCGCGCGAGGCGCTCGGTGGCGGCCAAGTGGGTCCGATCGTTGACGCCCATCGCGGCGTCGAGATCGACCGTCACCGCCGCGACCGGCCACGGGCGGTCGCCGCTCGCGCCCCGCGCGGCGACGGCGATCAGGTCGGTCAGATAGTACTCATTGCTCGCGTGGCGTGGGAGGAGCGGCAACTGCTCCGCCAACCAGGGGAGGCGGAAGCAGTGGATCCCACTGTTGATCTCCTTCGGGCCGGGCTCCTCGCCGACCGCCTCACGCCATTCGGTGATCCGCACGATCCGTCCACGATCATCGCGCGTGAGCCGCCCGTGCTGCCCGCCGGTCGGGTGGACGCAGGCGGCCATCGTGACCAGCGCGTCGCTGGCGCGGTGCTCGGCGAGGGTCGCCGCGACCATCTCGGGCGTGTCGAGCGGGTGATCCCCGAAGAGGATCATCACGTCGTCGATCGTGGGGTCGAGGAGCGGCAGGGCCATCGCGGGCGCGTGGCCGGTCCCGAGCTGCTCAGTCTGCACGACGAACGCGAGATCGGGGTAGCGCGGCGCGGCATAGGCGCGCAGCTGCTCGGCGTTGTGCGGGGCGACGACGAGGACCGTTTGGACCGGCTCACAACCGCTGGCGGCGGCGATGGCGGCGTCGAAGAGGGGGCGACCGGCGACGGGGTGCAGCATCTTATCGAGGCGCGAACGCATCCGCGTCCCCCGCCCGGCGGCGAGGATGATCGCGGCGCAGCGGCGTCCTCGCCGCTCGGGTGATGGGGGCTCGTCCGGTTCGGGCGCGGGTGCGAGATCGGTCACTGGCGTTGCGGAGTCGGGCGTCACCGCTCTCCCCTTAGATAAGGCGACCTGCTGACCAACGGTCAGCCGCTGCTGGTGCTCGGCCCACTACCGATACCGTGGGCGATGCGATTGGCTGGCGCGCCAGGGCTCGAACCTGGAACGAAGGATTCAAAGTCCTTTGTGTTACCATTACACCACGCGCCATCACAGCCGAATACCCACGCAAGGGCGGCGCTCGCAGAGAACGCCGCGTGCCTAAGTATACAACGTGACGCGGTGGATTGGTAGCCAGCCAAGCACCGCATGCGTCGGCTAATCCGGGCTATTCTGCTGTACGTTCGCGATGGGCGGCGTGTGGGCGCGAGCGTGCCGCCGCGGGATGACTTGCCAGCACACCGGCCCTCTACTCCCGCATCGACGGAAGCGGTTCAATCCTTCACCACCGCCCGGCGCTTCGCCAAGACAAGCTGCTTCTCACAAGCTCTCGGCCGACCTCTCGACAACTATATGTCCGCAAACACCTCCAGGAGATTCCCATCCGGATCGCGGAAGAACAGCGTGCGATGTCCGAAGACCTGATCGGTGGGCGGTGAGAGCAGATTGACGCCCTGTCGCATGAGTTCGTCGGCGCACTGATCAACTTCGGGGGCGGAAACCTTGAATGCCAGCTGCAGCGAGGCGCTACCGTTGGGCGTCGGTATATCCGCTGCAGTGAGGCCCGGCCTGGCCAGGGCCAAGGTGTTGTCGCCCACCCGATATTCGATCCAACGCGGCGAAAGCTCGCGTAACAGCGGAAAACCGAGGATGTCTTCATAGAAACGACGCATCGCTGCCATGTCGCGCACGAAGATGACCGTATAGTCGATCGCCCGAATGGCTTGAAAAGCCGAACCAGAACGCGGATTTCGTTCGTTCATCGACCGCTTCCTCATTGATGGGTTCTGAACTGGGGTCTGAGTATTTTGGCCCTCGCGGCTGGCACATGGCCGACAACACATCGACGACCGATTCATTCTACAAGACCTCAGTAGAGTTCTGTTCCCTGCACACGCGCTGCGGCCGCTGGGCGGCGACAAGTTTCTCTCGTTCTCCTCGCCGAGCAACACCATCACGCTCGTTTGCCGACGGTGGCAAGCGATGCGGTTTCCCGCTTGCGCCGCCGCGCCTCTCGTGGCAAGATGCGCGGCAGTCCGGTGCCGCGAGTCGGGTGCGTGCCGCTTCGCGGCGCACCCTGAGGCAGGTCGGTCGATTTCGATACCTTCGCGCGAGGCAGGAAGAGGATCCCATGCGGCAACTGTTGAAGAATCCGGCAGTCGGAAGGTGCTTCAACGGGGGTGGCGCGCATGGCGATTGTCAATATCGGGATCCTGGCGCACGTCGACGCCGGTAAGACCAGCCTCACCGAGCGTATCCTCTTCGAGACCGGCGTCATCGGCGCGGTCGGCAGTGTCGACAAGGGCACGACCCAAACCGACACCCTGGAGTTGGAACGCGCCCGCGGCATCACCATCCAATCCGCCGTGGTGTCGTTCCAGCTGAACACCCGCAAGGTCATTCTGATCGACACCCCCGGACACGCGGATTTCGTCGCGGAGGTTGAGCGGTCGCTGCGCGTGCTCGACGGCGTGGTGCTGGTGGTCTCGTCCGTCGAGGGCGTGCAGCCCCAGACCCGTCGCCTCGCGCGGGCGATCCGCGTCGCCGGTCTCCCAACCCTCATCTTCGCCAACAAGATCGACCGTCTCGGCGCGCGCGGCGAGGTGGTCCTCGGGGAGATTCGCCGCAAGCTGCGATTGCGCGTCGTGGCGATGAATGCCACTGTCGGGCTGGGCGACCGGGCGGCGAGGGTCGTCACGCCCGATCGCGCGGACCCGGCCTGGCGCGATCCGGTGATCGATTTCCTCGCCGAGACGGACGAGCGGGTGATCGAGGAGTTCGAGCGCACCGGCGGCGTCCCGAGCGGCCCCTTCCTCGATGCGGCGCTCCGGGCGCAGATCGCGAGGGGCGAGATCGTCCCGGTCTTCTTCGGGTCGGCAATCACCGGCGTCGGCGTCCCCGAACTCCTCGCCGGGATCGAGGAGTGGCTCCCGGGGGCCGACGAGAGGGAGGACGCACCGGTCGCAGCCACGGTCTTCAAGATCGCCCGCCGGGCCTCCGGGGAGAAACTGGTCTACGTGCGACTCTTCGCGGGCAGCCTGGCGGTGCGGCAACGGGTGGTGCTCCGGCGTCGCGACTCATTCGGCGAACCGGGGCGGATCGCGGGGCGGATCACCGGCATCGATCGGTTCGCGTCCGGGACCGTCGCACCGGCGGAAGCGGCGAGTGCCGGGGAGATCGTCGGCCTGCACGGGCTCCGGGCGGCGCACATCGGCGATCAACTCGGCGACGAGGGCGCGAGTTTCCGTGAGACCGCCCGTGCCTTCCCGCCACCGGCACTTGAGAGTGTCGTGCGCCCGGTCGAGCCGGGCCGGATTACGCGCTTGCGGGCGGCGTTGGAAGAGCTCGCGGAGCAGGACCCGCTGATCTCGCTGCGGCAGCGCAACGACGAAGGCGAGATCTCGGTCCGCCTCTACGGCGAGATCCAGAAAGAAGTCGTGCTGGAGACGCTGTCGCGCGAATACGGGATCGGCGCGACGTTCGGACCGAGTCGGGCGATTTGCATCGAGCGCCCGGTCGGCACCGGCGAGGCCGCCGAGATCATCTACGCGTAGGGGAATCCGTTCTACGCGACGGTCGGCTTTCGCGTCGAGGCGGCCGAGCCCGGGAGTGGCCTCCATTATCTTCGCGAGTTGGGTGCCTTGCCGCTCGCGTTCTACCGCGCCGTCGAGGAGACGGTCTACGAGACGTTCAAGCAAGGATTGTCCGGCTGGGAGGTGACCGACTGCATCGTCACGCTCACCCAGGCGGGGATGTGTCCGGTGAGCACCGCCGCAGACTTCCGCAAGCTGGTTCCGCTCGTGCTGATGCGGGCGCTGCGCGGTGCCGACACTGCTGTCTGCGAGCCGATCGAAGACCTCGACCTCGATATCCCGGAGGATACGTTCGGCGCGGTCTTCGGCGCATTGGTGAACGCGCGCGCGACGATGCGGAACGCGCTCCGCGAGGACTCGTCGTACCGCATCCTCTGCGCGATCCCGACTGCGGAACTGCGCGCCGTCGAGCAACAGCTGCCGACGCTGACGCGCGGCGAGGGGAGTTGGGTGTCGAGCTTCGCCGGGTATGTCCCGGTGACCGGCGAGAGACCGATGCGAGCGCGCGTCGGCCCGAATCCGCTCAACCGCGCGCACTACCTGGCCGAGGTGGCGCGGTCGTAGGTCGCAGTTGTGCGGCGTCAATGTGCTGCCCCGAAGTCGGGGCGGGCGTCGGCTGTGCTGCGAGGCACGGCGGGGGGCGGATAGGAATCTCATATTAGCTTCGGGAGAAAACTTGGCATCGTGGTGGCTGGCGGCTGATGGCGGTGGCAGGCGGTTGAAACCGCGCCTGGGGGCGACGGCGGTCGCCACGAAACCCGCCTACGCGGGTTAGGTCAGCAATCAAGTCGATAGCCCGATCAAGTTTGCCACCGCCATCAGCCGCCAGCCAGCATCCGTGTGGCGTGGTTTGGAACGCCGATCCATTCCTCGGCAGCAGGAGTACGGATTGGCGATACCAGGTCGAGTTGCCGCGTTGCCACGCGGACGAAACACCCGCCACGCGAGTAGTTAGGGCGTGTCCTCAGTTGAGGACGATGACGGTCGCGGCCAGATAGACGGCGGCGAGGAAGTTGCGGGCGGTCTCGTCGTAACGCGTGGCAATCGCGCGGAATTGTCTCAGCTTGCAGGAGGAATTCGCGATCAGGT
>CADCWN010000273.1 GCA_902806415.1 uncultured Thermomicrobiales bacterium | reverse complement strand
TGGTGACGGTCCCCGCCGGATACGCCCACGGTTTGCCGGTCAACATCACCTTCATGGGGACCGCCCATAGCGAGCCAACCCTCATCCGCCTCGCCTACGCCTTCGAGCAAACGGTCCAGGTCTGGCAGCCGCCGCGCTTCCTGCCGACGATCGAGCTGCCATAGTGGGCAACTCGCCCACGGCCATCACCACGCCTCGCCGCCACCTGCCATGTTGGATATTCCTGTCCTTACCCTCCCCGCGTCGGGGAGGGTCGCCGCCGCAGCGGCGGGGAGAGGTCAGCCACCCAAAGCTGCTACGATGCAGCCAACCTCAGCGGCGGCGCGCGACGAAAGGTAGTGAGGGGATATGAGCGGGCAACGGACGGTGCGGCTGACGATGGCGCAGACGCTGATCACCTACCTGCGGCAGCAGTGGGTCGAGCGCGATGGGATCGAGGGGCGCTTCTTCGCCGGCTGCTTCGGGATCTTCGGGCATGGCAACATCGCCGGGATCGGGCAGGCGCTCGGGCAGACGCCCGACTTCCGCTACTATCAGACGCGCAACGAGCAGGCGATGGTCCACACCGCCATCGCCTACGCCAAGACGAAGCGTCGCCTGCAAACGTTCGCCTGCACCTCCTCGATCGGGCCGGGCGCGACCAACATGATCACCGGCGCGGCGACCGCCACGATCAATCGCCTGCCGGTCCTCCTGCTGCCGGGCGACATCTTTGCCCGCCGCAACGTCGCGCCGGTCTTGCAGCAGGTCGAGTGTGAGGGCTCGCAGGATTTTTCCGCCAACGACTGCTTCCGCCCGGTCAGCCGCTATTGGGACCGGATCAATCGGCCCGATCAGCTGCTCACCGCCCTCCCCGCCGCCCTGCGCGTCCTCACCGACCCCGCCGCGACCGGCGCGGTCACGCTGGCCCTGCCGCAGGATGTGCAGACCGAGGCGTTCGACTACCCGGCCCATTTCTTCGCGCGCCGCCTCTGGCGAATCGGTCGCCCGCGCGCGGACCGCGCCGCGCTCGAACAGGCGGCGGCCTGGATTCGCGCCAGCCAGCGCCCCTTGATCGTCGCCGGGGGCGGCGTCCTCTACAGCGAGGCGACCGAGGCGCTGGGCCGGTTCGTCGAGCGGGTCGGGATCCCGGTCGGCGAGACGATGGCTGGGAAAGGCAGCCTCCGCTACGACCATCCCGCGAATCTCGGGGCGATCGGGGCGACCGGCACCCTCGCCGCCAACCGCATCGCGCGCGACGCCGACCTGATCATCGGGATCGGCACCCGCTACAGCGACTTCACCACCGCCTCGCAAACCGCCTTCCGGCATCCCGAGGCGCGCTTCATCAACATCAACATCGCCGCGTTCGACAGCGCCAAGCAGGGGGCGCTGGCGCTGACCGGCGATGCCCGCGCGACGATCGAGGAATTGGTCACTCTCCTCGACCGGCACCGGGTCGCGGACGAGTACCGCGCCGAGATCGCGCGACTCCGCGACGAGTGGGAGGCGGAGGTCGAGCGGATCTACGCGATCCGCAACACCCCCCTGCCGAGCCAGGGGGAACTGATCGGCGCGGTCAACGAGCGCGGCGACCACGAGGCGATCATGGTCTGCGCCGCCGGCAGCCTGCCCGGCGATCTGCACAAGCTCTGGCGGACGCGCCACCCGCAGCAATATCACCTCGAATACGGCAACTCCTGCATGGGCTACGAGATCGCCGGGGGGCTGGGGATCAAGATGGCCGCGCCCGAGCGCGAGGTCTATGTCATGGTCGGCGACGGCAGCTACCTGATGCTCTCGGCGGAGATCATCACCGCGATCCAGGAGGGTTTTAAGCTGACGATCATCCTGCTCGACAACGACGGCTACAAGAGTATCGGCGCGCTCAGCCGCTCGCTCGGCCAGGATGGCTTCGGCACTCGTTATGTCTACCCCCAAGAAGGCGTCCTCCCCGATGATCGGCACGGCGACGATGTCGAGCGCCTGCCGGTCGATCTCGCCGCCAACGCCCGTAGCCTCGGCGCGCACGTCATCGAGTGCCGGGGGTATGACGAGTTTGTCGCCGCGCTGGGGACGGCCAAGACCATCGAGCGCACGACGGTCATTTACATCAGGAATGACCGCCTGGTCGGCGTCCCCGGCTACGAGGGTTGGTGGGATGTGCCGGTCGCCGAGGTCAGCGCGCAGCCCGCAGTCGCGGCGGTGCGGGCGGAGTGGGAGACGCAGCGCGCGAAAGAACGCCACTTCTTCGGCGGGGAGGAAGGGTGATGACCACGATCCGCGTCGCCAACGCCCCCTGCTCCTGGGGGCTGCTCGAATTCGACGATCTCGGCGCGCGACCAATCGGCGCGGCGCAGATGCTCGACGAGTTGCGCGACACCGGCTACAGCGGCACCGAGCTCGGCGACTGGGGCTTCATGCCGACCGCGCCCGCCGCGTTGCGCGACGAACTGGCGCGGCGCGACCTGGATCTCGTCGGAGCCTTCGTGCCGGTCGCCTTCCGCCACGCCGCGCAGCACGCCGCGGGCGCCGAGGTGGCGCTCCGCACGGCGCGGCTGCTGGCGGCGGCGACGACAGGTCAAGCGACCCGCCCGCTGCTCATCCTGGCCGACGAGAACGGCGCCGACTCCGAGCGCACCGACAGTGCGGGTCGGATCGCCGCCGACCAGGCGCTGCCGACCGACGACTGGATCACCTTCGCCGCCGGGGTGAACGCGGTCGCCCGTGCGGCCGCGGCAGAGACGGGCTTGCGTGTCGCCTTCCACCCCCACTGCGCCGGCTTCGTCGAGACGCCGGACGAGATCGCCCGCCTGCTCGATCTGACCGATCCGGCGACGATCGGGCTGGTCTTCGACACCGGCCACTACCTCTACGGCACGGGCGCGAGCGCGGTGGGCGCGGTCCGGGAGGGGCTGGAACGGTTCTGGCCGCGTATCCGACACATCCACTTCAAGGATTGCCACCCGGCGATCGCCGCCGAGGCGCGGGCGGGCGGCTGGGACTACCACACGGCGGTGCGCAACGGCCTCTTTTGCGAGTTGGGCCGGGGCGCGGTCGCCTTTCCCGACGCGCTCGACTGGCTCCAACGGCGGGAGTACGGCGGCTGGATCGTCGTTGAGCAGGACGTCCTGCCGGGGCTGGGTACGCCGCGCGCGAGCGCGGAGCGCAATCGCCACTACTTACGGACGCTCGGCCTCTAGCATCGATCTGCCCCCCGCAGCTGATAATGCCCGATCGAGCCTGGTCAAGCCAGTGGCTCGGAATTTGCTTAGGTGGGAGCGTGCAACGCGGGGTCGCGATGGTGGCACAGCGCCGGGTGCGCCGTTGGGACGTACTCAGTCATAGGATGCAGAAGGAGGACTTAATAATGGCGAAAGACGCGACGAGCGCGGCGAAGGATGCCCAGGAGAGCTATTTCTCGTTCACCGATCAGGTGCCGGAAGAGGTCTGGTATTGGGCCGCGATCGGCTCGATCGGCCTGTCGGCG
>CADCWN010000272.1 GCA_902806415.1 uncultured Thermomicrobiales bacterium | reverse complement strand
GTGTCCAGGTGCTGCATTGCCCGCCCCTGGCTCATCTCGGCACATCCCAGCAGCTCCAACAACGGCGCGTAGAAGTCCGAGCGCCCGTAATCGGCCAGGAGTTCCCGCGCGGCCAGATACCGCCGCCGCACCGTGGGGTTCTCCATCCCGGCGACGAGCAGCACATGGGTGGTTAAGCCGGTTGCGAAGAGCCAGGGGGTCACCTGATCGTGGAAGGGATCGGCTTCGCGCGCCACCCGAAGACCCCGTACGATCTTGTCCCTGACCTGTTCGCAACGCGCGATGACCCAGCGGCGCTTCGCGTAGTCTCGGGACACCGCCACCTGGAGTCGGGCCAGTTGACCCGACGGATCGGCGATGATTCCCGGCAGCCGGAAACTGCCCGCCAGGTGCGACTGGCCCAAGACGAAATCCGGTGACTGAAGCTGGCCGCTTGGCAAGGATGACACTTCAAGCAGCACCTCCTGGTAGACGAACTTCCCGAGCTTGATCACCGGGACCGCCTCGGTGAAGACGACCATGACATCCAGGTCGGACGATGCCGGGAGGTCGGCATCGTCGGGAAGCCAATTGGTCGAGCCGTGATAGAACGCCCCCCCGAAGCCGGTGAGCTTCGTCGCCTCTTCCAGCACCCACCGCCGCGCGACAGCTTTGGCCTCTTTGACCAGCATGGCACCTCACAATTGTGTATTCACAGTTGTTCGCGCCGTCGATATCTCGAATCCACGTCGGCGGCTCGATTTTTGGCCTCCGGTGAAGGCTTGCTATACTTGGCCGACGCGAGACGCACCGATTACCAGATCAGGCAAGGGCTGGAAGGCAAGGAGAGGATAGCCGATGGTAGCAGCACCGGGAAAGCGGAAGACCGACGATCTGATTATCGTCGATGCCGACATCCATGTGAACGACACCCCGGCGGCGCTGACGCCCTACATGACGCAGCCCTGGCGCAAGTCGCTGGAGGTGATGGGCGGCGGGACCTCCTACCTGAATGTCCCCGGCTTCGCGCCCGCATTGAAGCTCGATCCGCCGATCCCGGGCGGCCACCCGTCGCGCTCGGTCCACACCCCGGCGGAGATGCGCCAGGGGCTCGATGAGCTCGGGATCGACCTTGGGGTCCTCTTCCCCGACAATCTCCTCCTCTTCGCGGTCCTGCCGAATATCGAGTACGCCACCGAGATCTCGCACGCCTACAATCGCTGGCTCGTCGAGGAGTGGCTGCGCGAGGACAACGGCCTCTACGGCGCGATCGTCGCCTGCCCGCAGAATCCGCACGACTCGGCGCGGGAGATCGCGCGCTACGCGAAAGAGGACAAGGTTGTCGCCGTCTACCTGCCGACCGCCGGGGTCCACCCGCTGTGGGGCGACCGGAAGTACGACCCGATCCTTGGGGCGGCGCAAGCGGCCAACCTGCCGGTGATGCTGCACAGTGTGACGGTGGTGACGCCGCAGTTCCCCTATCAGCTCGATCAGTTCGAGAACCACTGGGCGCGGCAGATGCTCTCGCATGCCTTCGCCATGCAGGCGAACCTCGTCAGCCTGATGCACACCGGCGTCCCGGCGCGCTTCCCGGAATTGAAGGTTGGCTTCACCGAGGCGGGGATCGCCTGGGTGCCGTACATGATCTGGCGGATGGACAAGTATTACAACGAGTACCGCCGGATGATCCCATTCCTGGAGAAGCGCCCGAGCGAGTATGTGCGCGACCGGATGTGGTTCGCCACCCAGCCGATCGAGGAGCCGGACGACCCGCGCGACCTGGTTGCGACGATCAAGCTCTACGACCCGGACGGCAGCCGCACCCTCTACGCCTCCGACTGGCCGCACCACGACTTCGATCACCCCAAGGGGTTGCTCAAGCTGCCGATGTCGCCCGAGATGCAGCGCAACATCATGGGCGCGAGCGCGCTGGAACTCTTCGGTATCCCGGCGCCGGTGAGGAAGTAGTCGTCAGTCGTCAGTCGTCGGTTGTCAGAGAGGCGGTGTCAGTCTGTAGATATTCGCCTTGCACCAAGCCACTGACGATTGACGACTGACGACTGACTACCCTACGAACGGAGTGAGTGACGCAGATGGCCGAGCATATCATCGGCCCGGTGGCGGAGTTGCCGCCGGGGTCGCACCGTGTCGTTAAGGTGCGGAATCTGGAGATCGGGATCTTCAACGTCGGCGGGGCGTTCTATGCCCTGCCGAATATCTGCACCCATCAGTTCGGGCCGCTCTGCGCCGGGACGGTGAATGGCACCACCGCGTGCAGCGCCGCGACAGACTGGCGCTTCGCCTGGGTGCGCGAGGGCGAGATCCTGACCTGCCCCTGGCACGGGATGGAGTTCGACATCACCACCGGGCGCTGCCTGGCAAATCCGAAGGTGCGGGTGCGCCAATACCCGATCGCCGTCGAGGACGGCATCGTGAAGCTGACCCTGTGATCGGGGAGTTATCCAGCGCCGGGGCGGGCGGTCCAACTATCCGGCCCGCCCGCCCAGGCGATTACGCCGCCGCCCGCGCCCTCGCCGAGGTGTCCGGTTTCGAGATCCCGTCGACTCTCGCGCGGGAAGCCTCCTTCGCCGAAGTTATAGCGCCCGGCGGCGTGTACATCGCGACCGCCGATCTGCCGATCGGCCTCCTGATTGCCCAGCCGATTGCCTATGACGGCGACCGGCCATACACGCTCTGGATCGAGCTGATCATCGTGCATCCAAGCTGGCGGCGGCGCGCCGTCGGCACTGCGCTCTATCGGGCGCTCGGCGGCTGGGCGAGACAGCTTGGCATTCATGGCGCACTCACGGCGCGCCGCGATGAGCCCGCCGCCGACGCGCTCCATCGGCGGGTCGGCTTCGTCGCCCACCGCGACGACCTCCTCCTCTGGCGCTTCGACGAGTGACCACCCCTCCCCACCGGTCACCAGTAACTACGGCTACCGATAACGCACCATATACTTCTTATCCGCCAACCTCTTCACGTCCAAACTGCCCCCGCGATACCGCAAGGCACTGAAAGCGTTAGAAGGGGTGCGGGTACACGCAGACAATCAGCAGTCCCCCATCTCGGCTAGCGCCGCCCGACAAGCATTGGTACCATACCGCCCTATGAAGATCGACCGCGTCGCCAGCCCGAAGCAGCTTTTCGCCGCCGCCCCCGCGGTCGCGTCGCCGGAACACGCCACGGCCGAGACAAAGCCATCAACCACACCGCCCACCGAATGGTCGCCACGGCGCACCGGGGGGGGCGGTGTCGCGCTGCGGCGTTTCGGGCTCCCGCTGCTGACTGCGGCGATCCTGATCCTGGCCGCGCTCTGGCCGCGCGCGCCGTTCGCGCTCGATGTCGGACGTCCGGGCGATCAGCTTTTCCTGGGCAGGGTCCACGGCGATGAGCGACTCGCCGAATACTCCTACCGCTGGACCGGCAAAGGCGGCCAACCGACGACCCTGACCGTGCCCGGATGGGGCGCGATCAGCCGGGCGCGGGTGACGGTGCGGGCGCAAGCCCTGCCCGAAGTCGGGCCGCGCGAGCTGCGCCTGCTCGTGGCCGGGCAGCGGGTCGGCACGCTGCCGATCGGGGGCACGATGGCGGAGGCGACGACCGAGATCGCCCTGCCCGGCGGCGGCACGAGCGGTGACCTCACCCTGGCGCTCGACGTGCCGACGAGCAAAGTCGCGGGCGACAATCGCGATCTCGGGATCAAACTCGACACGATGGTCCTCGTCCCGCTCGATCGCGACGTCGGGGCGTTCTGGCGCGGTGTCTGGTCGCACTGGCTCGGCGCGCTGGCGCTTGTCGGCGCGCTCCTGCTGCTGATCGGCGGCAGTGGCGGGCGACTCGCCACGGCGGGGCGTTCCGGCGCGGCCATCGTCGTCCCGCTGGCTCTCGCGGTGGCGTTGCCGTGGGCCTTGGCCGCGCTCCCCGCCGTCCTCTGGGCGACCGCTGCGGCGATCGCCGTGCGCTGGCGGGTCCGCCTGCTCGACGGCTTGGCAGCAACCTGGGCGGCGCTCGACCGCCCGCGCGTGGCCGGGTGGGTCGCGGCGGGCGGGATCGCCCTCTACGTCGCGGTCGTGCTGCCACATCTGCTGCGGGTGCCGTGGATCAACCACGCCGACTACGCCGACAACGCGGTCGTCGCCCGCAATCTGGTAGAGGGGCGCGGTTTCACCGTCGATTATGTCGCTCAGTTCTACCGCGACTGGCCGACCGTGCGGCACCCGGCGGAGACCTGGCCGCCGCTCCAACCGCTGATGATCGCCGTCGCCTTCGCCCTCTTCGGCGTCTCGACCGGCGTGGCGAAGTTGCCGAATCTGCTGGTGATGGTCGGGCTGCTCTGGTTAGTCTTCCGGGTCGGGTGTTCGCCCTGGTCGCCGCGCGTCGGTCTGCTCGCCGCCCTGCTCGTCGCCGCCAGTCCCGCCCTCTTCGACGGCGTCGTCTACCCGCTCAACGACACGGCGTTCACGCTGCTGAGTTTCGGCTGCCTGGTGCTGCTGGGGCTGAGTACGGAGTCGGCAGTCGGCAGTCGGCAGTCGGTAGTGGTTTCGGAGGCACCCGTAAGGCGAAGCCTTCTAAGGAGGCTACTGCCGACTGCCGACTGCCGACTGCCGACTCGTTGGCTGCTCCTCGGCCTCCTCGGCGGCTTGCTGCTCCTCTGCAAGCCGAGCGGGGCGCTCCTGCTGGCCGGTGGTGGGGCGTGGGCGCTCTGGCGCGGGTGGCGCGCCGGGCAGTTGCGGGCGGTTCTGGGCGGGGGAATCGTCGCGGCGACCGTGGCGGCGATCGTGTGGTTGCCGTGGGGCGTGCGCAACCAGCTGACCTTCGGCGTGCCGTTCTACTCGACCGAGTCGCACGATGCCTGGCTCCTAGAATATCGGGATTGGGAGACGATCTACAGCGTCTACGCGGGGCGCGGCGATCTGCCGCACCCGCGCTTGCTCGTCGGCTACGGCTTCGACGCGGTGAGCGGGAAGATCGCGCAGCAGTTCAGGGAGGGCTGGCGCGATCTGCGCGAGGGGGAAATCCTGCCGCTGCTGATCCTCGCCCCGGCTGTACTCGGCGCGATCGTGGCGCGGGGTCGACAGCGGGCGCTCCTCGCGGCGCTCGGCGTCAGCGTGACCCTCTACGCCCTGTTCATCGGCACCTACTGGCACTACGAGCGGCGCTACACCCTCTTCCTCATCCCCTGGGGGGCATTGCTGGGGGCGTCGGGGCTCTGGTGGCTGCACGATCGCCTCGCGGAGGCGCGGAGCCGCGCGACCGCCGCGCTCGGCGTCCTCGTTGTCGTGGCGCTCATCCTCACGCCGCAATGGGACACGTTGCAGCAGAATTGGCGGGCTGACCTGCGGATCTCGAACCCCCTGGTGGTCGCGTGGTGGACCCGCGACAACACCCCCGCCGACGCGATCGTGATGACGCGCAACCCCTGGGAATTCTCGTTCCACAGCGAGCGCCGGAGTGTGATGATCCCGTTCGACGACCTCGCCACGATCAAGGCGATCGGCGATCGCTACGGCGTCACCCATCTGCAACTCGACCACCTCACCGAGCGCGCGACCCGCCGCCCCGACCTCGCCCCGCTCTACGAGGGTGCCGACGAGTGGAACGGCTTCCGCAAAGTCTTCGATCGCCGCAACGAGGCTGGCGAGGGGCTGCTGGTCTACACCTTCCCCCAGGCGGGACGCTAGGCGATGGTAGGAGCAACCGCCGAGCGATCTGACCAGTTAGCCCGCCTCGACCGCCCCTTGCGGATCGCGATGCTGACGACCTCCTACCCACTCTATCCGGGCGACACGACCGCGCCGTTCATTGAGGAACTGGCGGCGAATATCGCCGCGCTGGGTCACGAGGTCGGTCTCGCGCTGCCCGCCCATCCGCGCCTACGGCGTGGCCCGCGCGAGCGTGGCGTCGAGCTCTACCCGTTCCGGTACGCCCCCGGTATCCGCCGCCTCCAGGTCTGGGGTTATGCCTCCTCGCTCAGTGGCGATGTCGGCCTGAAGGGTGCCGCCTACGCCGCCGCCCCCCTCGCACTCGCCGCCTCGACCGTGGCAACCGCGCGCCTCGTGCGCCATCTCCGGCCCGATCTGATCGTCGCCCACTGGGTCATCCCCAACGGTCCACCGGCGGCGCTCGTCGCGCGATTGATGGGCAAGCCGGTCGTCGTCAGCCTGCACGGCTCGGATGTCTTCCTGGCCGAGCGGAAAGCGATTATCGGGCGCGGGGCACGGGCAGCCTTCCGTCGGGCGGCGGCGGTGACCGCCTGTAGCCCCGATCTCGCCGCCCGCGCCGCCGGGTTGGGGGCCGAGCCAATCCGCACGACAACAATCCCCTACGGCGTCGATCCGGCGCGCTTCCGGCCCGCCACGCCGGAGGAGCGCGCCGCCGTGCGCCGCGAACTCGGCCTGCGCGAGGGCGAAAGGCTCGTCCTGACCGGCGGGCGACTCGTCCACAAGAAGGGGATCGATGTCGCGATCGACGCTTTCGCCACCGCAGCGGTCCGGGAAGCCGGTCCGGCGCGGCTGGTAGTCTTCGGCTACGGAGATTTACAGGCTGATCTAGCGGCACAGGCAACACGTCGCGGCCTGACCGATCGGGTCCTCTTCGCCGGGCGGATCGAGCGCGACCGGATGGCGACCCTCTTCGGTGCCGCCGATCTCTTCCTGCTACCGTCGGTCCACGACCACGCCGGGAATGTGGACGGGCTGCCAAACACCCTGCTGGAGGCGATGGCGAGCGGCGTGCCGATCGTCGCCTCAGATGTGGTCGGCGTGCCGACCGTGATCGATGACGGGGTGCATGGACTGCTGATGCCGGAGCGCGACGCGGACGCGCTCGGTGCGGCAATCGCGACGCTGCTGCGCGATCCGGCGCGGGCGACGACCCTCGGTCACGCCGCCCGCGCGCGGGTCGAGCGCGAACTGACCTGGCCGCAGATCGCGCGCCGCTACCTCGCCGTCTACCGCGAGGCGATCGCCCGGCATGGCGCGGGACGAGCGGGTGGGCAATGATGCAGCGCCGTTCACACACAGCAAGCCCAGTGCCCACCGAGAGCGCCGCCGCGTCCGGTGGTGCTGCTACCAAGGGTAGCAGACTTGATCGAGCCACCGGCGACCCTAACCCACGAAGGTGGGTTTCGTGGCCCGCAGGCCCGCAGGCGCGGTTTCAACCGCCTGCCGTACCCCCGTTGAGTTCGCCACCGCCATTAGTCGCCTCGCCGCCAACCATCCGGAGCGGGGCAACGAGCACACCGACACAGGACACGGCGCAGCCCCCGATCCGCGCGCTCCTCGCCGACCCGTGGCTCGCGGCGATCTTACTCCTGGCGCTGGCGTTGCGCGCGCTCGTCTGGTGGCTCGCGCCGCACGGCGAGTGGCTGGGGGACGAGCGCGAGTATTACTCGGCGGCGGCGATCCTGGCCGATGGACGCGGCCTGGCCTTCTTCGACCAGAGTATCTGGCTGCGCCCGCCGCTCTACATCGCCGGGCTCGCCGCCCTCTTTCGGCTCTTCGGGCCGGGGGTCGTGCCGGTCTGGATCGTGCAGGTCGCGCTGGGCCTGGCGACGATCGCGCTCGTCTACCTCCTCAGCAGCCTCTGGCACGAGCGCCGGGCCGTGGCGCGGGTCGCGGCGATCTTCTGCGCCCTCTATCTGCCGTTCGCCGTCTACGCCCGCCTGCTCCTCTCCGAGACCTTGTTCACCTTCCTGATCGTCCTCGCCTTTGTCGCGCTGACCCGCCACGCGCGCGGCGGCGGCTGGTTGCCCCTGATCGTGGCGGGCGGCGCGTTCGGCGGCGCGATCCTGACGCGCGGGATCGCCCTCCCGTTTCTCGCCGCCCTCCCGCTCTGGGCGTTGGCCCTCCGCGAGCGACGACGACCGCTCTCCTGGCGCGACGGCATCGCCCGCAGCGCGGTCGTGATCGGCGTCGCGCTGCTCGTGATCGCCCCCTGGACCGCGCGCAATGCCCTCGCCTACGGTCGGCTCATCCCGGTTGAGACGACCGGCGGCTACAACTTCTGGCTCGGCGCGTTGCGGGGGCAGAACACCGGCCAGATCGACGCCACCCTGCGCGAGATCCCCAACCACGGCGATCGGCAAAGTGTCGCCTGGGCGCGCGGCTGGGAGGTCGTGCGCGCGGACCCGCTTGGTTACCTGAGCAAATCCGCGCGCGAGGCCGCCGATCTCTGGCGGATCAACTTCGCGGCGTTCGAGCGCCTGACGCGCGGCTACGGCCTGGGGCGGGTGCCGACCCCCTGGCTTGGCCTCACCCTCGCGCTCGACGACCTCCTCTACCTGGCCGCCCTGCCACTGGCGGCGCTCGGCTGGATGAATACCGGGCGGCGCGAGGATCGTCGCCTGCTCCTCCTCTGGCTCGGCTGGAACTGCGTCACCGGGGCGCTGTTCTTCGCGATCACCCGTTTCCGCCTGCCGCTGATGCCGTTCATCTTCATCCTCGCCGCGCGCGGCGCGTTCAGCTTCCCGCCACTCCTGCGCGTGGCGTTGCGCAACAACTTCGGCGTGCCGCGCCCCTGGTTCGTCCCGGTGACGGTCGCGGCAATCGCCTTGATGATCGTTCTCCCCTCATTCACCCCGCGCCAATATCTGCTCGGCGCGGAGCGCGCGGCGTCGCACGAGCGCCTCGGGCGCGGCTACACGCTGTTGGCCGGGGGTCGTGTGGCGGAGGCGGAGGCGGAGTTCGGGGCGTTGCCCGCCGACTATCCGTTCCGCTCGACGGCCCTCGCCGCCACATACCATGCCCTCGGGCAGGATGACCGCGCGCTCGCCACGCTGAACGACGACCTTGACTCCCTCGGCGCGACCCTCCTGCGAGGCGACATTTTCCGCGCGCAGGGTCGCGCCGATGAGGCGCGGGAGGCGCTCAACTATCGTGCCGTCCGCGTGGTGAACCCGACCGCCCAGGCGTGGGATCACCTCAACCCAACCCCCTCCGCGCGCCTTGAGGTTGGCGACGGCCTCGACCTCGGGTATCTGCGCGGCCTGAACCTCGATGAGCGCGAGGGCGACACGACATTTCGCTGGACGACCGAGCGGGCCGATTTCCGTCTCGCCGCGCCGACGGGCGCGGGGGCGGCGGTGCGGCTGCGCCTCCGCGGTTACCGACCGACCGGGGCGATCCTGCCGGTGCAAATCAGCGCGGGCGGGCAACCCTTGGGCGAGGTCACGCCGACTGGCACCTGGCAGGTCTACGAACTTCCACTCAGCAAGGTGGCACTGGGCGACGACTGGCTCGTCGTGCGCGTCGAGACGCCGACCTTCGTCCTGAGCTATGCCGATCAGCGCGAACTCGGGGTGATGGTCGATTGGATCGAGATCAGGTGAACGCGTTGCGCTCGCACGGGGCCGGCTGGCTGCCGACAATCATCCTTGCCCTTGCGCTGCTCCCGCTGCTCCTGAAGGTGCCGACGGCGGCGGGCTTCACCGGCGCGATCCTCACCTATCCGTTCCAGGTGGATGATAGCGAGGGGGTCATCCTCAGCGAGGCGCAGTGGCTGGCGCGCGGCGTCGATCCGTACCAACCGGCGCGCGATGATTTCTTCACCGCCGCCCCCTACACCCCGATCTACACCATCATCAACGCCGCCGCCTTCGCGGTCGGGTCATTCACCTTCAAGGTCGGGCGCGGGGTCGCCTGGCTCGCCACCCTGGCCGTCGCCGCGATCATCGGGGCGCTCGTCTTGGGTCGTACCCACCGACCGCTCCTCGCCCTCTGGACGATCCTGGCGATCCTGACCACGAATCTGATCAGCATCTGGTCGGTGCGCGCCCGCCCGGATCATCTGGCCCTGGCCTGCAATCTCGCGGGGTTCGCGATCATCTGGTGGCGGTGGCGAACGCTGATGGCAACGAGTGGGGAGGCGACCGCCGCGCGCTGGAGGATCGACCGCGCGGCGTGGCGGATCATCTGGCTGACCGCGATCTGCTTCGCGCTCGGCTTCTTCACCAAGCAGACCCTCCTCGCCGCACCGGTGGCGATCGGACTGGGACTCCTGCTGGCGCGCCCGCGCCTGGGGTTCGCCTTCGGCGTCATTTACGGGTCGCTGGTCCTGCTGCCATTCGCCGCCCTCACGCTGATCACTCGCGGCGGCTTCTATCAGCACATCGTCGCCTTCCACAGTTCCTGGTCAGCGCGCGACTTCCTCTTGCTGTGGGGGCCGTTCGTGGCGCGTTATTGGCCGCCCCTGCTGCTAGGGGCGGGATTGCCGCTCACCGTCCTGCTCACGGCGCTCAAGGCTCCCGACAAGCTCGCGCACTTGCGGGCGGACGCCGATCTCCTGCCCGCCCTCTATCTCCCCGTCGCGGCCTTCTTCGCCCTGGGCGCGGGGACGCACGGGGGCAATCACAATCATTTCGTCGAGACGATCGTTGTGGCGCTCTTCTGCAGCGCGCTGCTGATCGGCCGCCTGCTCGATTTGCCGAAGAACACCCTGAATTGGCGCGCGCTGACCCCGACGCTCCTCGTCGCCCTCGCGCTGGTGCTCGGTGCCGAGGCGCGCTTCGGCGGGACGAACTGGCTGGCGCGTGACTTCCGCCAGCCGCTGCCGCAGGAGCGCGAGGGCTGGCGCAACGTCGCCGCGTTCGTCACCAACGATCCGGGGCCGGTCTACGCCGACAATGTCGGCCTGCTGCTGGTTGCGGGCAAGGAAGTGCGCTACACCGACCCATTCTCGCTCGCCTACGCCACCCGGACCGATCAGTGGGATGATCGCGCGTTGGTCGCCCGCGTCGAGCGCGGCGAATTCTCGCTGATCGCCCTGCGTTACGATCTGTTCGCGACCGCCGCCGACGGCGGCGGGCCGAACGATCTCACGCCGGGGTTGTATACTGCGATCCGCGCGCATTACCGTGTCATCGAGCGGAACGTGATGACCCTCTATGTGCCGCGCTGAGTCGCGGTCGGTTGGGCGCGCCCGCCACGCGACAGGACGAGCAGGAATGGTCACCCCCGTACACGGTCCCCGATCTACGATCTCAAAGGGGGCTAGACGTACGGGAAAAACCGAGTACTATATGGTGACCATCACGGGGGCGGAGAAAATGGAGAGGGGATCGATGCGAGCGGAGTATACGCTGGCCTTGCGTCGCGAGTCGGAGGAGTTCGAGCGGGCGCTGATCGAGCAGCGCGTCGATAAGGCGTTCGAGCAGGTCTACGAGATTCTCGGTGCAGCGACGAGCCATCTGCGCGCAATCCTGAGTAAGGACGACACGCGCGTCCTCGATCAGCTCGAACAGGGCTATCTCCAGGCGATCGAGTTCGCCTCGCGCTCGGCGCTCGGTTGCCAGGTCACGTCGCGCGGCGACGCGCTGCGCGAGCAACGGGTGGGGATCCCCGCCGCGCAGATCGCCCAGCCGACCGCTCACGCCACGGATCGCGCCACCACTATCCCCGATCAGGTGATCAACGTCCGCCCATGTGGCTAAAGAGGTCGGCGCTGCTCCTCGCGTGCGCCCTCTGCCTCGGCGGTCTGGGGGTCGCCGCGCTCGTGCTGATCGCCGTGCCGCTCGGCGTGGGCGGTGTCGGGTTCGGCTATAGGAAACTCCTGGCGCTCCTGTTCGGCCTTGAGATTTGTGGCTGTGGCCTGCTCCTCTGGCGGCGCGTCCGGGCGATCGGGTGAACACAAATGACCCGGCGCGGCGAGGAAAGATTACTGCGGGTGCGGTCACAGTCGAGACCGCGCCCGCTGCGACAACGCTAGCCAACAGCACTGCTCGGCCACATCTCGCCTTCTTCTACCCGCAACTGAAGAAGCTCACCGGCGCGCAACGCCTCATTCTGATGCTGGCGAAGTGGACGGCGCGGGCGGGCGGGCGGGCGACCCTCGTC
>CADCWN010000271.1 GCA_902806415.1 uncultured Thermomicrobiales bacterium | reverse complement strand
TCGTGGGTGAGCCGCACAGGAATCGAACCTGTAACCCGCTGATTAAGAGTCAGCTGCTCTGCCAATTGAGCTAGCGGCCCGCGTGTTTTTGGCATCGCCATGCGGAAAACGTCATCTCCCGCATCGCTGGTGTGTCACCGTTTCCTTGCTGACTCTCCTGATCCTGGCGACACGCTGACGCCGCAACGGAGAGAAGTATAGCAAAACTCGCCGAAAAGTCCAGAGGAAATCGTGGGAACTCGCGAAAATTGTCTTGAAAGTCGGCGGAATATCCGCGAAACACGCCGTGGTGTGGATTGTGGCGACGTTCCCTGCGGGACCTGCCCGGGAGGATTCACCAAAAGTCCGAGCGTGCGAGTGCCAAGATCTGGCCTCGGGCGGCGAAAGGGCTAGCCGTCCACCATCTGGCTACGAACGAGGAATGGGGTCGGCACGCCCTTGTGGGGTGTGATCAGCGGACGAGCGGCAGAAGGCGGACGCGGGCGGCGCGGGCGTCGACGGTGAGGAGGGCACCGGCAGCCAGAAAGTCGGCGAACTGGCGGATGGCCGCGACGACGGTGGCACCGAGGTGCTCGGGCAGGAGGTCATGGGCGCGTACCTGGAGCACACTCGGGCCCCGGTGGCGGCGAGGATCGCGCCGAAGTCGAGGTCGTGGGTGAAGACGACGGCGTCATGGGCGACGGCCCAAGCCAAAATTGTGCGGTCCGTGGCGCGGGGGTCGCCCACGGCGGTCCAGTGAACGGCGGTCCAGCCGTGGCGCGCGAAGACGTCCACCCAGGTGGGCGAGAGATTCATGTCGATGACGAAGTTCATGCCCGGACGAGCGGGAGGTCACGTTCCTCCACCCGCCAGGCCGCGTAGGCGAGGGCCTCCCGAATATCGTCGGCCTCGAGGTAGGGGTAGGCCGCGAGGATGGCGGCGGTGGTATGCCCGGCAGCGACGAGACCGACGATTGCGCCGACGGTGACGCGCAAGCCGCGAATACACGGTTTCCCGCCCATGACTTCGGGATCGAAGGTGATCCGGTCCCAGCCGACGCTGCTCGTGCTAGTCATCGTATCTGCTCCCACGCTGTGCTGTGCCTATTCGATAGCGGGCCCGTGCAGTGAAGGGTAGCATGGGCCGGGCGCTGCTGTCAGATAGGCCGTCCTATCGCGGTGTGCGACGAAGTTGCGCGTCAGGCGACGGCGGGGCTGAGCAGTCGGCCGTCGCGCCGCTAGGAGTGGTCACGGCGGGACGGATGGGTGCGGTGAGGGCTGCCCCGCCGCGCGGAACTCTGACGCACGTCCATTATTTGCGGCCCAACGGACACAACAATTACGATTGGGCCGGATGGAGGGTTATGAGGGTCAGTCCGAGGGCGTGCATGCCACGTCGGATCCCGCCACCGATCCCCCATGCGGCGTCCATGTCGCTCTCGTGGCAAAGGTGGTGGAGCGTTTCGGCCGCACGCCTCGTCGCCTGGCCCTCCTCTCGAGGCTGAAGACCGGGCTGGGCGCGCTGCCGGCGGCAGGCTGGCGGTGGGCCTACCTCGACGGCACCTTCGTCACCGCGAAGGATGCCCAACTCGGTGACCCGCCCAGCGACTTCGACGCCTGCTAGGAGACGTCGGGCGTCAACTTCCCGGCGGACGCGGCGGGCGCACAATTCCTCGCCTATTCCCGGCGCGACAAGCGGACCGGCGAGCCGAAGGGGATCGTCGCCATCGACCTGGGGGAGCTGCCATGATCGGCAACGAGCGCGAGTACCGGATCACGACCGCGACGATCGGCGAATTCGAGGCGGTCCTCGATCGGCTGGAGGAGCGGAGCGCGGAGCGCCACCCCCTCCTCCAGCAGGCTCTGGGCGAGAGCATGGCGGGCGAGGTGCAGACCCTGCGCGAGCAGGTGGCGGAGTACGACGCGCTCCGGGGCGGCCGGGTCGCGGTGCTGGAGGCCGACTCGCTGCGCGCGCTCCCCGACGCGCTCATCCGGGCCAGGATCGCCGCCGGGCTGACGCAGCAGGCGCTCGCCGCGCGCCTGGGGCTGAAGGAGCAGCAGGTCCAGCGCTACGAGGCGACGCGCTACGCGAGCGCGAACCTGGCGCGACTCCGCGCGGCGGGCGAGGAAGTGATCCGACAGCGACACGCCGTGGACTCGCTATTCGAGCAGGGGTGGGGGCGATGGTTTCCGTCACCCAATCGATCGGTAGCCAAACTCCCGCCCAAGTGGGATGAAGTGGTGTAGAGGGCGGCTGTTCAACGCTCCGGCGGCGCGGGGGGCTCGCGATGACGCAGCCAGAGGACCAACTGCGAGAAGAAGGTGAGCGCCGCGAGGGCGGTGACCGCGAGGCCGAACAGCCCCAGGCGCTCGCCGAGCGCACCGCCGTGATTGACGCCCGTCAGGAGGAAGAGGAGGCCCGCGCCACCCGCCGCGAGTGTCTCGGTCGGCGGCTCGCCCGGACCCTCCCGCGCCCTTCTGCGCATCGCTGCCTCTCTGCTCCGCGTCCCGGGCAGGGTTAGCGGGTAGCGTTGCCGACGGCGAAAATCGGCTGCGTCTCCTGCTTAAACGTGAACAAGAGATTGGTGGCGTCGGGGGGGAGATCGTACACCGTGTAGAAGCTGACACTGGTACCGGGGGCGATCGGATCGCCGAGGCGTCGCCCCCCGCGCGCCGCGCCGTACGCCGCCATTTGATTCGGCTCCGCCATCGGATAGGTGTTGCCATTGGCCTGGAGACTGAAATCATCGGCGGTGACCGCGCGGGGTTGAGCGCCGGTGTTCTTCATATCCACCACGATGACGAACCATATGCCGGCGGCGGGCACGGTATTACTGAATTGTGACCAGGCCAGCCGCGTGCCGATGCGGTCAACCTTCTGGATCGCGAGATCCCAGCCGGGTACGGTAACCAACTGATTGAGGCCATACGTCTTCAGCGGCGCGGATGGCTTCGGGACGGCGGTCGCCGGTGCCGGTGCCTCGGTCTCCGGGGTGGCCCCGGGGCCACCGCAGGCCATCAGCAAGGGGACGAGCATCCCTAGCGCGAGAGAAACAATTCGACGTCGCATCAATCCTCACAATAGCGCTGCGGACGCGCAGCGCGCCAGCGGTCGGGAGCCTGGCAAAGAGTTGGTGTGGGAGACCGATTCGCCGCTGGGTGCCGCGTCTGCAACGCAAGCAGCGCGGACAAAGCTGGCGCTGAACGTTGCCGCGCAGTCCTAAACTGCTGTCTCGGTCGCGAAGTTCTGAAAGCCCTAAACGCCTTCCAGCAATTATTCTCCCCGTATCCACGTATTTTGTCAACTTATGCCATCAAGTATGGGTGTTTCAGGTCCGGTTGTCGTCCGGTTGACGACATGTGGCGCCCTCCACGCCGGTCGGCTCACACGTTGAGCGCGGTCGTCAGCGGGGTTACGAGGTCGCGCATGAACGCCAGACTGGCCGTATAGTCGCCCTCGGCAGCACCGCCACGTAGATCGTGCGCCCATCGGCCAGGGTGAGCACCCCAGCGTCATTCAGCACGCCTACCAGGTTGCCCGTCTTATGCGCGAAGGTGGCCGTGTCGGGGAGGTTGGGCGAGAGGTAGGGGCTAATAGCCCGGTCCCCGAGCAGGTCCAGCATCAGCGCGCAATCGTCGGCGGTCAGGGCCGGATCGAGGGTCCGATTAATGATTCCCTCGAAGAAATATGTCACTTCGCGCGGCGTGGTGACCATTTCGAGGACAAGGTCGGTCGCCGGGAAGTCGTTGGCACGCAGCGCCGCCTCTCCGCCGCCGACGTCTCTGCCCGGACCGTCCTGCACTGGGTGCAGCAGTTCGCCCCGCTGCTGGCATGGGCGGGCCGGCGGGGCCTTATCGCCCGGCTCGACGCGCTGCCCAACTCGCCGGCACACCCCCACTTCGCGGTCCCCTATTGGGCATCGGTTCTGGTTATGCCGGTGAGTGCCGGATTCAGCACCTTGAAGGTACGCGGGCGACGTTGATGTAGTGCGGGCTATGGGCGCAGAAGGGTGAGGACGCTCTCGGTGCGCATCCGCTTCGTGAGGGTCGAATCGCCACGCGTCGACGGGGGGAGATACCGACGCACGGGGGGAAGTTCACGGAAATGCCAGCCGATCGGCCGGAAGCCCGCCCACTCGGCCGTCCCCGTCACGAGGCGATCGTTTTCCACGAACACATCGCGCAAGCAGGAGTTGCCCACCACGCAGATGACCCGCCCGCCACGGCACACGACCCGGTGTAACTCCGCCATCGTGGCCGCGAGATCGAGCGCATAGCGGTCGACCATGCGACGAAGCTTGGGCGGCAGGGCCGGGTGAGGATTGAAACTCCAACCTTATTGCGGCGCGTCCCCCGCCAGCAGGTCGTAGCACCCGGCCTTCGGGCCGGGTGAGGATTGAAACGGCCACCTGTTCCCCGCCTCGCCGGAAGCAGTCGCGTAGCACTCGGCCTTCGGGCCGGGCGCACGAGCCGACACGCCCATAGAAATCGACAATCAACGTCTCGCGTCGGCCCGCGTCGTGGATCTGCGCGACGCCGATGCCGCCGACGCCGCACATGAAGGGGTCGATCGTGCACTGCACGAAGACGACCGCCACCGCCGCGTCGAAGGCGTTGCCGCCGCGCCGCAGGATCTCGGCACCGACCTCGGCCGCGCGCGGCTGCGGTGCGACGACGATCTTGTTCATTCCCTCTCCCTCGCGCTCCCGCATGCCTGCGGCGACGCGCGCAGTATAGCAAGCGCCCGATCCTCTCCTCCGGGGGCGGGGATGTTTACCCGCCTCCCACGGGCAGATTTTCCCGACACACACCGATGTTTACGGGTGTTTACGCGCACATTGACGTTCGGCGTGGACAATGAGATTCGGCGGATAGCCAGGTCTGACCATATCCTCCCCGAGAGAGTGAGTGTCGGCGCTTCAGCCGCGATCATCGCTCGCATCGCGCGAGGGCGCGCTCAACCGGTGCCGCTGCGATATGACCGATCCGTCAACACGCGGGGGCAGGGGGATAGCGCCACGACCCAGGCAGAGCAAAGAGCGGAGAAACGGATGAAGGGGATGGGGCACCGAGAGCAAGAGGGCAAGTTAAGCCCGAACGAGGATGGCACCTTCCCGGTTGAGCCGGGTAGTGCTGGCATCCCCATCGGGAAGGAAACGTACGTCGCCGGAGGGGGGAGCGTCAGCAATGACCCCGCGGGCGAGTGCCGCCCCCCCGAAACGACCCATCGCGGCAGGGGCGGCATCGAGGAGCGCTACCACCAGGCGCGCGGTGGTTTCGAGCGCGGGTTCGCGGCGAAGCGCGCGGCGGCGGCCGACGACTGGGGCCGCGCGCGCACCTTCGAGCGGGCGGAGCCCAACTATCGCGCCGGTTTCCTCGCGGGGAATGATCTGCGCTATGAGGGACAAACGTTCGAGTCGATCGAGCCGGAGTTGCGGCGCGAATACGAATCGAGCACTGCGGCGAGCGAAGTGGCCGACGCCCCCGCCCGGCGCGGCAGCGACCTCTGGGAGCGCCTGCGCGACGAGATCCACGCCGGGTTCCGGGCGGCGCGCGAGGTGCCGCACGAGCCTCATCGCGATTGAATTGCGACGAGGCTAACGCTCCAAGGAGGCTCTCGCGACGCATTGGTACGAGAGTTGCATAGACCTGCCTGTTGGGGTGGTGGATACGGTCAGCCTGCGGCAATCGCACGGCACACCGGTTCTAGCTGTCGCGCAAATCGGTGATGCTGGGGCAATTCGCGCGAGCAGGGGGGGCTATGGCCGATCAGACCCGCAGGGAGGAGCAGCGCGTGCGCACCACACGCCACGAGATTTCCTGGCGCTCGCTCCTGAGCATCGTTGGCCTCGGGCTCGGGCTGTGGCTGATCGTGCGGATCTGGCCGATCATCCTGATCATCGTCATCGCTCTCATCCTGGCCGGCACATTCAGCCCGGTCGTCGCCTGGCTGGAGCGTCGCCGCGTGCCGCGCGCGCTCGGCCTGGGGCTGATCCTGCTGGGTTTAGTCGGCACGGTCGTCGGTTTGGTCGCGCTGATCGTCCCGGCGCTGGTCGGCCAGATCAGCGATGCTGCGGAAAACGCCCCGGAGCTACGTCGCCAGTTGGCCGACTTCATGGCCGGTATCCCCCTCCTCGACGCGCGCGCCCAGCAGATTCGCGATATCGAGCCGTCGAGCTTCCTCGCGACGATCGGCGAGCGCGGGCTGGGCTATGCCGGGGTGGCGGTGCAGGCGCTCACCTACGGACTGATCACGGTGGTGCTGGCGTTCTATCTGCTGGCGGATCACGAGCGCGTGCAGGGGTTCCTCTTCGCCCTCCTCCCCCGCAACTACCACCTGCGGACGGCGCGCATCCTCCTCGACATGGAGACGATCGTCGGGGGCTATGTGCGCGGCCAGGCGCTCACCTCATTCCTGATCGGCACCTTCACATTCATCACCCTGACGATCGCCGGGGTGCCGAACGCCTTCGCGCTGGCGGTCTTCGCCGCCGCCGCAGATCTCGTCCCGCTCGTCGGCGCGATCATCGCGGTGATCCTGCCCACACTCGCGAGCCTCGCGCAAGGTCCCACAATTGCCCTCGGGGTTTTTGCGGCGCTCTTTGTCTACAATCAGATCGAGAACCACATCATCATCCCGCGCGTGTACGGCAAGACGATGCGCCTCTCGCCGGTGGCGGTCCTCGTCGCGCTGCTGATCGGGGGGCAACTGCTCGGACTGATCGGGGCGCTCCTGGCGCTGCCGCTCGCCGCCGGACTCCGCGTGCTCGTCGAGGACTTACGGATCGATCTACCCGGCGAGCAGCCGGGCGAGGAGACGGAGCGCGCGGCGGACGATGATGCGGAGGCCCGCTATCAGGCCCAGACGGAGGGCGCCTCGGCGGTCGAAGCGGCGGTGCTGGCGACCGCGCTGGCGGAGCAGCTGCAGCAAGATGAGAAGCTGACGGTCGGTCAGCTCGAGACCCCGATCGAGGAGCGCGGCGATGACGGGACATTCGAGGACCGGAACGGTACAGCGCCCGGTTCGCTGCCCAATCCGGCGCGCTGATCGGGTGGCCGCGCGACGCGAACTGGCGCTGCGACCACAGCACGATACGATGAGATGAGGGTGATGATGGCACAAGAATCAGTGAGCGCCGCCGCTAGAGATACCAATACCGGGATGCCCCCCCCCGCCGACTCGGGTACGGTCGCTGCGCCGCCGGAGCCGCGCGCGGTCGGCGACGACGAAGCGATCGTGGTGATGCGCGGAGTCAGCAAGCGATTCGGCGATTTCGACGCGGTGAAGAATTTCGATCTCACCGTGCCTGCGGGCGGGCTGATCGCGCTGATCGGGCCGAGCGGCTGCGGCAAGACGACGACGGTACGATTGCTCCTCGGCGTGTACGAGCCGACCGCCGGCTCGTGCCACGTCTTCGGCCAGCCGTCGCATCATATCCGCCGCCACACCCGCGAACGGATCGGCTATTTGCCGCAGCAGTTCGTCCTCTATCCGACCCTGTCGGTGAACGAGAACCTCAACTTCGCGGCCGCCGCCTACGGTCTGGGGCCGTTTCGCCGTCGGCGACAGCGCGATATTCTCCTGGAGTTGGTCGGCCTGGCGCCGCACCGCAAGAAGCTCGCCGGGGAGATCTCCGGTGGGATGCAACGCCGCCTGATGCTGGCCGCGACCCTCATCCACCAGCCCGATCTCCTTTTCCTCGATGAGCCCACGGCGGGGATCGACCCGATCCTCCGCGAGCAACTGTGGCAAGAATTCCGCAATCTTCAAGCCGAAGGGCGCACCCAGGTGGTGACAACGCAATACGTTGCCGAAGCTGAGTACTGCGATACGGTCGTGCTGATGGATCGGGGCGAGATTGTCGCCCTCGGCGCGCCGGACGCCCTGCGCCAACAAGCATCGGGGGGCGACCTGATCGACGCCACGATCCCCGACCTCAATCGCCCCCTGCTGGCCCGCTTGCGCGCCTTGCAGGGTGTCCGCAGCCTGCGCTTCCTCGATGACAACCGCCTCCGCCTGACGGTGGAGAATAGCGGCGAGTTGATCCCGCAGGTGATCGCCGCCGTGCAAGCGGAGGGTAGCACGGTCCAGGCGATCGAGGAGCGGCGGCTCTCGTTCAACGAAGTTTTCGTGACGCTATTGGAAGCTGCGGGCCGCGACGTGAGCGAGGCGGGAGAATATGGTGAGTAACGGGGCGCAACAAGAACAGATCAGGCAGCCGGGCGCCGCACGGCGCGAACCGGGGCTGCTGGGTCGCCTCGCCCGCGCCTTCGTGCGGACAAGCTCATTCATCGGGAAAGAGCTGACCGAAGTGCGGCGGCAGCCGCGCCTCCTCCTCAGCCTAGTCCTCGGCCCATTCCTGATCCTCTTCCTCTTCGGCGTCGGCTATGGCTCTAATCCACGCGACATCAAGACGGTGGTGGTGATCCCCTCCGATTCGCCGCTGACGAACAACGCCGAGCAGTACAGCGACGCCTTCGCCAAGCCGTTCGTGCTCGATGGCGTGACGGCGGATGGACAGGTGGCGCGGCAACGCCTCGCCGATCGCGAGATTCAGGCGGTGATCTACTTCCCGCAGAATGCCTACGAGACGGTCTTGAGCGGTCAGCGCGCCGTCTTGCAAGTGGAGTACAACGAGATCGATCCGCTGACCGCGCAATGGGTCAACTATTACTCGTACGTGCAAACCAACGAATTGAACAAGCGCATCTTGATCGAGGCGCTGAAACAGGGCGGCGTCGGGCAAGGGGGCGATCAACAGCGCGCGGAGGAGACCAAGACCCTGGCGACGACGATGCAAGCCGACGCGGGCGCGCTCCGCGCGGCGATGACCGGCGGCGATCGCAACACCGCGCTCGCCCGCCTCGCCGCGATCAGGCAGAACAACGCGAAGGCGCAGCAGAATATCCTCACCTCGGCACAACTCCTCGGCGGGGTCGCCCTTTTCACGAATGTGCAAAATCCGCAGCAGACGAAGCAAGGTCAGGCGCTCACGGCCGCGCAGACCGCGATCGGGCGGATCGACGAGAATGCGAACCGTCTGCAGGGCGATATCCAATCCGGGCAGACGGGCCAGCAACAGCAGGCATTGGCCGAGCAGATCGGGCAGGACACCCAGGCGATCGGGCAATCATCCGATCAACTGAAACTGATCCCGCCGGAGATCCTGGTTTCCCCGTTCGTGGCGGAATCCCAGAACATCTCGTCGATCGCGCCCGACTTCGTGGAGTTCTATGCCCCGGCGGTCATTGCACTCCTCATCCAGCACATCGCGGTCACGCTGACGGCGCTCACCCTGGTGCGCGAGCGGCTGCTAGGCTCGGTCGAACTCTTCCGCGTCACCCCCACCGGGGCGGGGGAGATCGCGATCGGGAAATATATCGCCTATTTCCTGTTGACTGCCGTCATCGGGGCAGCCCTGGCAGCGGCGATGCACCTGGGGCTCGGCGTCCACATCCTCGCCGGCTACGCGCAATTCGCGGGCGCGATCGTTTTGCTCATCCTCGCCTCGCTCTCGTTCGGCTTCTTCATCTCGGCGATCTCGAACAGCGAGAGCCAGGCGGTGCAATTCTCGATGCTCGTGCTGCTCGCCTCGGTCTTCTTCAGCGGCTTCTTCATTGGCCTGGAGTCGCTGGCCCCTTACGTGCGCGTCGTCTCGTACGCCCTGCCGGTCACCTACGGGATCCGCGCGCTGCAAGCGGTGATGCTGCGCGGCGAGCAGCCCGAACTCTGGGTCTACGGAGCGCTCGTGGCGATGGCCCTCCTGCTCTTCTTCGTCAGTTCGCAGCTCTTCCGGCTGCAATTCAAGCGCGGCTAACCGCTGGGTCGGCGAAGGGGACGGGATGCTCCTGACAATCATCTGCACACTCGTCGGCGCGACCATCCTGGCGCTGACCTACTTCGATATCTGGGCGACGGTCCTCCATCCGGGGATCGAAAGTCCGCTCAGCAACCGGTTCCATCGCCTGTCGTGGCGGCTGCTCCGCGTCGGGTCGCGGGTCTTCCCGCGACCCGAGTGGCTGCTGCACGCGGGCCTGCCGCTCCTCGTCGCGGGGCTGATCTCGCTCTGGCTGCTGCTCCTCCTCTGCGGCTTCGCGCTGCTCTACTACCCGTGGCTCGGCGATCCGGGGGCATTCGACACACCGCCGGATGTGACCGGCACCTGGTTCGACGCCCTCTACGTCAGCGGGACGACCCTCTTCACGCTCGGCTACGGCGACATCACCCCGCTCACGAAATGGCTCCGCACGCTGGCACTGATCGAGGCGGGGAGCGGGATGGCGACGGTCTCGCTCGCCGTCGCCTATGTCCTGGCGGTCTACCCGACCTTATCGCGGCTGAATATCCGCGCCACGGCGCTCGATGCGGAGGTGGCCGGGCAGGTCAGCGGGCTGCCACTCTTGCGGCGCTATCTGCTCGATGACGGTCGCTGGAACAGCGGCCTTGAAGACCGATTGCGCGAACTGGCGCTCGAACTTCTCGAGCTGACCGAGAATCACGAGGCGCACCCGATCCTCTACTACAGCCACCCGCCGCGCGTGCAGCAGAGTATCCTGCGGATGCTACTGATCGTGCAGCGACTGATCGGCCTGCTGCGCTACGGGCTCTCGCCCGAGCGCCACGGCGACCTGGTGCAGAACCCCCAGATATTGCTCCTGGAGCAATCGTTCAGCTACAGCCTGCGGCGGCTCGCCGTGTCGCTGCACGCTGCAGCGAACGCGCCGGACAGTGATACTGCAGCGCAAGAAGACTTCAACGATAGCTTCGCGCGCATCTGCGAAGAGCTGGAAGCGCTCGGGATGGTCTCGGCGCGGCAACTCAATGAGCACCCGGTGCCGGTGCTCGCGCAGGGCGCGCAACACCCGGACCTCGCCGATACGGGCAGCGATGGTCAGGCGCCCGTCGCAGAGCCGACCGCGAATGGCCACCACGCCACCACGCACGATCCGGCGCTCGATCTCGCCTCGACATCGCCGGTCGACGCCTACATCGCTTTCCGACGCGCCACCGACCCGCACATCGCCGCCTACGCCGTCGCCTCGGGCTACAGCATCGCCGAGGCACTTCGCGGCGATAACGCGGTCTGGGGGGTCGAGGGCGAGAAGGGTAGTCGGTAGTCCGTGGTCCGTAGTCCGTAGTAGCGACGAAGAAAGCCGAGCACATTGCCCCGCCCCGGACCCTCTACGGACTACGGACCACGGACTACCGACTACCGACTGCCGAGCGGCAGCCGCACGGTGAAGCAGCTCCCGCGCTCCGGTTCGCTCACGACGACGATCGTCCCGCTATGGGCCGCGACAATCTGGGAGGTCACGTAGAGGCCGATCCCCATGCCGTTCGCGGCGGCGATCGCGGCGCTGGTGCGCGTGAAGGGCTCGAAGATTCGTTCCTGCTCCGCCAGCGGGATGCCGAGCCCCTGATCGCTGACCCGCAGGCAGGCCCAGTGCTCCTCGGCTTGCACCTCGACACGGACCTCGCCCCCTGCGGGCGAATACTTGATCGCGTTGCCGATCAGGTTCGTCAGCACCTGCTCGATCCGACTCTCATTGACGCTGGCGACGACCGGGCGGGGGGCATCCAGGATCAGCGAATGCTTGCCCCCATCCACAGCGGCGACCTGGAACCGGTCGAGCACCCTCGCGGCCAGCGCGGCGAGGTCGAGCGACTGCTTGCGCAGGGCTAACTGATCATGCCGCAGCCGCGACAGATCGAGCAAATCGTTGATCATCTCGCCGAAGTGATCGAGTTGCGTGCGGACGCGCGCGGTGAGGCGGCGCACCCGCTCCGGGTCGGGCGTCGGGCGCTCCAGCTGGCGGGCCAGCATCTCCGCGTTGCCCTTGACCACCGTGAGCGGGGTCTTCAGTTCGTGCGCGGCGATCGTCAGGAATTCGTCGCGGGCGCGCACCGCCGCCTCGGCCTCGCGCCGGGCCTCTTGCTCGCGCTGCAGCAGCGCGTCGCGCTCCCGCTCGGCCAGCTTACGCTCGGTGATGTCGCGCGCGTTGACGACGATACCGCGAATCCCCTGTTCGGCGAGCAGGTTCGTCGCCGTGCCTTCCAGAAAACGCCAGCTGCCGTCCCGCCGCCGCACGCGGTATTCGATCGGGGCATGGACCCCCGGCTCGGCCTGAATCCGGGCGACCGACGCGGCGATCGCCCGGAAGTCGTCGGGATGAATCAACTCGGCGCGGTTACGCCCGATCAACTCCGTGAGGGTGTAGCCAAAAACCTCCTCGGCCGCCGGGCTCAGATAACGGATCGTGCCATCGAGATCGCGGATGATCGTGACATCGGAGGAATGCTGGACCAGCGCGCGGAAACGGGCTTCACTCGCCCTCAGAGCCTCCTCGGCGCGGCGGCGTTCACTGATGTCCTGTACGGTGATCAGCCACACGGCCCGCCCATCGTAGCGGATCGAGCGCGCGATCATCTGCACCGGTATGGTGGTGCCGTCGGGGCGCTCGATTTCGAGTTCAACGGGGTGCTGATATTCGCTCAGGCGACGCTCGACCGCGCGCATACGGAACGGCGGGGCGATGAAATCGAGCGCCTCGACCCCGATCAGCGCCGCAGACTCGCGACCGAGGATGGCCGCAAAGGTGCGATTCGCGATCACGATCCGCCCATCCTCGACGATCGCCATCCCCTCGGCGATCGCCTCGAAGAGGGTGGCGAAGCTCTCGATACTGGCGCGCGGGTCGGTCGTCGGGGGCAAACCCTGCGTACGCTCTTCCACGCCGCTATCCTCGCTCCTCGCCTCGGTACCTATGCGGCTATCCTCGCTCCCCGCATCGGTACCCATAAGGTAGACTAACACACGCGCGCAATCCCCCACTACCGCCGCTGCGCGGCGCGCGGGTGCCGAGTAACCGGCTGCTACTGAGCAAGGATGGACGAGGCGGGATGGATCTGCGGACAAAATTGGTCGACTCGGGGCGATTCGTCACCCTCTACGGCACCACGCCGCCGCGCGCTGACGCGCCGGAAGAGCGCGTGGCGCGCGCGGCGACACGCCTGGCCGAGCGGGTCGCCCCGCTCCCGCTCGATGGGCTCGTCGTCTACGACGTGCAGGATGAGGATGGTCGCACGGCCTTGCCGCGGCCCTTCCCATATCTCCCGACGACCGACCCGCGCGCCTACGCGCACACCTTGCGCGGGCTGCTCGACACGCCGCAGATCACCTACAAATGCATCGCGGACATGACCGCGGAGACGTGGTCGCCCTGGCTGGACGAAGCGCGCCGGGAATACGGGGTGCGCTACCTCTCGCTGGTGGGCCTCCCCACGGCTCGCGGCCGGACGAGTACCCTGCCGCTCCCGCAGGCGACCAGGATGGCGGCGACCCATCCCGGCGCGTTCACCATCGGCGGGGTCGCCATCGCCGAGCGGCACGGGCAGGGGCGCAGCGAGAGCGCGCGGATGCGCCGCAAGGCCGACGACGGCTGCCACTACTTCATCTCGCAAGCGGTCTACGCCGCCGGGCCGACGATCGGGTTGCTCGGCGACTACGCGCGCGAGTGCGCGGACCGGGGGATCGGTCCGCGCCGCGTTATCCTCACCTTCGCCCCCTGCGGGCGGGCGAAGACGCTCGACTTCATCCGCTGGCTCGGCGTGGCGATCGCCGACGAGACCGCCGCCGCTATCCTCGACGACCCCGCGCCGCTGACACGCTCGATCGCCATCTGTCGCGATAATTTGCGCGCGATCCTCGATCACGACTACGCCCGCACCCTGCCACTGGGGCTGAATATCGAGAGTGTCTCGATCTACAAGGAGGAGATCGACGCCTCGATCGAGCTGTGTCACACCTTGCGCGAGGTCGCGCGGGAATACGGGCTCGTTTAGCGGGCAGCGCTCAACCCGCCCCACTCGGCTCGCGGGCGAACTCCGCAAACTTAACCCGCCCCCACAGGGTCAAGATACGCGGGCGGGAGATAGGGTATCGGGTCGATCGCGCGGAAGCGCGCCAGGGTGTCGCGGTCGAATGGGGCGTCCGGGCAGATCGCCTGTCGCCAGCGCAGGAATGGGTAGACCTGGAGGCGCGCGGTCTGGAACTCGGCCAGGACCAATTCGCCGATGATCCCGCACCGCGCGACGAACCGCTGCCGCGCGAATTCGGCGAACAGCGCCTCGTTGCTGAACGGGACGCGGCGAAACGTGCCGCGCCAGCCTCCGGCCGTCCCTTCCAACAGCAGATAGCTGGCGACCAATTCGCCCTGCAACGGCACCCCGACCGAGCCGGGATTGAGGAGATGCCAGCGCCCGATCTGGCGGTCCATCGGCAAGTGCGTGTGCGCCGCGACGATCGTCCCTTCCGTCACGCCCGCCAGGAGCGGCGCGAGCGCCGCCTCCTCGATGGCCGGGACGATCCCCTCGGCGTTGTCGCGCGGCGAACCATGGATGACCAGCAGCGGCGGCGCATCCGGCGGGCGAACGCTGAGGGAATCGGGCCAGGTGGCGATGCGCGCGTGGAGTTGGTCCCCGAGCTGTTCCCGCAGCCAGGGCAGCAGCGGATAGTGCGCCGGATCGTCCCAGACCGCCGGGGCGCGCGGCGTGAGATAGTCGAGCAGATAGAACTCGTTGTTCCCCCGGATAACGGCCCATCCCTCCGCCAGCGCGCGCTCGACAACGGCGGCGGAGAAAGGACCCCAGTTGACCAGATCGCCCGCCACGATCACCCCATCGACCGGGAAGGCGGCGAGATCGGCCAGCACCGCCTCCAGCGCGGGCAGATTGCCGTGGATGTCCGCGAGGATCGCCAGCCTTGTCACGCTTCCCCCTCCCTATTCACCACGCGCCGCACGCCCTGGGAGAAGAACGAGCAACCGTCGTGCGGGACGCGCGGGATCGTCACCCCGTCCCGCGTGCCAGGAGAGGTGCAGGAGCGAAGGCCCATCCGTACCACGCTGGCCTCGACAGACTCAGCAGGGTCATTGGACAGGAGGGCTAGAAACTGTGCGAGAAGGGTCAGGCACGGGCGAGTCGGCGGAGCATCAGTCGGCTCATGGCGGCGTAGATGTAGGCCGCGCTCGTCGCGCACAGGCGCTCGTACTCCTTCGCCAGGCGGCGGCACTGCGCCAACCAGCTGCATGTGCGCTCCGCCACCCACCGCCTCGGGAGGATCCCGCGGAAGCGCTTCGGCGCTGGTGGCAGGCGGACCCACGCGAAGCGCAGGGTGGCGAGGTCATTGAGGTCACCGATGGG
>CADCWN010000270.1 GCA_902806415.1 uncultured Thermomicrobiales bacterium | reverse complement strand
TTCCGGTCGTCAGCCCGCGGCCGCCCGGTCCTCGCGGGTGCTGGTAATAGCGGTTGGATAACGGCCCACTGGCCGTCGGAAAAACTTACCTTGCCCATGTGCAAAGTGTAGCAGCGGGCCTTTTGAAATGGCTTCTATTTATCGCTCCGGTCGTTAGCGGGAATGGCGCTCCGCCCGCTCGGCGTGGTAGGTCGTCTCCGGGTAGCGCGTCGGGTGATAGGCCCGACCGTCGCGGAGCTTGGTGTAATGCGAGAGGACGCGAGAGCGCTCCGCCAGGTGCAGCGACTCCGCATCAGTCGCGCGCTGGATACGGCGCAGGGAATACCAGTTCAAGAAAAAGATGGCGGCGAGTGCGAGGCAAACACATCCCAACCAGACCACGATCGATAGAGACATATGCGCACCCCCGTTAAGGCGAGCGGGAAGGATAAGCGCCCCTTCGCATCAACAAACAACGCGGCCTGCTGATCGAGCATGGAGCATGAAACATGCCAAGAGTGCCGAGACGGCTGACAACAAAGGCAGCTGGGCGGCGCGAGACAGGCAAGCCGGATTACCCGAATCGCCCGAGACGTATTAAAGGGAAGGGGGTTAGCTAATGGGCTACGCCGCGCTACCGCCGCGCTCCGGCACGAGTTGTAGGCAACCCGCTCATCGGTGTTTCTGTCCTTACGCCGACTGATAGACCTGATAAAAGCCGATGAACGGCACGCCGCTCATCAGCTTGCCGACGCTCCCTTCCAGTTCGCGCGCGTCGGCGGAGTAGCTGAAATCATAATAGTCGCGCTCGCTCTGCCAATAGGCGATCAGCGTATAGCGCCCACCCAGATAATCGGCCAGGAGCGACATCGACGCGAAGCCCGGCCAGCGCGACATCGCCCCCTCGGTCTCCCGCGCGATCTGCTCGGCGGCGCGCGGCCGACCGAATCCGATATCGAAGCGCAGCAACTTGGCGTACATACCCCTCCCACCCCTTCAACCGACCGATCGGCGACGCCCGCCCGCGATAAGCGCCGGGCGGAATGGTGTCACGCAGCGTAATTATGCACGTCGCGGGGCGACGAGCAACCACCGGCGAGGATCATCCGCCATACACGGCGAGGGCTGGCGGGCGCGCCGTGCAACTACTCCTTACCCTGCTCCCCACCGCCCTCCGTCACCAGCGGCAGGGTGAACGTGAAGGTCGCCCCGGGGCCGTCGGTATTGTTCTGCGCGCTGAGGATACCGCCGTGCGCCCCCACGAGGTGCTTGGCGATGGCGAGCCCCAGGCCGGTGCCGCCGCCGCTGCGCGCCTTATCGGCTTTGTAGAAGCGCTCGAAGATCCGCGGTAAATCGTCGGGATCGACACCCGTGCCGCTGTCGCACACATGGAAAGCGACCGCGCCGCCCTGGCACTCCGCGCCGACGGCGATCCGACCACCCGCCGGGGTGAACTTGATCGCGTTGTGCAGCAGGTTCAGGAAGATCTGGCTAACCCGCTCCCGGTCGGCCAGTACGGGGGGCAAATTGTCGCAGTCCTCGACCGTCAGATCCAGGTTGGCCCGCTCGGCCTGGGTGGCGAGCCGCGCGACCGCGAGTTCGATCAGGTCGCAGGGGGCGATCGGCGCGCGGTCGAGCGGGACCTGGCCCGACTCGATCCGCGAGAGCTCCAGCAATTCGCGCACCAACTGCGTCAGGTGATCGACCTCCCCATTCATCAGGGAGAGGAAATGTCGCGCCGCCTCATCATCCTCGATCGCGCCGCCGTCCAGCGTCTCGACCAGCGCCTTGAGCGAGGCGAGCGGCGTGCGCAACTCGTGCGAGATATTGGCGACGAAATCGCGCCGCGCGGTTTCGAGGCGGCGCACCTCGGTCAGATCTTGCAAGACGAGCAGCACCGGGCCGCCGGCCACCCCGCGCACCGGCGCGGCGACGGCGCGGATGGTGCGCCGCCCGCCGCTCAGTTCGAGCAGCATACTCGATACCTGCCCGCGCTGGCGCGCCTCGCGCACCAGGCGGGGGAGTTCGTGGTCGTGGGCCACCTCGATCAGCGCCCGACCGCGCGCTTCCCGGCGCGGTCGGGCGCGCTGGGGGCGGATGACGGGGGTCATCAGTCGCTCGGCGGCGCTGTTGGCGAGGACGATCTCGCCGTCATGATCGATCATCAGCAGGCCGTCGCCCATCGTCTCCAGGATCGCCGCCAGCTTCGCGCGCTCATCGGAGATGATACCGATCGTCTCGCGCAACTCATCGGCCATCCGATTGAACGTGAGGCCGAGACGACCGATCTCGTCGGTGCCGCGCGGATCGGCGCGACGGTCCAGATCGCCCGCGGCCATCCCGCTCGTCACCGCCGTCAGATTGTTAATCGGCTGGATGATATAGCGCGACAATAAGCCCGCCAGCGCCGCCGCCAACACCCCGCTGAACGCCACGCCGATCAGCGCGACCAGGCGCAAGCGGGCGATTTGCGCGTTGACGCGGTCGAGCGGCTGGGCGACGCGCGCCACGCCGACGACTGTCGCGTCGCGCACGATCGGGACGGCGGCATAGATGAACTCCCGACCGACGCTGGTGCTGTAGCGCACGCTCAGTCCGCGTTGATCGGTCAGGACGGCGCGCACTTCCGGGCGATCGGCGTGATTGTCCATCGTGGCGGGATCGACCGCAGAATCGCCGAGGACGGTGCCGTCGCGGGCGATGATCGTGATCCGATTCCCCGCCAGGGGCGATAGCTCTTTCGCCAGGTCGTCGAGCGCGGCCCGATCCTCCCAGCTTCCCGCAGCGGTCCCGGCGACAAGCCGGGACTGCCCGAGCAGTTGGGTCTCGGCACCCGTGACGTAGAGCTCGCGCGCGATCTGGATCAGGTAGAGGGCCAGCAGCGTCGTCGCCACCAGGACGAGCGGCACCGTCGTCAGGAGGAGTCGCGAGCGCAGGCCGATCGTCCGGCTCATCATTTGCCTCGGCGAATCCGCGACACGGTGCGGCAGGAGCGTCCGCTCACCCCCGCCCCGGCGAATCCGCGACACGGCGCGGCAGGAGCGTCCGCTCACCCCCCGCCCCGGCGCACCATCATACGGTGAAACGATAGCCGAGGCCGCGCACGGTCAGGAGGTGGACGGGGGTGCTGGGCAGGGTCTCGATCTTCTCGCGCAGCCAGCGGATGTGGACATCGACCGTGCGGGTATCGACCGGGTAGTCGTAGCCCCAAACACGTTCGAGCAAGACATCGCGCGAGAGGACGACATTGTGATTGCGCGCCAGGAAGAGGAGCAGCTCGAACTCCTTCGGCTTCAGTTCGAGGGGTCGGCCAGCCCAGCTGGCGCGGTGTTGCGGCGGATCGATCTGCAGCGGGCCGAGACGGATCGGTTGATCACCCTCGTTGGGCGTGACCGGTTGACTGGCCTCGGCGAGCTCGCTGCGGCGCAGCAGCGCCTTGAGGCGCGCGAGGAGTTCGCGCATCGAGAACGGCTTCGTCAGGTAGTCGTCCGCCCCGAGTTCCAGGCCGAGCACGGTATCCAACTCGCCCTCGCGCGCGGTGAGCATGATGATCGGCACCGCCGACTCGCGGCGCAGCGCGCGGCAGACCTCGAAGCCGTCGAGGCCGGGGAGCATCACGTCGAGCACGATCGCGTCGGGGCGCTCGCGCCGCGCCGCCACCAGCGCGCCCGGCCCGTCGTAGGCGTTGACCGTCGTGTAGCCCTCGCGCCGTAGGTTGTAGCCGATCGTCTCCGTCAGCACCCGCTCGTCATCGACCACCAGGACCTTCTTGACCGCGCGGGCCTCTCTCGTGGCCGTCATCGCCATCCCCTCATCGCGCTCGCCTATGCCCCGCATTGCGAGAAGTGTACCCGATACGCGCGGGCAGATTGTGCATGACGGTTGCCCAATGCTGAATGTAGAATAGGCTGCGGTCGGCGCGACCGATTGCGCCTGGGACGATGCGCCGCGTAACCCCGGAGGACGATGATGCGAATTGCGCTCGATGCGATGGGCGGCGACCATGCGCCGGCGGAACCGGTCGCCGGGGCCGTGGCGGCGGCGCGGGCCTATGGGATCGAGGTGGCGCTGGTCGGGCGCACCGTCGCGATCGAGGCGGAGTTGGCGAAACACGACACCGCCGGTCTCGCCTTGCCGATCATTGAGGCACCGGACCTGATCGAGATGGACGAGCACCCGGCCAACGCCGCGCGGCGCAAGCCGAACGCCTCGATCAACGTCGCCCTGCGGCTCGTCAAGGGCGGGACGGCGGCGGCGATGATCTCCGCCGGCAACAGCGGCGCGGTGATGGCGGCGGCCCTCCTCACCCTCGGGCGCATCCCCGGCATTGAGCGCCCGGCGATCGGGGCGGTGCTGCCGACGCCGGGGGGGCGCGTCCTGCTGATCGACGCCGGGGCCAACACCGATCCGAAGCCGTCGCAAATGGTCCAGTTCGGGCAGATGGGCGCGATCTTCATGGAGAAGGTCCAGGGGGTCCGCAATCCGCGCGTCGGCTTGCTGGCGAACGGCGAGGAGGCGTCGAAGGGGAACGAGTTGGTCCAGGCGACCCACCCACTCCTCGCCGCCAGCAGCCTCAACTTCGTCGGCAATATCGAGGGCAAGGATATCCCCGCCGGGGCCGTCGATGTCGTGGTGGCCGATGGCTACACCGGCAACGTGGTCCTGAAGCTCACCGAGGGGGTCGCCTCGATGCTCCTCGGGATGATCCGCACCGAGTTGACGGCCAATGTCCTGACCAAGATCCTCGCCGCCGGGTTGCGCCCGGTCTTCCGCCGGGTCCGCTCGCGCCTCGATTACCGCGAGGTCGGCGGCGCGCCCCTCCTCGGCGTCGAGGGGGTGGTGGTCATCGCGCACGGGCGCTCCGATGCGCGCGCCATCGAGAACGCGATCCGCGCCTGCAAAGAAGCGGCGGATGGCGGCACGGTCGCGGCGATCCGCTCGCTCCGCCCGACCAAAGTGGCGGGGGGGATCGCGTAGGGTCGTTGACATCGGGCGGGGCCACTTATCCCCGCCCGCGTCAGGAGCGAATCGCTCGGCGCTCGTCCACGTACCGCGTCGAGAAGTGCAGGCGCGTGAAACACTCCGGCGCGTGATTGTCGATCGAGCCGATCCGGTTCCAGGCCCAGCCGGTGTGGACATTGTTGCCGAGCAGATTGAGCTTCTGATAGCGCGCGAAGAGGAGCCGCCAGGTGTCGCCGTCGCGCGGCGGCAGGGCGCGACCATCGGCGAGCGCCCCCATCCCCGACCAGGGGAAGGCGAGTTCGACCCGCCACCCGCGATCGACGGTCGTGGGGTCGTTGATCCGACCATCGACATAGACCGCCGCGCGGAGGCCCGGGAAATCCCAGTCGGGAAACGCCCAGCGTGCCTTGCGTGGATGCGCCCCCCACCACATCGATTCGCTGCTGCGGTCGAAATTGCCGCCGAACGCGAGCGCGGGGCGACCCAACAGATCGAACTCCGGTACGTCGAACCGACCGCCGCGACGATACGCATCCTGCCAGATGAAGAAGACCTCGTAGATCGTGCCGAGCGCGTTCAGCTCGAACTCGTAGTAGCAGTCGCCGCCATCGATGAAGACCTCAATGTCGTTCTCGTAGAAGATCAGCGAATCGCGCGCGGTTCGCTCGGCCTCGACGAACGGATCCTCGATCCAGAAGTCGATGTAGAGCGCCTCGTCATCCCAGAGCGCTGCCGCGCGGGTGTCATAGAGGCCGGGGCGACCGGTCACCACATCGACGAAGCGCGGCGACTGCGGTGCCTGCGCCCACGCCGCCGCTGCCAGGTGCCCGTCGAGCGGTGGCGGCTTGCGGATTCGGTAGCAGGTGTACTCGGCGACCTCATGTACCCCGGCATAATGTTGCTCCACCTTAGCCCCCCTCCCGAACCACGGCCCTCAATCGGCGGAGTGTACCATCAGCGCCACGGGCGGGCTGGCCCTTGCCAACTGAACGTACACCGCTACAATTAGGCGGGGCAGGGAGGGACTGCGGCAAGGGAACAGGCCGGGGGATGGTGGGTCAGAGCGATTACTTGCGCGGCGTGGCGCGACCGGCCTTAGCCATTCGGCATCATCCGGTGCTGCTACTGGCGCGTGCCTGGCAACCGGGACTGTTGCTGCTGGCCGCCGCCGTCCTGGTTGTCATCTTCGCCAGCGCCCCGGCGGGGATGGCCCTCTCGGGGTTCTGGCTCGTCATCGTCGGCGCGGTCTTCCTCCTCGGCGCGATCTGGATGGCCTGGGCCTACCTGGGTTGGAACAACGACCGGCTCTACCTGACCGCGACGCGCCTGATCGAAGTCTCCGGGATCGAGGGCCTCAGCGAGGAGCGGCGCGAACTGCGCCTGGAACAGTTGCAGAGTGTCGAGATCGATTTCCGCAACCCGATCATGCGCTGGTGCGGCTGCGCCGACGTGATCATCTCGATCACCGCCGTCGGGCCATTGCGCTTCGCCGCCGCGCGCGAGCCGTTCCTCGTGCGCGATCGTATCCTCGCCCGCCTCGATGAGCGCGCCCGAATCCGCGACCAGAGCAGCGACGCCACCGTGCGCGCCAACGTCCAGCACCTGATCGGGCGCGAGGAGACGCCGCTCCTGCCCGTGGGCGGTTCGGAGCGACCCGCGCCACGATCTGCGCGGCGGGGCGGGTTGCACCTCCCCGCGCTGAAGCCGCTCTTCTTCGGGCGGCGGGTCGCGGGGGTCGCCTGGCACCGCCACCCGTGGTTCCTCTGCCGCGCCTGGGCCGGGCCGCTCCTGCTGCTCGCCATCGGCGCGGCGACACCGTTCCTGATCGATCGCCTCGCCGCCACCGTCCTCGTCCCCCATGCTGGCGGCCTGACCTTCTGCCTGCTCGCTATCGCTTCCGTCTGGATGTGGTGGCTCTGGGCCGACTGGCGCAACGATCATTACGTCGTCACGCCCGATCGCCTGATCGAGATCGAGCAATTACCTCTGGGCTTGCGCCAGCAGTTCAGCGAGGCGGCACTCGACAAGGTCCAGGATATCCGCTACCGCATCCCCAACCCGCTCGCCAGCCTGCTGAACTACGGCGACGTGGTCGTGCGCACCGCCAGCACCAATCAGCCGTTCATCTTCCGGGGGATCGCCCGCCCGCGCCAGCTGGCCGCGCAGATCGACCGCCATGTAACCGCCTTGCGCCTCGCCGAGGAGCAGGGCCGTCACCAGGCGATCCGCGCCGAATTCGCCCGCTGGCTCACGACCTACGATGAACTGCGCGACAGCCCGCCGATTCTCCGGGAGGCGGAGGAATAGCGGCTCTCTGGCTCCAATTGTGGAGGATGATGGTCAAGGAATGTGCGCGTGGTGATGTGCGAGCACTGCGGTCGAGTGTAGGGGCGTATGGCATACGCCCTCTCCACCTCGCTCTACTCCAAACGTCTGTGGACATCCCCGGCGTGGGTTGGGCGTATGCAATACGCCCCTACCCCCGACCATCCTGCCCACCGGCAAGAGCAGGCGCAGCCCTATCCGCCCATTCTCTCCACAGCGGGCGGTTAACCACGCTGCCCTGCGCGGTAGAAATGCTGCACGGTCGTGTGGGGGTGGCGCGTGGGGAAGTGAAGATCGGTCACACTCGTCCGTTCATTGTGGGGAAGAGAAGCGGTGATAGGGGCAGGGCAATCGGACTTGCGGCGGGGGGGAAGTCGCGCGGCGAACGCGCGGCCCGGACCCCGCCCGGGAGGGCAAGCCCCGGCCCGGAGAAGGGGGAGGACGCCCCATGGTATAGAGAGGGGGGAGGGGG
>CADCWN010000269.1 GCA_902806415.1 uncultured Thermomicrobiales bacterium | reverse complement strand
GGAGCGAGGCGGGGGTGAGGGCCACCGCTCCCACCCAAACCGACCCCATCACCAAACGGAGGCTCCCTACCATGCCAACCCTTCCCCTCTCCATCCTCGATCTCGCGCCGATCGGCAGCGGCTCGACCGCGACCGAGGCACTGCGCAACGCGCTGGACCTCGCCCGACTGGCCGACCGGCTCGGCTACACGCGCCTCTGGTACGCCGAGCACCACAACATGCCCGGCGTCGCCTCCTCCGCGCCGGAGATCCTGATCGGCGCGGCGGCGCGCGAGACGACCCGGCTGCGCGTCGGGTCCGGCGGCGTGATGCTGCCGAATCACCCGCCCCTCAAGGTCGTCGAGTGGTTCCGCACCCTGGAGGCTCTCTATCCGGGGCGGATCGATCTGGGGATCGGTCGCGCGCCGGGGACCGACGGGTTGACCGCGCTGGCCCTGCGCCGCTCCCGCGAGGCGCTGACGAGCGACGACTTCACCGCCCATCTCGCGGAACTGCTGGCCTTCGCCAACGGCGACTTCCCGGACGACCACCCGTTCCGGCAGATCCGCGCCACCCCGATCGATGTGCCGCTGCCGCCGCTCTGGCTGCTCGGGTCGAGCGACTACAGCGCCCAAGTCGCGGGGATGCTCGGGGTCGGCTTCGCCTTCGCGCGGCACATCAACCCCGACGGCGCGGAGGAGGCGATCGGGCGCTATCGCGAGGAGTTCTCGCCGTCCGAGACCCTGGCGGGGCCGCGCGTCATCCTGGCGACCTCGGTCATCTGCGCCGACACCGACGCCGAGGCCGACCGCCTGGCGACCTCCGCCGACCTCTCGTTCCTCCGCCTCCGCAGCGGCCGACCGGGCCTGCTCCCCAGCCCCGAGGAGGCGCAAGCCTATCCCTACACCTCGGTCGAGCGCGCCCAGGTGGGGGCCAGCCGCGCCCGCCACCTGATCGGCACCCCGGTGACGATACGCCCCCGACTCCAGGAGATCATCGCGCGGGTCGGGGCGGACGAGGTGATGATCACCTCTTCAATCCACGCCCACACCGCCCGCCTCCGCTCCTTCACCCTCCTCGCCGAGGCGTTCGGGCTCGTGCCGCAACCAACGCCAGTGCCAGCGGAGATAGCGCGCGCATAGGCGACGGCAAGCGCGGGCCATTCTCCCCCACCCTCCCCGTGTCGGGGAGGGTCGCCGCTGGGGCGGCGGGGAGAGGCCACCCTGGGCCGTGCGGTACAATACCCGTCGCGCGCGGCGCAACGGCGCGCTCGCGGCACCGATCTCTATTTCAAGGAAGTGAGCAGGATGGACAACGCAACCACGACGCCGGATGGCCCCGGCGCGTTCCGCAACTACACCCATTGCGGCGAATTGGCCGCCAAGGATGCCGGTCGCGAGGTGACCCTCAAAGGCTGGGTCGGTCGGCGGCGCGATCACGGCGGGCTGATCTTCATCGATCTGCGCGACCGCTACGGCCTCACGCAGGTCGTCTTCAATCCCGAGTCGTCGCCGGGGGCGCACGCGGTCGCCTCGGAGGTGCGCGGCGAATATGTGCTGGAAGTGACCGGCGCGGTTCGCCCCCGCCCGGAGGGGACGGTTAATGCCAACCTCGCCACCGGGGCGATCGAGGTCGATGCGTGCGCGGCGCGGATCCTCACCCGCGCCACCACCCCGCCGTTCCCGATCCGCGACGACATCGACGTGGACGAGTCGATCCGCCTGACCTATCGCTACCTCGACCTGCGCCGCCCGGTCATGCAGCGCCGCCTCGTCCTGCGCCATCAGATCGTCAAGTACATCCGCGACTTCCTCTCAACGCGCGGCTTCGTGGAGATCGAGACGCCGATCATGCTCAAGAGCACGCCGGAGGGGGCGCGCGACTACCTCGTGCCGAGCCGCCTTTATCCCGGCGAATTCTACGCCCTGCCACAGTCACCGCAGCAGTTGAAGCAACTGCTGATGGTCTCGGGGATGGACCGCTACTTCCAGATCGCGCGCTGCTTCCGCGACGAGGACCAGCGCGCCGACCGCCAGCCGGAGTTCACCCAGCTCGATCTCGAAATGTCGTTCGTCGAGCAGGAGAACATCCTCAACCTGACCGAGGCGCTATTCACCTCGCTCTGCGCGGCGGTCACCCCGCACCTGCGCCAGAAATATACCCCCTGGCGGCGGCTGACCTACCAGGAGGCGATCGACCGCTACGGCTCCGACAAGCCCGACCTCCGGTTCGAGATGGCGATCGAGGATGTCAGCGCGCAGGTCGCCAGCAGCGACTTCGGCGTCTTCGCGGGGGCGGTCGCGGGCGGCGGCGTGGTGCGCGGGATTAAGGCCCCCGGCCAGGCCGGCTACACCCGCAAGCAACTCGACGACCTCACGGGGGTCGCGCGCCAGTTCGGCGCGAAGGGGCTCGCCTGGCTCGCACTCGACGCGGGGGAGGGCGGGGCGCTGACCGCGCGCTCGCCGATCGCCAAGTTCTTCTCGGCGGAGGAGATCGCCGCGCTCGCCGCGCGCTTTGAGGCCGGCGCGGGCGACCTCCTCCTCTTCGTCGCGGACAGCCACGCGGTCGCGTCCGAGACCCTGGGTCGCCTGCGCTCGCAGCTCGGCCCGCAGCTCTACCCGAGCGACGAGAACGAACTGGCCTTCGCCTGGGTCCTCGACTTCCCGCTCTTCGAGTGGGATGCCGACGGCAACCGCTGGGACGCCGTTCACCACCCGTTCACCGCGCCGCTCCCGGAGGACGCGCACCTGCTCGACAGCGACCCTGGCGCGGCCCGCGCCGCCGCCTACGACATGGTCCTCAACGGCTACGAGGTCGGCGGCGGCTCGATCCGGATCCACGACCGCGCGTTGCAGGAGAAGGCGTTCGCCCTGCTCGGCTACACGCAGGAGGCGGCGTGGGCACGCTTCGGCCACCTCCTGCGCGCCTTTGAGTTCGGCGTGCCGCCGCACGGCGGGATCGCGCCCGGCATCGACCGCGTCGCGATGATCCTGGCCGGGGCCGACAACATCCGCGAGGTGATGGCCTTCCCGAAGACCAACGCCGCCCGCGACCTGATGACCGACGCCCCCTCGACCGTCGCCGCCGACCAACTCCGCGACCTGCACCTCAGCGT
>CADCWN010000268.1 GCA_902806415.1 uncultured Thermomicrobiales bacterium | reverse complement strand
CTAATCCGCGACCGCCGCCACCCGCTCGGTCACGCTCGCCGCCGCGCGCAAACCGCGCCCCAGATCCCAGAGGAGATCGTCGAGCGATTCCAGCCCGACCGAGAGGCGGATCGTGCCGCCGCCGATCCCGCCGCCCGAAAGTTCCTCGTCGCTGAGCTGGCGATGGGTGGTGCTGGCAGGGTGGATGACGAGGCTCTTGGCGTCGCCGACGTTCGCCAGGTGGCTCCACAGTTCGAGCGATTCGATGAAGTGCTGCCCGGCCTCACGCCCGCCCCGGAGGTCGAACGAGAAGATCGCGCCCGCGCCGCGCGGCAGGTAGCGCTCGACCAGCGGCAGGTAGGGGCTACCCGGCAGGGCCGGATGCCGCACCCGCTCGACCTGGGGCTGCTCGGCCAGGAAGCGCGCCACGCCGAGGGCGTTGGCGACGTGCCGCTCCATCCGCAGCGGCAACGTCTCGATCCCGAGCAGGAAGAGGAAGGCGTTGAACGGGCTCAGCGCCGCGCCGAGATCGCGCAGCGTCTCCGAGCGCAGCTTCTGCAAGTAGCCGTAGACGCCGAACGTCTCGTGGAAGGCGAGGCCGTGATAGGCCGCCGACGGCTCGGCGACGACCGGGAAGCGCCCGTTCGACCAGTTGAACAGCCCCGACTCGACCACCACCCCGCCGATGCTCGTGCCGTGTCCGCCGAGAAACTTGGTGGCGGAATGGATGACGATATCCGCGCCCCACTCAATCGGGCGGCAGAGGTACGGCGAGGCGAAGGTGTTGTCGATGATCAGCGGCGCGCCAGCCTCGTGCGCGATCGCCGCGACCGTCGCGATGTCGAGGATATTGCCGCCCGGATTACCGATCGTCTCCCCATAAAGTGCCTTGGTGTTCGGGCGGATCGCCGTGCGCCAGGCATTGGGGTCGTCGGAGTCCACGAACGTGATCTCGACCGAGAGCTTGCCGAGGAAATGTTTTAACTGTGTCGTCGTGCCGCCGTAGAGGGCGCGCGCGGCGACGATATGATCGCCGGGGCGCAGGATCGTGAAGAGGGCCGCCGCCTGCGCCGCCAGGCCGCTGGCGAACGCGACCGCGCCAACGCCGCCCTCCAGGCTGGCGACCCGCTCCTCGAACGCCGCGACCGTCGGGTTCATGATCCGCGAGTAGGTGTTGCCGTACTCCTGCAAGTTGAAGTAGGCCGCTGCCGCCTCGCTATCCTCGAAGACGTAGCTGCTGGTCTGGTAGATCGGCATCGCCCGCGCGCCGGTCGCCGGGTCGGGCCGCTGCCCAGCATGGATCGCCCGCGTGTCGAACCCGAACTCGCGCCCGGTGTCGTCGAGGTGGTCTGCCATTGTTAGCCTCCGTTAGTAGTGGGCCAGT
>CADCWN010000267.1 GCA_902806415.1 uncultured Thermomicrobiales bacterium | reverse complement strand
GCCGACAACAGAACAGCGACCGGGAGCGGCGGTTGTTCCGCGCAACATGCCCGCAGGCGTTGCACGTTTGGGAGGTGTGCCTGGGGTCTATCCCGGCCACCGTACAGCCCCGTCCCTCTGCTTTGTACGCGATGAAACTCCGCAATTGGGCGAACGACCAGCCGTGGCTACGCCGCGCCTGTTTGCCCTGGCGGGTCTTGACGCGGGCGCGGATATCAAACCTCGCCACGACCTATCTGACACATATTTGCATTCGCCCCTGACAGCACCACGGGCGACTCAGCGATCGCTCGGGTCGAGGCGACGGGCCATGACGCGCATCTTCGAGCTGGTGTAGTAGCCATGCTTCGCATAGAACGCCTGCGCCGGTCCCTCGTGCGCGGTGAGTAGATACGCGCGTTCGATGCGCTGTTCCCGGAGGGCCTGCTCGAGATGCAGGAGCAGACAGGTTCCCAGCCCTGTTCGCTGACGGTCGCTCTGGACGCACATCTCCTTGAGATAGAAGTGCGCCCCGTCGAACCAGGGCTCGGCGAAGCCCAGGACGAAGCCGAGCAGATCGCCCTCGAGCAGCGCGAAGCCGAGGGCGCCCGGTGTCGCGAGGGTGTCCGCGAGCCGTGGGCGCGCCGTGGTCGCCGTCCAGCGGTCGTGCCACGGCGCCGCGTTGAAGACCGCGACGTACAGATCGGCGGCGGCGTCCAGGTGCCCGACCGTAAATGGAACGACTGCGAGCGCCATCGGTATGCTCCCTCCCTAGCTGACGTCGTCGAGTGGGAACAAGGGTGCTTGCGGACTCAGGTCGCCGCGCCGAGCACGGGGCGCGTACGTCGGCAGCCGAAGCACCCGTAGCCACTCATCCCTCCCCCACGCCCAGAGCGGCGGCTGCGGCGAGCGGTGCGGCGTGTCGAAGATGTGCTCCTCCGTCACCGTCTTGAAGCGGCGCTTGGCGGGCTGGTAGGTGACGCGGTACTGCGCCAGCGGCTCATCCTTGAAGACGAGCGTCAGGCGCTCGGCGTAGAGCCAGACGGCCACGCGCTCTCCGGTCAGCCCGCGCTCGCCGTAGAGACGCCAGTGGCGGAATCGGACGAACCCCACCTTGTCCACCACGCGCCCCCAGCGGGTGCGCGCGAAGACGCGGTGCAGATCCTCGGGGCTGAAGAGCCGCCCGCAGACCCGGTGCAAGACGGCCTGGGGGCTCCGCAACTCCGGACGACGGTGGCGGTGGGCGGCGTGGTCCTGCCAGTTGAAGTCGGCGACCCAGCGGTCGTGCGCGGCCAGGAGATCCTCCCAGGTCGCCGCCCGGGCGAAGTGGTAATCGGCGAGGCGCCGCTGCACGTTGAAGTTCGTCTCGATATAGGATTGCCACGGCTGCCTACGGTCGATCTGGTCCTTGCGGATGCCGAGCGCAGCGTAGATCGCCTGTGCCTGGTTGGCGAGGAAGACGCCGCCGCTGTCGCTGACGAGGGCCTCGGGCGCGCCGTGCTGGCGGATCGCCATGAAGAGGATCATCAGGTAGGCGGTCAGGTCCTGGCTGCGCGAGAGGCCGCTGGCGAGGATCGCGCGGCTGTAGTTCTCGAGGATCGAGATGCAGTAGACCTTGCCGTCGCCCAGGCCGTGGTCGAGATAGCGGATATCGACGGTCCAGTACTCGTGCCGACGGCCCGCGGTGAAGGGCATCGGCTTCGGCTCCCTGGGTGCCGACACCGGGGCGGCCAACCCGTAGAGTTTGCGATTGAGGGCGAGGATGCGCCCACAGGTGCGCGCGCTCAGGCGGATGCCGAGCCGCTTGAGGGCAGCGTGGACGCGCCACTCGCCGAGCAGCGGGTTCTCCTGCAGCTCCTTCACCGTGGCGATCGCCCGGAGCGTGACCCTGTGCGCGTGCTGCTTCGGCGCGGTCGATTTGTCGTTGAGGCCGGCCGTGCCCTCCGCGAACCAGCGACGCAGCGTGGCGTGGACCGTGTCGCGGCTGCACTCCAGGTACGCGGCGATGCTCTTCGCGTTCCATCCCTCCACATGCAGACGGATGATCGCCAACCGCCGGGTGGCCGGGTCGGCGATCTGGTGGTAGGGCGGGAAGCGACGCGACGCGCGCGTCGGGGGCGGGTCCTCGGCCAGGAGGCGCTTGACCGTGTGCGGGCTGGGGCGGTGGCCGAAGCGCGCCCAGCAGATCGTGGTGATCTCGTGAGTGTTGAGCGGCGGGTGTTCACGCTTCAGATCGACGATGGCCTGGCGAATGACCGGGGGCAGGGTGTGGTGCTTCTCTCGTTTCGGCGGCGGTACGAAGCTGGCCATCCCGAGCTGCTCGAAGCGCGCGACTTGGCGGTAGAGGGTGCGCTCGGCCGTCGACGTCGCCGCAGCCCGCTCCGCCGGGGAGTGGCCAAAGAGGACGACCGGGCGGATGAGTTCGTAGGTGCGCTGGCCGACCGTCCCCACGCGCAGCTCCAGTTGCTGCCAGTCGTCGGTCGGCTCGATCCGTTCGCGTCGCTGTGGCTCCATCGCCCCACCGCAGCGTGATCCCCATCGCCGGGAGCATCCCCTCAGACCAGCGAAGGACCATCATAGGGCGCTGCCAGGGGCGAGTGCAAATATGCGTCAGATAGGTCGTGGCGAGGTTTGCGGATATTGGTCAGGTTCTCCACCACGATCGTCGCGCCGGGGGGCGCCCCCTGGACGATGCGCTTGCTCAGGACGTGATCGCCGTCGCGCCGGAACCGGGCCTGCTGGCCGCGCACCGCGCGGAGGTGGCGACGGGCGCTCTTGCTCCCCCGGGCTTGCAGGGCGCGGCGCCGCTTGAAGTAGCGGGACTCGGTGTTGCGCCACGCGCGCTTGCCGAGGAAGCGGTTGTCGCTCGTCACGGCGGGTTGGGCGATGCCGAGGTCCACGCCGATCACGTCATCCGTGGGCGCGACATCCGGCGCGGGGAGGTCCACCACGATGTGCAGGAACCACTTGCCGTCGCGGTGGATGAGATCGGCGGTGCGGACCTTCCCGCCGACCATGCCCGTGGCGTAGGCGGGGACGACGAACGGGACGGTGATCCGCCCGCCCGTGGTGGAGAGGCGCACGGTGCCGGCCGCCCGATCGACCCTG
>CADCWN010000266.1 GCA_902806415.1 uncultured Thermomicrobiales bacterium | reverse complement strand
CGCAGGGTGAAGGCGTCGGCGGACCTCAGTCCGGCAGCGAGCGTAGCGCGTTCGGCGTCCGTCAGCGGGCGTACGAAGAGTGGTGCTTTCATGCCGCCGAGCATACCACTTCGCAAGCTAACTCGTCTGCGAATGCAGTAATCCCCGGTCCGGTGGGGGTATTCGCCGCCGAGGATGGGGGAGAGCGGCGCGGCATCGACCGTGCGGGAGTATGGCGTGTAAGCTCCCTCCCGGCGGTCGGCCGTCGCGCCGACGCGCAACTCGCGGAGATCTTTCCCGGCTCCTCGCCCGCACGGCATCGTCGCGCGGCCCCTGATACCACGCCAGCGGATAGCGGGCGGTCCGGGCGATGCCGGGCGCAGAGATGAACGCCCTGAGCGCGGTGATCGGCCGGTCCCGCCCGAAGAGGGCGACATACCACGGCGCCCCGCGACGAAGGACCGATCGGTGCCCTGCTGCATCGCCCGCCCCCGGATCGAGAGATGAACGGCCCAGCACGCGGTTGAACAGTCCGCTGCTGGCGACAACTTGCACCCGCCGCCGGCCGGTGGCATTGCCGCCGTGATCGTGCAGCGCACCGGCTCGTGGGCCCCCAACGCCGATCCCCTGCCGTGATCGCTCGTGCCGGGCGTCGTACTGCGTTCGCAGCATCGTGTAGTCCCGGTCATGGAGCCCGGCACGGATGGCACTCAGCGCCCGCGCGTACCCCTCCTCGATGGGTATGAAATATCGGCGTCAGTCTATCTCGATCAATAGTGTGTGCGGCGGGACGAGCCAACAGCGCTCCTCGCGAAGGTAATTCTCGATCAGGTAAGGCGAGCGTGGAAATGGGGCGAAGGCCCCTTGCAATCGGCGGGCGAGTTCGCTAGGATTGGCCCTGTTAGCACTCGGCGAGCGAGAGTGCTAACGCGGCCCGGTGGGGCCACGGAGAGGGTCACCCGACTCAGGATGGCAGATCGTACCTGGAGGAGGTCAAAGGATCATGGCGCAGTCCGCTACCGCTACCAAGCTCCGGCCCATGGGCGACCGCGTGGTCATCAAGCCTGCGGAGCGCGAGGAGACGACCAAGATGGGGATCGTCCTGCCCGACACCAGCAAGG
>CADCWN010000265.1 GCA_902806415.1 uncultured Thermomicrobiales bacterium | reverse complement strand
CTCTATCATCGCTTCGTACTTCCGACCTCGCATCGATGCCCGTATGGGTGCTTCGTGCTTCTCCGCTCCCCGCCCCCTCCGTGCCTCCATGTCTCCTGTTTCGTCCTCACTGACTACCGATTACTCGCCAGCGCTAGCGTCCCGCGCAGACTCGCGACGAGGCGTGGCACGGTGGCGATGACGTGGTCGATCTCGGCGGCGGTTGTGGCGCGGCCGAGGGTGAGGCGGAGGCTGGCGCCGCTGGCGACGGGGTCGATGCCGATGGCGTCGAGGACGTGGCTCGTAGTGCCGGACCCGGCGGAGCAGGCGGAGGCGGCGGAGGCGGCGATCCCGCGCGCGTCGAGGCCGTAGAGGAGCAACTCGCCATCAATGCCGGGTAGGCTCACATGAAGGGTGCCGGGGAGTCGGTCGGTCGGGTGGCCGTTGACGATCAGGCCGGGGGTGGCGGCGGCGAGGCCCGCCGCGAGACGGTCGCGCAGGATGGCGAGGCGGGCGGCCACGGTCGGGCGCTCGACCTCGGCGAGGGTGAGGGCGGTGGCGAGGCCGACGATCCCGGCGAGATTTTCCGTGCCGGCGCGGCGACCGCGCTCCTGCCCGCCCCCCTGCTGTTGCGGCACGAAGGCGACGCCCCGGCGGGCGTAGAGGACGCCGACCCCCTTCGGGCCGGAGAACTTGTGGCCGGAGAGGGAGAGGAGATCGACGCCGAGCGTCTCCACGTCCAGGGCGAGCGCGCCGGGGGCCTGCACGGCATCGGTGTGAATGGGGACACCGCGCGCGCGGGCGAGGGTGGCGATCGCGGGGAGAGGGTTGATCGTGCCGACCTCGTTATTGGCGAGCATGATGCTGACGAGGCAGGTGTCGGGGCGGAGGGCGGCGGCGACCACCTCGGGCGTCACCTGGCCGGTGCGGTCCACGGGGACACGGGTGACGGCGAAGCCCTGCGCCGCCAGTTCGTCGGCGGCGTGGAGGATAGCGTGGTGCTCGATCGCGGAGACGACGAGGTGTGGGCTTGATTCGGTTTTTCGGGCCAGTTCGCGTCAAGCGGCCATGCCTGCTTGCGCGCGGGTCTCGAATTGCACGGGGCTGAGGTAGCCGAGCGTCGCATGCAGGCGCTGGCGATGGTACCAGACCGCGATGTACG
>CADCWN010000264.1 GCA_902806415.1 uncultured Thermomicrobiales bacterium | reverse complement strand
GTCACCGGTGTTCGGCAGGCCCGGCATCGGCTGCGGGCTCGGCTGCGGCTGCGGGGTCGCCGCCGGGCGCGGGGTCGTCGCCGGTGCCGGGGTCGTCGCCGGGCGCGGGGTCGCCGGTGCCGAGGTCGCCGCCGGTGCCGGGGTCGTCGCCGGGCGCGGGGTCGCCGGTGCCGGGGTCGCCGCCGGTGCCGGTGCCGCGAAGAAACCAGCGGCGTTCACGATGGCGAGAACCTGGTCGGGCGTCCGCGGCGTGGCGAAAGACTCCGGCGCGAAGAGGTCCGTGCCCGGAGCGACCAGGTCGGCCAGCGCCGCGGTGTGCTCCGCCTCCGAGGCGTGGATCGAGAGCGCCGCCGCGAGCACCTCAAGATTCTTGATCGACCCCGCCGCGCCGAGGTAGGCGCTAGCACCGACCGCTTCCACCTCCTGGAAGAACTTCACGAGGCCCGCCTGGTCGCGCGGCACTTGCGAGTAGTTGTAGCCCGCAGCCGGCTTGGTCACGGGTGTGCCGCCGAGCTTGATAATTGTGGCGGTCACCGCTTCAACGTGCAGCCGCTCGTGCTCGGCGAACTGCTTGAAGTACTCCAGCGCCCTGCCAGTGAGGACATTGAGGCTGAGGGCTGTCTTGTAGGCATCCGCCTCCAGCAACTCGAGGGTCAGCGCGTAATTGAGGATCTCCACATCGCTGTCCAGCGGGCCGGTCGCGACGGCCGCGCCGACGCGTGCCGGGGAGGCCACGCCGCCGAAGGCCGACAGCATCAGCGCGCCAACACCGGCGGCGATCGAACCCTTCAGGATACCGCGCCGCGTGTAAGTGCCCTCGAGGGCTTGGTCCAGCGACTGCTTGAATGGGTTAGTCATCTCGCGTTCTCTCCTTAAGCTGCGCCCGTCCGCGGCCACGCCCGGCGGGTCTGGTCGTCTCGCCTTCGCCCACGCAGGCGATAGCGCGGGACACGCTATTGCTGCTCCTCACCAAGGACATCCTTAACCGCCATGAGCACCTTCTCGGGTGTCAACGCCGGGGGGAAGGCCTCCGCCGGGGAATTTTCGGAGATGGGGGAACTCGGGGCATCCGGGGAGGGTTGGACATTGTTCAGGGCGCGGAGCAGCCCGGTGTGCCTAGCCTCCACCTGGACGATCTGCCCGGCGACGCCGAGGATATTCTTGTCCATGATCTCGATCCCCGCGCCGTTGTAGGCCCCGACGCCGAGCTCCTCCATCTTCTGGGCCACCTTGAGGAGGCCGACCTCCGTGGTGAGGTCGCCGAGCGCGCCGAAGTTATACGTCTTGCGGGCCTTAACCGGGACAGCCCCCGCCTTTGTGATCGCGGCGGTCAGCGCGTCAACGTGGTCCTGCTCGTGCTTGCCGATGATCCGCAGGTAGGCGGCATTCCTGTCGCTCAACTTATTTGAGGCGTTGATGACCTTGTAGGCCTCGTTCTCCAGATGCTCGAGCGTGAGTGCGTACTGCAGGATCTCCAGGTCGTTCTTGAAAAATGGGACCATCTGTCGCTCCTTCTGCTCGTGGGTGTACTCGCCTACCGTCGTGCTGCCATACTGTTCGGCTGCGGCCTGCGACGCACAATCCACGCTTCTCCTCCCACCCCTCGTGGAAGTTGTCCTGCCCTTACTACGCAACCCAGCGCGGGATGGATCATTTATCCCGTTCATTAGGCCGCGCAGCTCGGACCTCTCCGTGACCATCACCCGTCTTTGCAATACCTGTGCCACTGCCGAGGGCGCCGCCGAGCGGGGCGCGCGGCGTCCTCGGCCCGGGGACCGCCGATTAGTTGCCGAACGCCGCGCACAAATCGGCCCCGGCCATCGCCTGCGCCTGCTTCGCTTTGGCGATCACCAGCGGCATGCTGAAGAACTCGTGCATCACGCCCTCGTAGCGCATCGACTTGACCGCCACGCCCGCGCCGCGCAGCCGCTGGGCATACGCCTCGCCCTCGTAGCGCATCGGGTCCACCGTGGCGGTGATGACCGTCGCCGGGGCCAGCCCGGTGAGGTCGGGCGCGCGCAACGGTGAGACGCGCGGGTCGGCCCCATCCTGCGGGCTGTTCAGGTAGTGGCGGAAGGACCACATCATCCCCGGCTCGTACAACGGGACCGCCTCGGCGTTCTCGTTGTACGAGGGGGTGTCGAAGTCGTAGTTGGTGATCGGGTAGACCAGCAGCTGGTAGACCGGCTGCGCCACCCCCCGGCCTTCGCCTGCAAGCAGACCGATGTCGCCAGGTTGCCCCCGGCGCTCTCCCCCGCGACGGCCACCCGCGCCGGGTCGCCGCCATACTGCGCGGCGTTCGCCTGGATGTAGCGATACGACTGGTAAGCGTCGCTGTGCGCCGCCGGGAAGCGATTCTCCGGCCCCTGGCGATAATCGACGGAGATCGCCGCCGCCTTCGCCTGGTTGGTCAGCCCCCGACAGGAGGCGTCGTACACGTCGGTGTTGAACAGCACCCAGCCGCCGCCGTGGAAGTAGACGATCAGGGAGAACGGCCCGGTTCGCGCCGGGGTGTGGACGCGCACCGGCAGCGCACCACCCGGCCCGGGGATCGTGGTGTTCTCCACCTCGCCGACCGGCTCGGGCGTGGAGTCGAGGCCACGCCGCTTCGCGACCGCCAGCACGGCGTTGCGCGGCGACGGCCCCAGGCGGGCTTCCTGCGGCGTCAGCAGGTAGAACGGCGGCCCTGAACTGGCGATCTGGTCCAACACCTCCTGCGCGCCGGCGTCGAGCGGCTGCTGGTCGGCCCCCGGCCCAGGATCGCGCCGATCGCGCCCACGACATCCGCCGGACGCAGCGCCGCCTCGAACGCCTTCGGCACCGGATTCGCGTTGGGATCGATCAGCGCGCGGATCGCCGCCGTGTGCCGCGCCTCCACCGCCACGATCGATCCGGCGGCGGCCAGCACCGTCTTGTTCATGATCTCGCGGCCCGCGCCGTTGTACGCCCCCACGCCGGTCGACTCCAGGATCGCCGCGACCGCCAGGATCCCGGCCTCCGTGCTGAAGTCGCCGAGATTGTCGAACGCGTAGGATTTGCGCGACTTGGTCGGCATCCCGCCCGCGCCCGTGATCGCCGCCGTCAGCGCATCGACATGCGCCTGCTCGTCCGCGCCGATGATCGCGAGGTAGGCGGCGGCCTTCCCCTGCAACTTGCCGGGGGCCAGGACTTGCTTGTAAAAGGCGTTCTCCAGGTGCTCCAGCGTCAGCGCGTAGTTAAGCACCATCAGGTCATCCTCGAAGATCGGCAGGGCGACCTGCGCCCGGCTGGCGAGGGCCGACTGGGCCGTCGCGCCGAGAAAGCGAGAGAATCGGCTGGTCACGGTCTGCTCGTTACGCGATTCCGGGGAAGTTCGAGCGACACGGCGCGACGGGACACCATGCGCGCGTCACACCGGCCAGCGAGCGTTCCTTCAGGCCGGATTCGCCGTGCCGGAACTCGCGCGACCATGACGACACCACGACGGCGCGTGGTCAGCTGAGGCCGCGCTGCCTTGCCGGAGCGACGAGCTAACCCTCCACTTCCTACAGATTCGCGTCCCAAAACTCAGGAGGAGGGTCGCGGCCGGGGCGACGGGGAGGGGTTTACCCACCTTGTAACTCCACCAGCACCTGCAAAACAGACCACCGTATATGGTCCAGTTCGGCGTGCCTCGTCATGCTCCTTCGTCCGCCACCGTCATAATAAAGGGTCGGGTGCCCCCACTCACTACCCGTCCAGCGCCGCCCAACGCCGCCGGTCCGCGTCGCGCAACTCCAACTCGGGCCGGATACGAATCTGCTCCAGGGTGCGCGCGGGGACGACCAGATTATATTGGTCGATCTTGGTGTTCAACTCGGCGACCTTGCGGTGGTAGTCGGCGGCGAAGCGCGCTCGGCGCTCGCGGTCGCGCTCGGCGACGTAATAGTCGAGGATCCGCCGGCACGTCTGGCGCTCGGCCTCGATCTCGCGGTTCAGCTCGATCCAGGCCGGCAGCGCCTCGTTATCCTTGAGGATCTTCAGGCCCAGCGCGTCGTCACCCGCATACGCCCGCACATTCGGATCGTCCGGGGCGAGCGGCCGACCCTTGCCCCGCAGATTGTCGAAGAACCCGCGCTCCTGCGCCTGCCGGATTTGCCGATCGATCCAGCTCTCGTACTGCGCGAACGGCAGCCC
>CADCWN010000263.1 GCA_902806415.1 uncultured Thermomicrobiales bacterium | reverse complement strand
GTGCCCGACGAGCTGTTCGATGAGTTGATGGTCGAGCTCTCGGGCGCCGAGTTGAAGGTGCTCCTCTATATCATCCGGCGCACCTTCGGCTTCAAGAAGGACAGCGATAATATCAGCCTCTCGCAGCTGCTCAACGGCATCGAGACGCGCGAGGGACTCAGCCTCGATCGCGGCACCGGCCTGAGCAAGAAGACGCTGCTGGAGGCCCTCCGCAGCCTCGAGGAGCAGAACATCATCGCGACCCAGCGGCGGCAGAGCCCGGAGAAGGGGAACGAGCCGACCGCCTATCGCCTCAATCTGCTCGCTTCCCCCCCGGGTGTAAAAACTTCACCCCCCTTGGGGGAAAAAGTACGCCGAGGGGGGCTTGGCGAAGAAAGTCGCCCCCCCTTGGGGGAATTTTTCCCCCAAGGGGATGGGGCCAAAACTCCCCCAAGGGCTAGGGGGAGAAATTCCCCCACACAAGAGACAGTAATACAAGAAACAGGAGAACAAGAGAGAGATCGTTCGAAATTTCGAATGGCACCGGTCCAGCAAGAAAAGAAGGGTACGAGGGGTCACGCGCCCACCCCCGACTTTCCGACCAACCGTTCCGGCGAGGAGAGCGCGCATAACGAGGGGGGAGGCGGGGAGGCGACGCCGATCTACGATGACGCGCGGCAGCAGTTGCTGCTCTTCGTGGAGGATCTCGCCCGCGAGTTGAACGACGTCGCCTCGCTGCGCTCCTCGACCTCGCGCCTCGCTAACCTGTACCGGCGGTCTGGACTGGCGATGGAGGACTTCATCGAGCATCTCTACGCCGCGCGCGCCACGACCCAGGAGCGGACCGGGGCGATCCGGACGCCCGCCGCCGACGGCGGCGACGGTTGGAAGAAGCACAAGATGGGCTACTTCTTCGCCGTGCTGGAAGACCGGCTGGGGCTGCGTGAGCGGATTGTCGGCGACTAGGCGACCCCGACCGAGAGAGGAGCGACCCGGATGGCCCCGCTCACCCCGCCCGGGGGCTACGACGAGTTGTTGCGCGATGTGCGCGAGATCCTCGCGACGGCGCGCGCCCGCGCCTACCAGGCGATCGACAACCTGCGGGTGCAGGCCTACTGGCAGGTCGGCGAGCGGATCGTGCGCGAGGAGCAGGGCGGGGCCGCGCGGGCTACGGCGAGCAGGCCGTCGTCCGCCTGGCGCGCGATCGCGGCTTCGGGCGCAGCGATCGCTACCGGATGCTCCAGTTCTACCGCACCTATCCGGTCGTCACCGCGCTGAACCCGCAGCTGAGCTGGACGCACTACACGGCCCTGATCGAGGTCGCGGACGCGGCGGCGCGCCAGTTCTACGAGGCGCAGGCGGTGCGCAACACCTGGAGTGTGCGCGCACTGCGCCAGCAGATCAAGGAGGGGTTCTACGCGCGCAGCCTCGCCGCGCCCGGCGGGGCGGCCGTCGC
>CADCWN010000262.1 GCA_902806415.1 uncultured Thermomicrobiales bacterium | reverse complement strand
GCCTGCCGGTGCCGGTCATCGCGGCGATCGACGGCGTCTGCGCCGGGCTGGGCTGCGAGTTGGCGATCTCCGGCGACATCCGGCTGGCGATGTCGGGGTCGCGTTTCTGCTATACCGAGCCGCGCGTCGGGGTGCCATCGCCCGCGCACCATCTGGTGCGGCTGATCGGCCTGGCGCGCGCGCAGGAGATGCTGCTGACGGCGCGCTGGGTGGAGGCCGCCGAGGCGGAGCGGAGTGGCCTGGTGACGCGGATTGTCGAGGACGCCGGGGTTGCGGCCCACGAGGCGGCGGCGCAGATCGGAGCGCTCGCCCCGCGCGCGGTGGCCTGGACCAAGGAGAATCTCTGGCTGAGCGTGGCGGGGGGCGCGGAGGCGTCCGCGCTCCACCACAGCACGGCGATCGCCAGCGCCGCCGCGACGGATGATCGCCGCGAGGCGCTGGCGGCGTTCGCGGAGAAACGCGATCCGCGGTTCACGGGGAACTGAGGGCGGGGGTGGGATAAGGGTGGGAGGGCCGAGGGGTTGAAACCCCCGGCTGGGGGCTGCGGCCACGAATCCTGTGACTCGGCACAGGACCGCGGTCCACCTGCGTGGACTCGGAGATCCACCACAAGCCGCGTTTCGGGTGCGTGTGGGCGCAACGCGGGTCTGCGGGTATGGCGGTGGGGCGGGTCGGTGCCCCGTCGCTACCATCGCTGCCGCCACACCCGAGCTGGTGCCCTGGTTGGGCGTCTGTGGCATTCGTCGTTGTGAGGGGGTGGGGCGTTGACAACACCGTTGAGCGGGATCCGGGTGATCGATTTCAGCCGCCACCTCGCGGGGCCGTTCGCCGCGATGACGCTGGGCGATTTCGGCGCGGACGTCGTCAAGGTGGAGGCACCGGGGCGGGGCGACGACACGCGCGGGTTCCCGCCGTATTGGGACGGGGTCAGTTGCTACTACCTCAGCGCCAACCGGAACAAGCGGAGTATCATGCTCGATCTGAGGACGCTGGAGGGGCGGGAGGTCGCGCGCCGACTGGTCGCTGCGGCTGACGTCGTGATCGAGAACTTCCGGTCCGGCACGATGGAGCGCTGGGGACTGGGCTACGACGAGTTGCGGCGGGACAACCCGCGCCTGATCTATTGCGCGATCTCCGCCGTGGGCAGCGACGGGCCGGATCGCGATCGGGCGGGCGTGGACCTGCTGATGCAAGCCTACGGGGGGCTGATGAGCCTGACCGGCGAGGCGGGCAGACCGCCGGTGCGGGTCGGGACGTCGGTCGTGGACCTGACCGCCGGGGCGAATGCGGTCCAGGGGCTCCTGCTCGCCCTTTTCGTGCGCGAGCGGACCGGGCGGGGACAGCGGGTCGAGTCGTCGCTGCTCGAAGGGCAGGTCTCCTGGCTGACCTACCACGCCGTCTCGTACTTCGCCTCCGGGGAGGTTCCCGGTCGCCTCGGGTCGGCGCACGCGAGCGTCGCCCCCTACGGTGCCTATCCCACCCGCGACGGCTTCCTGATCGTCGCGGTCGCCACCGACGCCCTCTGGCGGCGCTTCTGCGCGGTGATCGGTCGCGAGGAGTTGATCGACGACCCGCGCTTCGCCCGCAATGCCGAGCGCTGCGCGGGGCGGGACGAGTTGGACGCGCTGCTCACCCCGACGCTGTCCGGGGAGACATCCGGGGAGTGGGCGCGGCGGATGGATGCCGCCGGGGTCCCGTGCAGCCCGGTCAACACGATCGACACGGTGCTGGGGCTGCCGCAGGTGGAGCATCGCCAGATGGTGGTGGATGTGCCGCGCGACGATCTCCCCGGCCTCAAGCTCCCTGGCATCGCGATCAAGCTCGGCGATACCCCCGGCAGCATCCGCCGCCCGCCGCCGAAGCTCGGCGAGCACACCGACGAGGTGCTGGCCGAGGTCGGGTATGGGGCGGCGGAGATAGCCGGTCTGCGCGGGC
>CADCWN010000261.1 GCA_902806415.1 uncultured Thermomicrobiales bacterium | reverse complement strand
CCTGCTCGCTGAGTTCCGTTCTTGATGAGTGGCTGGCACGGTGTCAGCCGAGCGCGGCCAACTCGCGCTCCAGGATGCGGCGGGCGATGGCGAGGGTGCTGGCGTAGGTGGGGTCCATCCCGATGTAGGAGAGGTTTTTGGCACCGAGATTCTGCCCCTTGGAGTAGGGGGTGTCGGAGGCGTAGTGGATGAAGCCGACCTCGTAGGGCGCCTCGTAGAGGTTGACGACCTCGCCGGTCGGGTAGCGCGTCGGGAAGGTGTCCTCGTAGACGGCGTCGAGATACGGCCCGGCCTCGGCCTCCAGGATCGTGTAGCCGTCACGGTAGAGGAGGTCCATGTAGCCCTCGCTCTGCAGGAAGGTGCCGTAGGTGGCGACCGCGCGCTGGTGATCGAGGACCGAGCCGTAGACGAGGTACGGCTCGACATCCTGGGCGATGAACTGATTGCGGATCAGGTAGGTGTTGCCGGAGTGCTCGTCGTAGAAGTGGTCGGCGATCATCACGTCGCCGATCCGCCCGTTGAAGGTCGCCGCCTTGCCCATCACGTAGAGGCCGCGCAGATCGGTCAGGTGGCGCGAGACGGCGCGCAGGATCTGGTAGGCGGCCCAGCCGAGCGGGTAGTCGATGTTGAGGAGGACGGCGCGGCTCTCGCGCAGCTTCTCCAGACCGGGCAGGGCACGGAGGCGCGGGTCGAGGTGGGCGGGGTCGAGCTTGCTCAGTTCGATCACCTGGGCGTGGATGTCGAGGAGATGGCGGCTGGTGATGTGGGTGATCCCGACCGAGCGCTCGAGCTGGGTCCGCTCGGCCCGCAGACCTTCCCGCCCCGGCCCTTGCAAATATTTCTTGGCGACATAATAGAGGAAGTTCTCGCGGCTGCTCGGCACCTCCTGCGCGCGGATCGACTCGTACTCGGCGAGGAGGTCGGGGTGACCGGCGCGGATGTACTCGACCAGCTCCGCCTCGTGCTCCGCCGCGTAACCGGAGAGGAGGTTGACGAGGCTGTGCGTATTGGAGGAGACGAAGTAGAGCGGGCCTGGGTACATCTCCAGATCGGGGCCGCCCGCGTCGAGGGTGGCATCCCGGAGGTGGTGCCACCACTGGCCGGTGACCTTGTCGTAGTCGGTGGTGGAGCCGCCGAGGATGCGGACGGCGAAGTGCTTCTTGGTCGCCGCGACGCGCGCGAGCTGGGCGAGGCCGTGCCCATCCCAGATGAGGCGCAGTCGCGCCCAGTCGGCCTCGCCCAGGTCGAGTGTCTCTTGCACCGCCGCGACGAGCTCCTCGATCGGCGGCCCCTCGTCGCTGTTCGCCAGCAACCCCTCGCGCAGGCCCGGCGCGGTCGCCAGGAGGCGGTGGATCTTGTTCCACTCGATCTCGTAGGCGAGGAGCATCGGGATCAGGTCGTCGATGTCGGAAGGCGAGGCGATCATCACGGCGAGGGTCTTGGCACCGTCATAGAGCATCAGCCGCCGACGTCCCGGGGCGCTGACCCGCTGCCAATTGAGGACACCGGGATACCCGGCGCGGGCGAAGACCGTCTCCGATTGGCCGAGCAGGATGAGGCGCACCCCGGCGATTTGCGCGGGCAGGCGGAGGGTCGAGTAGGTGATCGCCGAGAGATCGGGCCGCGACTCGCGCGCACCCACATGCAGCGCCGACTCCATGGCGAGGTAGGGCTCGCTGAGGGCGCGCAGCTGGACCTCGCCGGACGATTGGAGGACCGTGTAGTAGGCGCGCATGAAATGGTCGATCTCGAGCCGCCCGGGGCCGGAACCGCGCGGGGGCGGTTGCCCGACCGATTGCAGACCGCTATGCGCCATGTAGCGCCGCTCGACCATACCCGCCTCGCCTCCCGCGCTCTACTGTCCGGGTTCGCGGCGTATGTCTCGGATTGCCGCGCCATGCAACGCGATTGTAACACCCGCCAGAGGGGGAATCCGCTTGACGAGAGGGGCTAGGCCAGCAGGAGTTCGCGCAGATATGGATTCAGGAAGATGCCCGCCGGATCGAGGGCCTGGCGCACCTCCTGGAACTGCGCCCATTGCGGGTAGATGTCGGCGAGTTCTCGCGCGGTGTGGCCGTGGATCTTGCCCCAATGGGGACGCCCCCGATGGTTGCGGAAGATCGCCTCGGCGTCGGCGAAGAAGGCGCGATAGGGGAGGCTGCTGTCCTGGTGGAGCGAGATTGTCACCGTCTCGCGACCGAAGGCGGGGCTGAGCGGGATATCGTCGGCGCGTTGGGTCCGGTATTCGATCGGCCAGGTGACGGCGGGGTGTTTCCGGCGCATCAGGTCGCGCAACTCGCGCAGGCAGTCGGGGCCGTGCTCCGCCGGGACCGCGAATTCCATCTCGTTGAAGCGACGATCCCGCGCGGAGGGGAAGATCCGATAGCTCCAGTCGATCCGCTCGGGGTTGAGATAGCGGGAGAGTTGCCCCGGTGCGGGTGCCGCCGGATCGCCCGCGACGCGCTGCGTCGCCGTCGCTGGATCGAGGGACTTCATCGCGCAGGCATCCTCGACCGGATCCCAGAAGAACTCGAAGTGGCGATGCGCGGCGATCCGGGCGGCCAGTTCCGCCAGGCAACCTTCGAACGGGGCGACCCAGGTGCGCTCGTGGAGGCGGTAGGCGGGCAGCAGCTGCATGGTGATCCGGGTGATGATCCCCAGTGTCCCGAGGGCGACCCGCGCGATCCGGAAGATCTCCGGGTGCTGCGTGGCGGAGCAGTCCAGCGTTTCGCCGGAGGCCAGGACGAGCCGCAAGCCGACGACGGCGGTGGCGATACTCCCCAGCGTCGGCCCGGTGCCGTGCGTGCCGGTGCTGATCGCCCCGGCGAGCGATTGTCGGTCGATATCGCCCATATTCGCCAGCGCCAGCCCCGCCTCGTGGAGCGGCGCGCCGAGGGCGTGGAGCTTCGTGCCGGCCCGGATCGTCGCCTGCTGGCGCGCGGGATCGGTCTGGACGAGCCCTTGCAATCGATCGCAGGTCAGCAGGGTGTCGCCGGTCGCGCAGAGCGGGACGAATGAGTGGCCGGTGCCGACCGCGCGCACGCCCGTCTGATCGGCGGCGGCGGCGCGCACCGCCGCCACGACGCCCGCCTCATCGGGCGGGGCGAGGGTTTGCCGGGGGGCGCAGACAACGTTGCCGGACCAGTTCGTCCAAGTGTCGCCGGTGGTCATCGTCGCCCCCTGTCTGCCGGTCTATGGGGGCGGCAGCACCGCCCGCACACCATGGGGTAGGGTACGATGTGGCGTACACCGGCGGCAAGTCTGCCGTCCTCCCCCGCCGCAAGCCTCGCGCCGGATACGGTTGCCGTCGGGCCTGATCACGAAACCTCATCTCGTCTACATCATCGCCAGCGCCCCTCTCGCCGATCGTTGGCGGGCGAATGTGGCCGGCGCTGGGCCGGGGTCTACGGCGCATAACCCCTCGTCCATAGCACCGGCGCGCTTTACGCCGATGCCTGACCTATGCTACTATCCGACGTTGCCTGGACTCGGGATGCTGGTGTCGTTCGGGAAGAGTCTGAAGAGGGGGCGCATGGGCAAACTGCTCGTCGGTGCCGCCACCGATACGGGGCGGGTGCGAGACCACAACGAGGATGAGGTCTCGCTGGCCGAGCCGGAGTCGGAGCGGGCGCGCGAGCGCGGTTTCCTGATCGCCGTGGCCGACGGGATGGGCGGGCACGAGCGCGGCGAGGTCGCGAGCAAGCTGGCGATCGAGACCCTGTTCACGAACTTTTATGCCGATGAGCATGGTGCCGCCACCGACATGGTCGCGATCCTGCAGCAAGCATTCAAGAATGCCAACATTCGGATCATGGAAGAGGCGGTCAACGGCGAGGGTGGTGGCTCGATGGGCACCACGATGGTCGCCGCCGCCGTCGTGGGCGACAACCTGACGGTCGCGAACGTCGGCGATAGTCGGGCCTACCTCGTCCGCGCCGAGCAGGCGACGCCGATCACGAAAGATCACTCGCTGGTCGCGGAGCAGGTGGCGGGCGGCGTGATGACCGAGGAAGAGGCGCGGACCAGCAATTATCGCAACATCATCACGCGCGCCCTGGGCCACCGCCCGAAAGTCGAGGTCGATGTCTTCGAGTTGCGCCTCCTGCCCGAGGATCGGATTGTCCTCCTCAGCGACGGGGTGCATGGCTCGGTCGAGCCGGAGGATGTCGCCACGCTGGTCTTGCAGAAGCCGCCGCAGGAGGCGAGTCAGGCGCTGATCGAGCTGGCCCTGGAGCAGGGTTCGACCGATAACGTGACGGCGGCGATCGTGATGTTCGAGCCGACGATGCCGGTGGCCGAGCCTGAGTTGGCGACGGTCGGCTCGGGCGGGCGCGGGCTCTCGCCGATCGTGCTGATCCTCTTCGTGATCGTGGCGCTGGCGGTGATCCTCGGCGTCGTATACGCGGCGGGCCTCTTCGCGTAGCCCGGGGCGCCGCTCGCATCGCGCGCCCGGCCCTTCCGATCGATCACGCCACCGTTACCCGCCAATCCTACTCCCCTGTCCCCCGTCCAGCACCTGTCGCGGGAAACAGGGGCGATTGCCCCAATGCCCCGCCCCCTTCCCTCCCCCTATCGTGAGCCGTATAAGGGGTCACAACGACCGGTATGGTGGAGTGGACTCCTGTCCACTTGTGATGCATACTTGGTGGGGTGAGAATGGCCGGGTATTTTCGCGCGGGTGAGTCGCGCGCGACCGCGAGGCAGGCTGATGGCAAAGAGTGAGGCGAGCGGCACGCGCCGGGCCTTGCCGATGGCCGGGGAGCGCGCGCGCGCGGAACGGCGCGATGCGGCGGAGAATCGCCAGCAGGTGCTCGCGGCGGCGTCGCGCCTGTTCGCGGCGCGGGGGGTTGCGGCGGTCAGCATGGATGAGATCGCGCGCGAGGCGTGCGTCGGCAAGGGGACCCTCTACCGGCGCTACGCGCACAAAGGGGCGCTCTGCCAGGCGCTGCTCGATGAAAACACCCGCCGGATGCAGGCGGAAGTGCTGGATGGGTTGCGCGACCGGAACCGCTCCGCCCTCGACCAACTCTCGTCCCTGTTGGCGCGACTCTTCGCGCACAATGAGGAGAACGCCGAACTCCTCGGCGCCGTCAGCGACGCCGCCTTCGGCGCGCGGCGCGACGATTTTTATCGCAGCGCGCCGTACCAATGGCAGCGCCTGATGGTGAGCGGCTTCCTGCGTCGCGCCGTCGCGGACGGCGAATGCTGTGATCTCGACATCGATTACCTGGCCGACACCCTCCTCGCCCCGCTCGATATCGATCTCTATCTCTTCCAGCGGCGCGCGCTCGGGATCGAACAGGCGCGGATCGTCGCGGGGGCGCAACGGCTCCTGCTCGACGGCCTCCGTTCGCGGAGCGATAACAGGCAGTAGTCCGAAATAGGAGACGTGGAGACACGGAGGGGGTGGGGAGTGGGGGCGGCGGGCTACCCATACGCCCTCTCCGCCTCGCCCTGCTACGGGCGTTTGTAAAATGTCCGGCGTGGGTCGGGCGTATGCAATACACCCCTACCCCCCCACCGCGCTGCTCTCTCCTAACGCTCGATTCTCCCCGGCCCCTTCCGTGGCTCTGCGGTTCCTATTCCGTCCCCACTACGCCGCGCTCTCCGCGAGCGCGACCTCCGTGGCGGGTGCGCGGCTTGCTTGGCGTGCCAGCGTGCCGAGCAGTACGAGCAGCGGTAGGCTGAACGCCAGGGCCACGGCGAAGGGGGCGGTCGGTCGCCAGGCGTAGAGCGGCCCGGCCAGCAACGGCGCGACCGCCATCCCCACGCCCCCGCAGAATTCGCCGAGGGCGAAGGTGCGCCCGTAGAGTCGCGGCGGGGTCACGTCGCCGAGCGCCGCCGAGAAGAGCGACCAGGCGACCATGTAGCCGCCGCGCAGCAGGTAGGCCAGCGTGAGGAGCGGCAACCCGCCGACGAACAGGAGGAGGGCGAACATCCCGGCGGTGCAACCGATCGAGATCGCGATCCCGGTCAGCGGTCGACCGAGCGCCTTTATCCGCCCGAAGAGGAGGCCGAGGAGGATACTGCCGACCGCCGCGACCGAGCCCAACTGCCCGATCCGGTTGTATTCCAGCCCATGCACCTCGTGCAGGAAGTTCGAGGCCAGGGTGGTGCCGAGCGTCAGCGTGAGGAGCGTGATCGCCAGCAGCAGGCAGAGGTTGCGCACCGGGCGGTAGGCCAGCACCTCGCGGTAGGTCGCGGGAGCCTCGCCGTCCGCGTGGCGCGGGCGCGGGTTGAGGCGGCTGAAGGCGATGATGCTGAGGGCCGAGAACCCGGCGGCGATCAGCATCGTCGCGCGCAGCCCCACGAGTTCCGCCGCCTCACCGCCGAGGAGCGGCGCGGCGACCGTGGCGACCGCCGGGGCGACGGTGTAGAGCAGGGTGAAGGCGCGCGCGCGGCCGCCGTCGGTGGCGGCACCGGCGATCGAGGAGGAGATCGCCGGGAAGGCGATATTGGCCGCGCCGGTGAGCAGGAGCGGGATCGGCATCAGCCACCAGACGGGGAGCGCGGCGGCGATGATCAACCCCAGCACCCCGAGCGCGCGGGTGATCACGATCAGCGGCATGGCGGGGAAGCGATCGACCAGGATACCGCTCGGCGCGAGGAAGAGGAGTCGGGTGCTCCCCCAGATCCCCATGATCAGCCCGACTTGCGCCGGGGTCGCGCCGAGCTGCGCGACGTAGAGCGGCAGGAAGATGAAGTAGGAGGCGAAGCTCGCCTCGAGCAGGATCATCGCCCAGAAGGTGATCCCATTCTCGCGCCCCAGGCCGATTTGCCAGCGCGGACTGCTGACCGTTGCCGACACGCCCCACCCTCATTTCGCTGCTTGTCCCGTCCCACGCCACGCACGGCCACCAGTATAATCGCTCGGTTGTGATCGCTGCTGCGGGGCGCATGGGCCGTCTGTCTGGCCCCTCGCGGCGACCGCCCTTGTCTCCGGCCCGCTCGATCAACGATCATTCGCCTGTACGTGCAATCGCGCGCCGTCGGCGATGCCCGCGACGCGGCCAGTCGGGAGACAGATGAAACTCCTCCACTTCGCGGATCTCCACCTGGGTATCGAGAACTACGGGCGCACCGATCCGGCGACCGGGTTGTCGAGTCGCCTGGGCGATTTCCTGGGGCGGCTCGACGAGCTCGTCGCCTTCGCCATCGCCGAGCGGGTCGATGCGGTCCTCTTCGCCGGCGACGCCTTTAAGACGCGCGACCCGAACCCGACCGTGCAGCGCGCGTTCGCCGAGCGTGTCCGTCGCCTCTCGCGCGCCGCGATCCCGACCGTCCTGCTGATCGGCAATCACGACTTGCCGAGCGTCGTCAGCCGCGCGACGAGTGTTGATATTTACGATGCGCTCGGCGTCGACCATGTGCGTGTTTGCCGACGGATCGAGGGGTTCACGCTCGAAACGGGGGCCGGGCCGCTCCAGATCGTCACCCTGCCGTGGATCACGCGCAGTATGCTCCTCACGCGCGAGGAGTATCGCGCCGACAGCACCGAGGAGTTGGAGGGGCGGCTGCGCGAGCGCGTCATCGCGGCGCTGGAGGCGGAGGCCGCGACCCTCGACCCGGCCATGCCCGCCGTGCTGATGGGGCATCTCAGCCTCAGCGGGGCGAGCTACGGCTCGGAGCAGTCGATCATGCTCGGCCAGGATCTGGTCCTGAGTCGCGGCGATCTGCAACCGGCGTCGTTCGATTACATCGCGCTCGGCCATATCCACAAGCACCAGCAAGTCGGCCCGAGTACCCCGCCCGCGGTCTATAGCGGCAGCCTGGAGCGCGTCGATTTCGGCGAGGAGCGCGAGGAAAAGGGGTTCGTCCTGATCGAGATCACCCCCGGCGCGAAGGGTGAGCGCGCCGTGCGCTGGGCGTTCCGGCCGGTCGCCGCCCGCCCCTTCGTCACGCTGCGCCTCGACATCGGCGGCACCGAGCCGCTGGACGCCGTCCGCGACGCGATCGCCCGGCGCACCGACCTGCGCGACGCCGTCGTGCGCGCCCGGATCACGCTGACGCCCGAGGCCGCCGACAACCTCCGATTGAGCGATGTGCGGCGGCTGCTGGGCGAGGCGGGGGCCGCGTTCGTCGGCCAGATCGAGCCGCAGGTCGAGCGCCCGACGCGCGTGCGCCTGCCGATGGCGGATGCCGAGGCCCTCGACCCCGCCCTGATGTTAGGGCGCTGGCTCGATTTGCAGCAGACCCCCGCCGAGCGCCAGGCAGTCCTCTTGCGCTACGCCGAGGGTCTGCTGCGCGACACGAAAGAGCAGGAAGTGCGCGAACGGGGGTGATCGAGGTGATCCCCTTGCGCCGCCCCGCGCCGCCCCGCGCCGCCCCGTTTACCCCCATAGTCACTTTACCAATGGCCCGCGCAAGTTAGGACCGTTGGGCTACGCTGTTTGCTTGTTCGCCCCTGGTGCCCCCGATATACTGATCGGGAGGTTCGTACCGGGGGGGTGTTCCCGCACCGCGCCTGATAATACTGTGCATTACCGCGCGGTGACCACGCCTGGTGGGCCTGCCCGTTCCCCGTCATTCGCCCGTAGCCGGAGGAAGATCCATGGCCGAGGAGCAGCAAGGCTTGCGCGATCTGCTCGAAACTGCCCAGGCCGCGCTGGAAGAAGGGCGGCACCAAGAGGCCACCGTCGTCTGTCGCCACGTGCTGCGGGACTACCCCGACTCGGTGACGGCGATCCGCCTGCTCGGCGAGTCGTACCTGGAAGCGGGGCGGGCCGATGAGGCGGTGCGGGCGTTCGAGAAGGTGCTCGGGATCGACCCCTTCAGCGTGCTGGCGCGCGTCGGTCTCGGCGTCTTGGCCGAGGATCGGGGTGAGGACGAGCGGGCGATCGCCCAATTCCGCCTCGCCTGGGAGGTCGCCCCGACCTTGCCGCAGTTGCGGAACGAGTTGATCCGGCTCTACCGCAAACGCTACGGCGTCGGCGGGCGACTGCGGATGACGCGGGTTGCCCTCGCCAACTTGCACGCGCAGAACGGGGACTTGCCGCGCGCGATTCGCCAGTTCCACTCGCTCCATGATGAAGAACCGGGTCGCCCGGATGTCGCGATCGGGCTGGCCACGGCACTCTGGCAGCACGACGACGAGGAAGAAGCCGCGAACCTGTGCCACCAGTTGCTGGCGGAGCGCCCGCGCCTGGCACGCCCGCTGCTGATCCTGGCGGCGATCGGGGGCGATGGTGGCCTGAGCGACGCGGCGCTCGTTGATCAAACGGGGACCCTCCTGGCGACCGTGCGCGCGTTCGATCCCGACGCGGTTCTCGCGCGCGATCTCCTCGCCCTGCACCCATCGCGGACATTGCAACGATTCATCGATGAGCCGGTGGCGCTGGCCCCGTTCGATCCCGCCGACCCGGACCTCGCCGGGACGGATGAACTGCTCGGGTCGCAAACCGGCTCCTTGGGCGGGGGGGCGATCCGCTGGGAAGATGTGGCCGGGGGCTTGACGGGCGCGTCGTCGCTGAAAGACGGTGCTGCCGGTGCCGCGACAACGAACGGCCTGGCCTCGACGGTGGCCGACGAAGACGATGTAGACGCCCTCTTCGCCGCGATCGATCGCCAATTGTCCACGGTTAATGTCGACGACGAGCTATCGACCTTTGCCCCTCCCTCCGAGACGGGGAGCGATACCCCGTCGGGCGAAGCGGCGAAAGACGAGCCGCTGGCCGGCTGGGAGACCGACCCGGACGATGCGATGGCCCCGGCCCCCGATGAGTTGAATGCTGTCGAGCGCCTCACCGCCAATTGGGACAATATCGACAACGAACTTGCCGCCGCGCGCCCGAGCGATGAATCGCCGTTCGGGGTCACCGGTATGCTCGGCGAGATGGATTTGGATTTCCAACCGTTCGATGTCGAGAGCGACGCCGAGCCGGCGTCGGAGGAGACGCCGACCTTCGATCCGGCGAAGTTTTCCCTGCCGCCGCTCGATGGTGAGGATGACGACGACCTGGACCTGGGGCTCGACGCGGACGAGCTTGGCGTCGCTATTTTGCCATTCAACCTGGATGAGACCGGGCCGAAAGTCAAGACTGGTGGCCTGACTTTCGCCGAGTTGGTGCGGAAGGAGGAGCAGTCCCCGACGTCGTATACCTCCGGCGACTCCTTCGCCAACTCGCCGAGCGACAATGGCGAGGTGGCAGGGATCGCTTCGATTTTTGCCACGCGCGCACTGGCTCCATCGCCCGAGGATCGCCTGCTGGAATTGCAATCACTCCCGGCCGACGCCGCCCCCCCGCAACTGCCGCCGCATCGCTGCCTATCTCTGCAGGGGAAACTCCGCCGGAGGCGGCCACCCTCCCAGACTCCCGGGCGTTGGCCGCGGCGGACGATCCGTTGATCACCGCAGATACGCCCTCGGTCGGGGTAATGTCGGCGAGTGACGAGGCCGGGGCGAAGCCCGCTATCTCGTTCGAGGCGCTGCTCAGCGCGAACACCCCGCGCCTCGAACTGCCCGAGGCGCTGTACTATCCCGATGCCACCCGCCCGCTCCTGGCACCTGATGAGGCCCTGCTCGAAGCCACCCTGCCCCCGACCAACGTTGTGCCCGCGCAAGACGCCGACGATGAGGTGGGGATGGGCCAGCTCTTCAGCCGCTTGCGCCATCGCAAGCAGGAGCGGATCGAGACCGGCGAATTGCAGGTCAACCGTCGCCTGACACCGCTCGCCAGTCCGCATCTCGTCCCCGACGAGGCCGGCGACGAGCACACCGCCCCGGTGGCTGACGTCGAGACATTCGAGACGGCGGCGATGGATGAGGCGAGCCTGGATGACTGGATCATCTCGTTGGCCCCGCCCGAATTGGAGGAGGCGAAGGCGGATGAGCCGATCGCGGTCGGCGAAGAGGATTGGCTCACCGGTTCACCCGTCGCCTCGCCGCCGCACGCGGGACTGGCGAGTGCCGGTGGTGCCGAGGAGGACACGCTCGCTGCGAAGTGGGGGATCGCCCCCGTTCCTTCGGGCGGCGTCGATGCGGAGGCGGGTCTTGGCGCGTTGACGCTGCCCGAAGGGCCGCTCCCGGTCGCCGGGTGGCTTGCCTACGAGGATCTGCCGAGCAGCGAGCCGTCACCCCTAGTCTCCGAATTCTCCGCGTTCACGCAAGAGCGGCCGGAATCCTCTGGTCGCGCGGCGACGAATGCCACGCCTCCACCCACTAATGGTCATCATGCCGAGGAGTTGCTCACCGTTCCAGCCCCCGTGTCGTGGCAACCGGTGGAGTCGGCGCAGCCGCGCCTCGCGGCGCAGGATCAGGCCGATCAGCGGGCGATCTTGGAATCGCTCGTCGCGGCTGATCCCGGGAATCACTTCGCGCGGCTGACCCTGGCAGTCGCGTATGGGACCAGCAATCCTGAAGGGGCGCTGAACGAGTATCGTCGCCTGATTAAGGATTCGGCAGAGTTGGTGCCGGAGATCATCGAGCGTCTGAAAGAGATGATCGCCGATGGCGATGCCCCCGCGCGGACCCACCGCGTCCTCGGCGACGCCTACATGAAGCTCGGCCAATTCGATCTGGCGATGGCCGAGTTCCAGCGCGCCCTGTCGTCACGCCCGCGCGCGAAAGCGTGACGCACGCCCCGCAGGAGCGGACGGGAGGCAGCGTGGCCGCCCGCACACGCCAACGCCTGGAAACGCTGCTGAGTATCGAGGAGATCCTCGGTGCGGCGGTTTTCGATGCGACCGGTCGGGTCGAGGCGGTGGTGAATCTCGGCGACCGCGATGCCGGCGAACTCTTCGCGACCCTCCAGGCGGCGATCGGTGGGGCGGCGACGAGTGTCGGTGCCGCCTCCGCCTTCGCGGCCTTCACCCTCAGCGAGGGGCAGGTCGCGATCTGCGCCGATCGCCGGCGCGCAACGATCGCCCTGGCCGATCCGGGCCTCGACGCGCTCCTCCTGAAAAGTCTCCTCGCCGATCTCCTCGCCGATCTTGCCGCCGCCCCGGAGGGACCCTCCCCAACGGGCGGGGCGACCAACGCCGCCCCGCGCCGATGACGCCGCGCGGCTGTTCAGGTATCCCTCTGGTGTCTTTATGATCCCGCGACCGGGGGCTCTTCCTCGGTGCCCTCCGCGTCGGCGCGCCGCTGGCCGGGGAGGACATTGCGCCAGCCCTGGATGACGGCGACGATGCTGAACAGGGTCAGGCCGCCGAAGACGAGGAGACTGACCAGGTAGTAGTTGTCCTGCCGGATCGTGAACGCCTGGTAGGCGAAGAGCGCCTGCACCGCGAAGAGCACGGTGGTGAAGCAACCGATCCCCGTCAGCCACCAGTTATGCTTGCGCGGCAGCCCGTTCTCCATCACCCTTCCCCATCTTTGCTGCTTGTGCAGCCTTCTATCGGCGAGTGTAGCACGCCCCGGTCGGCGGCTTCGCCGCCAGCCTCGCGGGGTATTCAAGCCTCGTCATCGAGATCGTGCGGGCGGAGCTTCTTCTGTCGCGGCTTCGCCCGGCCTTTGTCGCGTCGCGGGCGGGGTTGCTCGTCGCGTCGCTCGGGGCGCTCCGCGACGGTGCGCCGCGGTCCCGGTCGCTCCCCTTCGGGTGCTGGCGGTGGTGCCCCGAACGATCGCGGCGGCTCGAAGTGGGGCCGCTGTGGTGCGCCAACCTCTTCGTCCCAGATCACCGCCATCGGCACCCATTGGCGCTCGTCTTGCATCGCCGGTCCCTGTGTATCGTCGAGACAACAGGCTTTCATCGGCGGCCACAACCCCGGCCCGGAGGCCGGACCGCTGCGATGTGCCGGTGATAAGGATACACAAGAGTCGTGGTCGCTGGGGAGAGGGCTGGCGGGCGACCTCAGAGCGCGAAGGCCACCGGGAGGGCCGTGCGGCCCCATTCGCTGAGCGGCTGCCCCGCCCGCCAGCCCTGGTATTTGCCGCACAGCAACTCGCGCGCCAGGTGATCGTCCGGGGTGCCGGGCGCGACGATTCGCGCGGTGGCCGACCAGACCGCGCCGCCGAGGCGGATCGTGACGGCAGGATTCCGCCGCAGGTTATTGACCCAGTTCGCCCCCTCACGGCCACCGGCCAGCATGTAGAGGGTCCGGCTCGTCTGGTCGGGCGCGAATGCGAATCAAATCTTGATACGGTGTGAACAACATGAGCCCGCTCGTGCACCATGGGCCGCAGGAAAGAACTGCTGACGGTTAAAATATGTCAGGCGTGGTTTGAGGCGTCGCGGGCAGGGCCGTATCGTGCCGATCGTCGGCGTGCGCGACTGCCAATATCGGGTATGGGACGCCGTCGGCTCGTGCTACTCCCCGTGCTATACTCCGTCGCGTTTCCTCACTGATTGCTCGGGATACGCGTCCCCGGCAGGTATGCTATGGCCGATACGGCTGCGCAATCACTGTTGCATGATGTTCGGTTACCGCTCCTCGTCGGGCGTGACCGCGAATTAGCCGCGTTGCGCACCGCCCTCGCGGCAACCCTCGCCGGGCGCGGCTCCCTCGTCCTCATCGGCGGCGAGGCGGGGATCGGCAAGACTGTGCTGGCTAAGGTATTGCTTGCCGAGGGGGTTGAGTGTGGTGCGCTGGCGCTGGTCGGGCAGTGCTACGACCTCAGTGAGACACCGCCCTATGGGCCGTGGGTGGAGCTCTTCGAGCAGCTTGCCGTCGAGCCAGACGGCCCGTCCCTTCCCGCCCCACTCGGCATTAACTCACCCGCATCGGACGGGATGGCGCTGTTCGCTCGGGCACGGGATGCGCTGGTTGCGGTGCGACGACCGATCGCCGTATTCCTCGACGATTTGCAGTGGGCTGACGCGGCCAGCCTTGAGCTGTTGCGGTATCTCACCCGCCGGGGAGCGTCGCTACCCGTGCTCTTTCTGGCGACGTATCGGGCCAGCGAGCTGACCCGCCGTCATCCACTCTACGGACTCTTGCCGCTCCTGGTGCGCGAGTCCGATGCCTTACGGATCCCCCTGCGACCCCTCGATTTGCGCAGCGTGACGAGATTAGTGGCAGACCGCTACCCGCTGCCGGAGATCGACGCCGCACGGCTGGTTGCCTATCTCGACCGTCGCGCCGAGGGTAACCCTTTCTTCATCGGTGAGTTGCTCCACGCGCTGGAGGAGGGCGGGTTGCTCCTGCCGTCAGACGAGGTGGGTGGGGCGTGGGAGCTGGGGGATCTGGCGCGAGCGCGCCTCCCATCCCTCGTGCGCCAGGTCATCGATGGGCGCGCGGCTCGGCTTGGTGAGGAGGTCCGGGACCTTCTGGCGGTGGCCGCTATCCTCGGGCAGGTGGTACCACTCGGCCTGTGGGCCGCGCTTGCTGAGGTCGAGGAAGAGGCACTCCTGCCGGTGGTTGAGGCTGCGTTCGACGCGCGGCTAATAGAGGTTGCGGACGATGGGGCGAGTGTGCGCTTCGTCCACGCGCTAGTCCGCGAGGCCCTCTACGAGGGCATCGCGCCCACGCGACGCCGCGCCTGGCATCAGCGTGCCGGGGAGGTCCAGGCGGCCATCGCGCAGCCCGATCCCGATGTGGCGGCCTACCATTTTCAGCGAGCGGGCGATGCGCGAGCGGTGATGTGGCTCGCCCATGCCGGGAGCCGGGCTCGCGCGCTCTATGCGCCGCAGAGTGCTGTTGATCACTTCACGCGAGCGCTGGAGCTAGCGCGGCAGTTCAGGGTCGCACCGTCGCTGTCGATGTATCGCGAGCGCGGGCTGGCGCACGAGACGTTGGGCGAGTTCGATCCCGCGCAGGCAAACCAGGAGGCAGCGTTGGCGCTGGCTCGATCGATGGGTGATCGCAAGGCCGAGTGGCAGGCGACCCTCGATCTCGGCCAACT
>CADCWN010000260.1 GCA_902806415.1 uncultured Thermomicrobiales bacterium | reverse complement strand
CGGCATCACCGCCGTGGCGATCAGCGGCGTCTTCGCGCTGACCGACGCCAGCCAGGAAATGTGGGCCGCCGAGCGTCTGCGCGCGCAACTCCCCGGCGTCGATCTCACCCTCTCGCACGAACTCGGGCGACTGGGCTTGCTCGAGCGCGAGAACGCGGCGGCGCTCAACGCCTGCCTGGTCCCGCTCGCCCGGCGCACCATCGGGGTCTTCCGCGCGGCGATCGCGGCCCTCGGCCTGGACCTGGCCCCGCGCCTCTTCCTGAGCCAGAACGACGGGACGCTGATGGACGCCGCATACGCGGCGCGCTACCCGGTGCTGACCTTCGCCTCCGGCCCCACCAACAGCATGCGCGGCGCGGCTTTCCTCTCTGGCCTGACCGAGGCGATCGTCCTCGACGTGGGCGGCACCACGACCGATGCGGGGGTGCTCGTCGCCGGGTTCCCGCGCGAGGCGTCGTTCGAGGTCAGCGTGGGCGGGGTCCGCACGAATTTCCGGATGCCCGATGTTGTCTCGATCGGCCTTGGCGGGGGGAGCCTCGTCGCGGATGGTGGGGCGACGATCGGCCCGGTGAGCGTTGGCTTCCGCCTGCCGCGGGAGGCGCGCATCTTCGGCGGCGACACGCTGACGGCCACGGACATCGCGGTCGCCTCCGGGCTGGCGAGCCTCGGCCACCCAGCACGCGTCGCCGATCTCGACCCGTCCACCGTCGCCGCCGCTCGCGCGACGATGCGCGAGCGGATCGCCACACTGGTCGATACCCTCAAGACGAGCAGCGCGCCAATGCCGGTGATCGCGGTCGGGGGCGGGAGCCTGCTGATCGAGGAGACGATCCCCGGCGCGGCACGCGTCGTCCGCCCGCCCCATCACGATTGTGCGAACGCGATCGGTGCGGCGATCGCCCAGGTCAGCGGCGAGGTCGCGCAGATCTTCCCGATCGATGGGCAGACGCTCACCCGCGAACGGGCCCTCACCATCGCCCGCGAGGAGGCGGCCGCGCGCGCCATCGCCGCCGGGGCACACCCCGAGACGATCCAGACCGTAGAGGTGGACGAGATTCCGCTGGCGTATCTGCCGAGCAACGCCCTGCGCGTGCGCGTCAAAGTGGTGGGCGACCTGGCCACGGGGAGCTGAACGCCGGGTAGGCGAGTGGGCAAGCGTCGCCCCGCAGTAGAGAGAAGGGGGGATCGATGCCTCGCGACCCGCGCACCGAGGATGTGGCCCTGCGCGGCGATCTGGTCGTGGGACCGACCGGCGAGGGATGGTCGCCGCGCCGCCGTACGCAGCGATCG
>CADCWN010000259.1 GCA_902806415.1 uncultured Thermomicrobiales bacterium | reverse complement strand
GCGATGAGCGCGAGCACCGCCAGCAGGAACAGCAGGCCGAAGGGGAAGCCGCCGGCGAAGGTCAGCAGCATGTTGATCGCGCCGGGGATGACGAGCGCCGCCAGCAACACGAGCGGGCGCTGCGTGTCGTCCAGGCCGTCGTACCAGCGGTTCGCCCCGAGCACCCAGGACGGCGCCTCAATCTCCAGGCGCGCCCCGCCGCCGGCGGGAGCGTCGCCGTCCGTTTTCACCCAACCGAGCACGTAAGGCACGCGCACCGCCGCGATCGCTGCGATGGCGAGGCCGACCAGCAGGGCGAAGGGGAAGCCGATGGCGATGGTCAGCAGCATGTTCACGGCGCCGACGACCACAAGGGCCCAAACCACGAGCTGGAAGCGCCAGTCCTCGGGCGTCCGCTCGTACCACAGGTTCCAACGTTGCAGCCGATCGGCACTCGTCATGGTCATCTCCGTCCCAGAAAGTGAGGCTCCATCCAGACAGTCACGGCACACGCAGTCCCGCGCCGCGCGACGGGGAACGTCGCGCGCCCGGCACTCTGCCCGCTCGGTGCTCCTCGCCGCGAGACGAGGCCGCGGGCCGTTTCCCCCCTAGCGCATCCAGACCTGGGGGTGCGACGGCATTTTCGCACCGTTTTGGTGACGACGCGGGAATAAACACCCCGGGCGCCTTGTCCATCGCGGCGTGGCTTCGCGTCGGCGCCACTGCAACGGGGGGTGCGGCACCGCATGGACACAGCCATCCGCCTTGTGCAATTGAATAGAAATGCCTTGCTTCTATTTCCACCTACGCGATGGCAATCACCTGATCGAAGACCTCGACGGGAGCGAGTTGCCCGATCTCGAAGCCGCGCGGGCCAAGGCCGTCGCCGCGACCCGCGAAGCCATCGCGGAGCAGCTCAGGACAGGCCAAGCGGTGGGCGATCGCTGCTTCGAGATCGCGGACGAAGGCGGGCGGGTCTTGACGACGGTCACGCTCCGGGATGCCGTGTGGCTGCACTGAGCCGGCCGGAGACCCCCCCGCCCAGGCCGATCGCCGCGTCCGTGACGGGGAGGCGCGCGTCGCCCGCCAAGCGGCCGCCGTCGAGAGGCTGGGCGGGGCCGGCCGCGGGTGGGCGGCGGACGAGCCTTGAACCGGCGCGCCGCGACCCGTGCAGGGATCGCGTTTGGACGGCCGGCGGGTGAACCCGGACCCGGAGCTCGATCGCCACCAGGCCGCCCCGTTCCGCAGGCCGTTGT
>CADCWN010000258.1 GCA_902806415.1 uncultured Thermomicrobiales bacterium | reverse complement strand
GCGCGGGCCCAGCGCCGCCAACGCGGCCGCCCCGGCCCCCAGCCGCACGGCACCGCGGATGAATCGGCGACGGGTGTGAGTACGCGGTTCGGTCACAACGACGCTCCTTCCAGATCCAGCACGCATCAACGGCTCGGCGGGCACTCGTCGGGTATCGCGCCAGCCGCGGCGCTCGCCTGGGCGCCCGGGTCGCGCCCCGCCACGCGGGCGGCGATCTCGAGGAGCGTGGCTCGCGGGTGTGCCGCCAGCCAGCGCGCCAGCTCCTGCCCGGGGGCGGGGGATGCGATCGGGGAGGGGACGGCAGCACCGGACATGCGACACTCCTTGCCTGGCGATCACCTTGCCGTCGGGCGCACACCGTACCACACGCCCCGGCACTCGATACCCTGAAGTGTAAGCGCTCGCTGGCGCGCGGACCTCAGGTGAACACCCGAGGTCGCCGCGCCAGCGAACTGCTAGACTAGTCCCACACTGCGGCGGCGGATCGCGCGATCGCCACACGGGTCTGCCGCACAACTCGTTCATTTGGGAAAGGATATCGCATGAAACGCGTCGCGCTCGCCTGCTTACTGGTCGTGGTCGCCCTCGCCGCGTGGCACCCGGCGAGCGGGGCGGCCCCGGTCGATCCGGATGCCCCGGCCTTCGTGCCGGATGAGGTCCTCGTCCAGTATCGGGACGGGGTGACCGACGCCCAGCGCGGCCGGGCGCGGGCGCTGGTCGGCGGGACCCCCAAGCGGCAGCTGCGCCCCGCCCAGGCCGCGGACGGTGGCCTGGAGGTGGTGACGGTGCGCGGGGTCGACGTGCGCGCCGCCATCGCGACGCTCCAGGCCGATCCGAGCGTCCTCTTCGCCGAGCCGAACTGGCGGCTCACCCGGCCGCCGCTGCTCCCCGCGGCGGTCTCGTCCGACCGCGGCTACACTAACGGCTCGCACTGGGGCCTCTACGGCGAGACCGGCAATATCCCGATGGTCAACGTCTACGGCAGCCAGGCGGGTGAGGCGTGGGCGAAGGACTACACGGGCAGCAGTAAAGTGTATGTGGGGGTGATCGACGAGGGGATCCGGTACACCCACTGCGACCTCGCGCGAAACATCGGCACCAACCCGGGCGAGACCGGCACTTACACGACCACCGGCACCGATGGCACGCTCGTGACGCACGACCGCGCCACCGACGGCGAAGATAACGACCTTAATGGCTATGAGGACGACGTCCACGGCTGGGATTTCGTCCACGATGACAACACCATCTACGACGCGGGCCAGGACAACCACGGCACGCACGTGAGCGGCACCATCGGCTCCGCGGCGAATAATCCGACCTGCTCCCCCAGCGCCGACGGCAACGGCGGCAGCGTGGGCGTCAACTGGGACGTGAAGATCCTCTCGGGCAAGTTCCTCGGCCCGAACGGCGGCTACCTCGAGCACGCGGTCCTGGCCGTCGACTACTTCACGAAGCTGAAGACCGGGCCGCAGAAGCTCAACATCGTCGCGCTCAACAACTCCTGGGGGGGCGGCGGCTACTCGCAGGCGCTGCACGCGGCGATCATCCGCGCGGCGAAGGCGAATATCCTGTTCATCGCCGCGGCCGGCAATAGCGCCTCGAATAACGACGCCCGGCCCAGCTACCCCTCGAACTACAACACCCT
>CADCWN010000257.1 GCA_902806415.1 uncultured Thermomicrobiales bacterium | reverse complement strand
CCAGCAGCGGATCGAGCGCGATCATCAGCACCTCAAGGGGCGCGTGCGCGGGATGCGCGGCTTCAAGACCCTGGCTGGCGCGAAGGTGTTCTGCCGGGCGCACGCGTTCCTCCGCAACCTCCGTGGCGGCTTCTACGTTCTCGGCCGGATGCTCGGGGCGTCGCCCCGATCGACCGTGCCGGCCACGGTGTCTGGCTGGGAGGCGCTGACGGCGGATCTGCTGACGTGGTAGAGACCGTCAACGCGATGGCATATGCCAGCACCCTGCCTCGCCCCATCTGCTTGTGCCACGGTCACCCCAGCACAACTCAATAGACCACATGGTGTCGCTCTATCCTCGCGATGCGATGCGGCTCCTGTTGCTCACGAGCGGGTGGATAGCGCTCGTAGATCAGCCGCCGTAGTGCAAGCCTCACGGGTGATAGCACGAGTACACCTTTGCCAATCCAGACGGGCCATGTCGAGCTACCGACAAGTGCGCCGAAGTATAGCAGCGCCACTGCGGGCCAATCAACCGCTGCCGCCCTGCGGAGCATCATCGGTCGACCGCGCTGTCGGGAACTAGCCGTGGCCGCTCGCGCGGCGCGGGGCGATCGTGTAGCCGTCCCGTTCCGCCAGCAGGAGCGCTACGCCGCAACGGGGCAATCCGCGCCTGCCCACAGGTTGGCAATAGGTCCCGGCCCCGAGATAATGACCATACTGAACGAGCGATGTGGGAAGGATGGGGATAGACAGATGGTGGAAATCGCGCAGGCGCGCTTGCAGCTGCTGGTCGGGGCGCACCGGCAAACATTCGGGCAACTCCCGGCGATCATCGCGCAGGCACCGGGCCGGATCAATCTGATTGGCGAGCACACCGATTACAACGATGGCTTCGTCCTCCCTGCCGCGATCGACCGCGATGTTGTCCTCGTCGCCACGCCGCGACCCGATCGGCGCTTGCGGATCCAGTCGCTGAATGCCGAGGGCTTGGCCGACCTCGACCTCGACGAGTTGGCGGCGAGCGGCGAGTGGCACGACTACGCCGCCGGGGTCGCCGACGCGCTGGGGCGCGCGGGTTACCGCCTCTTCGGGCTCGACGCCACGGTCGCCGGCACCGTGCCGCTCGGCGGCGGTCTCAGTTCGTCGGCGGCGCTGGAGGTGGCGACAGCCTTCGCCTTCTCGCTGGCCAGCGACCTCAGCGTCACCGAGCGCGAACTCGCCCTCCTCTGTCAGCGCGCCGAGAATGATTTTGTGGGCGCGAAGGTCGGGGTGATGGACCAGTTCGTCAGCGTCTTCGGGCGGCCCGACCACGCGATCCACCTTGACTGTCGCTCGCTGGAGACGCGCCCGATCCCCCTGCCGCTTGGGGAGCACGGCCTGGCCTTGGTCGTCTGCGACAGCGGCGTGAAACACGCGATCGCCGGGGGCGAGTACAACCGCCGCCGCCAGGAGTGCGCCGGGGCGGTCGCCATCCTCAAAGGCAAGTACCCGGAAATCCTCAACTTGCGCGATGTCACGCCCGCGATGCTGCGCGCCGCCAGCGGGCTCTTCGGCCCGGACGACCAGATCCCCTTGCGCCGCGCGCGGCACGTCGTCAGCGAGAACGCGCGCGTGGAGCAAACGATTGATGCGCTGAAACGGGCCGATTGGGCTGCGGTCGGCTCGGCGCTCTGGGCCTCGCACGCCAGCCTGCGCGACGACTACGCGGTCAGCGTACCGGAGATCGACGCCCTGGTCGAGATCGCGCGCGGCGTTCGCGGCGTCCTCGGCGCGCGCCTGATGGGCGGCGGCTTCGGCGGCAGCACCCTCACCCTCCTGCACCGCGACGTGCTCGACCCGTTCACGGCGGCGGTCGCCGCCGAGTACCCGACCCGCGCGGGCCGGGAGGCGACCGTCTACCCGGTCACGATCGTCGGCGGCGCGCGGGTCGGCTGGGTCGAACTGGGGGAGAACGAGCAACCCGGCGGCGAGACCGCCGGGAACTGACCGACTCCCCACACCAGTACAACGCCTCGTACCCCCACCCTCCCCTGGAGGGGAGGGTCGCCGCCCGTTTCGTGCGTGGGGGGGACCCAGCGTCAGCGCCCCATCAGCTTGCCGAGCATACCCTGCACATTCTCGGCGCTGAGCCCCCCTTGCCCACCCTGGCCCCCGCCGGTCGCCATCCCGAGCAGATCACCGGCGTGCTGCTGCGCGAAATCGGCGACGACCTGCGCGACCTGCTGCGCCTTCTCCGGGTCGAGCCCGGCCCGGTCTTGCAACGTTTGCACCAACTGGCCCCAGAGTTGTTCTTGCACCGCTCGTTCTCCTGTCGCGAGGTGGCCGGGCGAAAATCGCCCGCGAGAGGGGCTGCACGACTCGTGCCACAGCCCCGCATCCCTCACTGCGGCGCGGGGATCGCCCTTGGTCGGGTGGCCTCGGCCAACATCGTCGCCTGGGCGGCGGCGAGCGAGTCGGCGGAGAACTGGACGAACGGTGCCAGGCTCGGCTCGCCATCGTTCGCCGCCCGCATCTCGGCATGGGCGAAGGTAATATCCGTCAGACCAACCAACCCCAGGACAGCCCGGAGATACCGCTCCTGGTAGTCGAACGGTTCCCGAGGGGTGCCGGGACCGTACGCCCCACCGCGGGAACTCGCAACGACGACGCGCGTGCCGTCGAACAGACCCTGGCCGATGGTTCGGCCGAAGACGACCACATGATCGATCCAGGCTTTGAGTGAGGAGGGGATGGTGAAATTGTACATTGGCGCCCCGATCAGCAGCGTGTCGGCCGCCGCGAGCTCGGCGATCAGCTCCTCTTGCTGCGCCGTCGCCGCAACCTGTTCCGGGGTCTGCGCGGCGGGGGGGATAAACATAGCGGCGACCGTCGCCTCCTGATACGGAATCTTGTTGATTGCTTGCGTTGTGCCGCTGCTCCGCACGAGTGAACGGGCAGATGCGTAACGTAACGATACAGGCGGATTCCGTATGAATATGTGGCAGGGGGTCAACCGCAAGATCGCGGTACGTTATCTGCCCCTCGGGGTTACTCGCTTTCCAATGATCGGCGAACTCGGCCGTGAGTTGTCGCGAGGTGGAGCCGGTGGTGCGAGCACTACTATCCAGATGCAGGAGATGAGCCATGCGCGCCTCCATACTTTAGGGTCGACGACCCCACTGCCTCCGCCACTCGGGAACCGGTAAACGCACGATCTACTTAGAGTCAGTTATGGACTTGGACGACGGGGGTGAGATGGCGGGCGAGGAGCAAGCAGACGAGGGCGAGGAGATGCAGGCCGGCGAGGACCGCCGGGGCGCGCTCGTAGTCGCGCGCGAGGCGGCGGCACTTGGCGAGCCAGGCGAAGGAGTGCTCCACGACCCAGCGTCTCGGCAGCAGCACGAAGCCGCGTTTCGCCTGCGGGAGCCTGACCACGACCAGTTCGACGCCCCGCGTGGCCGCCTCGGCGGTGGGCTCCGCGCCGGTGTAGCCCTGATCGACGTAGGCGATCTCGACCCGGTTGTCGGTGACCTCCTGCACCTCGGACAGCAGGGCGGCCACTTGCGCGCGATCCTGCTCGTCCGCCGGGGTGACGCGCAGGGCGAGCAGGTGGCCCGGCGTATCGACCGCGATGTGGATCTTGCTGCCGCGCTTGCGTTTCGCCCCGTCGTAGGCGGCGCGGTCGCCGCTCATCGGGGTCGACTGGATCGTGCGGCTGTCGAGGATGACGGCGCTGGGCTCGGGGTCGCGGCCCGCCGCGACGCGCAGGAGCGTGCGCAGGTCGTGCGCCATCGCCTCGAAGCCCCCGGCGGCGATCCAGCGGCGCGCCTGCTGGTAGACCACCGACCAGGCGGGGAACTCGTGCGGCAGGTAATCCCACTGGGCGCCCGTCCGCACGACCCAGCGCAGCGCGTTGAAGACCTCGCGCAGGTCGTGCCGCCGCTGCGGCGCATCCTGGCGCATCAGCGTCAGGTACGGGAGGACGAATTGCCACTCCTCGTCGCTCACATCACTCGGGTACGGCTTGCGGCTCGACACATCCATCCTCGCCCCTTTCCTCGGGGCAAGGGTAGCCGCCTCAACGCGCCAAGTGCATAACTGACTCTAGTACCCCGTTACTCGTGAAGTGAGGGGTAGAGGCGGCGGAGTTTGATGCGGGCATCGTCTGTGGTGAAGCGCCACTGGATGGGCTGGCCGTCGGCGTTGCGGCGGTCCTGCCAGGCGGTGACCTCGGCTTGGAGCGCATCAAAGTCGGGCAGGCGGCGGTCGAGGCACTGGCGGCGCAGCACGCTCAGCTCGATCTCGGCCATGTTGAGCCAGGAGCCGTGCTTGGGGGTGTGGTGGATCTCCAGCTTGTCGGCGAGGCGCTTGGCCTCCGCGGGCGCGAAGGCCTCGTAGAGCGAGGCGGGGCTGTGGGTGTTGAGGTTGTCCATGACCAGCACGATCCGCCCCGCCTGGGGGTAGTGGACGTCGACCAGCGCCTTGATCTGGTGCGCCCAGTCGACGCGCGTGCGGCGCGCGGTCACCTCCGCCCAGCGCTGGCCGCCCAACGGCTCGCAGAAGAGGAAGAGGTTGACCACGCCGCCCCGCTCGTACTCGTAGTCCTCGCGCGCTGCTTGGCCGGGCTGGACCGGCAAGGGCGCGCGGGTGTCGCGGAGCAGCTGGGTGCTGATCTCATCCATGCAAACCTGGGGGCGGCGCGGGTCGTGGGGGCGAGTGTAGACGTCGAGCACATCCTCCATGTGCCAGACGAACGCGGCGTTGGCCTGCGGCGGGATGCTCCATTGCCGCTTCTGCCACGGCTTCAGCTCGTTTTTTTGAGCACGCGGCGCACGGTCTGGTACGAGACCCCGTCGGCGATCGCGAGTTCGACGAGCTTGTCGGCCAGCAGCCGCAGCGACCAGCGGGTGCGGCCGGGGGGCGCGGCACCGCAGCTCAGGGCGATCAGGCGCGCCTCCTGCGCGCCGTCCAGCTTGCGCTCGTATTCCCGGCGCGGAGGCCGCCGATCGAGGGCCGCCTCCAGGCCCTGCTCGACGTACTGCTTGCGGATCCTTGACACGGTCGGCTGCCTCACCTCGACCGCCGCGGCGATCGCGTCATCCACCCAGGCGGGGCCGTCGGCGCCCTGGTCGGCCTTGAGCAGGACGCGGGCATGGGTCAGCTTGCGGGCGGGCGCGATCCCCGCACCGATGAGGTCCTGGAGTTG
>CADCWN010000256.1 GCA_902806415.1 uncultured Thermomicrobiales bacterium | reverse complement strand
CTCGCCGCATCGGCGTTCGGGAGGATCACCGGCGCGCGGCCCGGCGGGTGGCAACGTGGCCCCGTTCCTGCGATTGACCATCGCTCCGGGACACACTGAGGCACGACCGGCTCGGACGGGTCGCTGAAGATCACAGAGCACACTATCACCGACTGGAACACGGGAGAGTCAATGGCTGCGGCGCAAGATATCGATCGGGTTGTCGAACGGATCAAGAAGCTCCTCGCCCTGACCACATCGCAAAATCCCAACGAGGCGGCGCTGGCCGCGAGCAAGGCGCAAGAACTCCTCTTCCGCCACAACCTCAGCATGGCGATGGTCGAGGCCGCGACCGAGGGTGGCAACCCGGCCTACGTCGCCGACCGCTTCGACAGCGGCGGCTGGATGCACTGGCGGCGACGCCTGCTCGCCGCCGTGGCGCGCAACAACTTCTGTCGCGGCGTCAGCTACCAGGGGACGCGCGAGGTCGGCATCGTCGGCGAGCCGCACAATGTCACGGTGGTCAAGCACCTCTACGCCTTCCTGGTGCGCGACATCCTGCGCCTGGCCGACCTCCTCGTCAAGTCCGAGCGCACCCTCGACGAGGAGGAGTCGCGCGCCTGGAAGCGCAGCTTCTACCTCGGCGCGGTGCGCACGATCGCCCAGCGGCTCGTCGAGCAGCGCCAACGTGACATCGCCGCCGATGGTCAGGCCGCCGCCCTGGTGGTGCGGAAAGATCAGGAACTCGACGAAGCCTACAAAGAGTATTTCCCCGGCCTGCACTCCGACAGCGATGACACGGAGGAAGAGGCCGCCCCGCCGCCGAAAGATCGCGGCCCGAGCCGCCCGCGCCGCGCCGATGGTTACCGCGCTGGTCTGATCGCCGGCAGGACGATCCCGCTCAACCTGCCCCTCGAAGCGTCGCGCCCCGCGAAGCCGCCCCGACGCGGCGGGCGGTAGGGAGTCGGTAGTCCGTGGTCCGTGGTCTGTAGAGCGTCGCGAGCAGGGCAAGGTGCCTGGCTTCCCCGCACTACTACGGACTACGGACCACGGACCACGGACTATCGCCCCGCGCCTTGGCAGCGGATGTGCGGTAACTGCTTAACGATTTCCCGGTGTGGGGCGCTTTTTCGCCGCTATCCCCGAGGTGATACACTTAGCGTTACCAGCACACCACGTCGCGCGCTGCGCCGCGCCCCCCACGTCGGCAGTAAGGAGGGAATGCCTGTGTCAACGACGAGCAGCGGCAAATCGCCCGCATCGAGCGGGCTCGAAGGGGTCGTTGTCGCCAACACCGAGATGAGCGACGTCGATGGGCAAATCGGACGCCTGACGGTGCGGGGCTACGACATCGAGGAGTTGGCCGGGCGCGCCACGTTCGAGGAGGTGACCTACCTCCTCTGGCACGGCACCCTGCCGACAGCGGAGCAACTGGCACAGTTCGGGCGGGAGCTTGCCAGCTACCGCCAACTCCCCGACGAGACGGTCGCGGCGATTGAACTCGCCGCGAAGCGGATGGGGCCGATGGACGCGCTGCGCTTCGCGGTCGCCTCCCTCACCGCCGACGATAAGGACAGCGACGACGACTCGCGCGAGGCGAACCTGACTCGCGCCACGATGCTCGTCGCCCGCGTCCCGGTGATCATCGCCAACTACCAGCGGCTCCGCTCGGGGGAGCGGCCGATCGCGCCGCACAACGATCTCGGCGTCGCCGCCAATTATCTGTACGGGCTTACGGGCAAGGAGCCGCAGGCCAGCGAGGTGCGGGGGCTCGATACCTACCTCGTCACCGTCGCCGACCACGGCATGAACGCCTCGACCTTCACCGCGCGCGTGATCGGCTCGACCGCCTCGGACATGGTCTCCGCCGTCACCGGCGCGATCGGGGCGCTCAAGGGCCCGCTCCACGGCGGCGCACCCGGTCCGGCGCTGACGATGATCGAGGAGATCGGCACGCCCGATCGCGCCGAGGCGTGGATGAAAGATGCCCTCGCCAAGGGCAAGCGGATCATGGGCTTCGGGCACCGCGTCTACAAGGTGCGCGACCCGCGCGCCGAGGTCCTCTACCAGGCGGCGGTCGAGTTGGCCGACGAGACCGACGAGCGCGAGGCGCTGGAATTGGCGAAGGCGGTCGAGGAGGCCGGGGTCAAGGTCTTGCAGGAGGCCAAGCCCGGTCGCAACCTCAATACCAACGTCGAGTTCTACACCGCGCTCCTCTTGCGCGAACTCGGCCTCTCGCCGGACCTCTTCAGCCCGACCTTCGGCATCGGCCGCACCGCCGGCTGGGCTGCCCACATCCTGGAGCATCGCGCGGGCGGGCGGATCATCCGCCCCCAATCCGAGTATGTCGGCCCGCGCGATCTGCACTACGTCCCCGTCGCCGAGCGCTGATCCCCCTTTCGCCCGATGCCGAGCGCCCCGGCCACCTGGCCGGGGCGCTCGGCATTCTGGCAGTACCCCGTCCGTCGAGGACACTCACCTCCCCGAGCGACGCGTGCTCTGCGATCGCCGGGCGACCCCGAGCGATACTCAGAGGCTTTCGAGAAAGTCGTGGACGATACGGCAGAAGGCGGCGGGGTCCGCCGCGTGGATGCCGTGGCCGACATGGGCCAGCTTGACCTGGGTCCCCAGCCTGACCAGGCCGACGGCTCGTCGCGCGTCCTCGTCCGCGAGCGCCCCGCCGAGGCTTGGTTCACCTTGCAGGAGCAGGGTGGGGGCGGCGATCCGGCGCAAGCAGTCGTCCTGATCGTACCCGGCCTTCGCCCGATCCTCCACGATCAGGGTCAACACGTCGGGGTCGAGGCGACCGATCGCCGCCGCCCACGTGCGGACTGCGGCGGCGTCCAACTCCGGTCGCCTGGCGGACAAGGCGGCGCGGAGCTCGTCGCCCGCCAGACCTGCGCGGGCCAGATCGCGCAGCGCCAGGAATGACGGATACTCGGGGCGATCGTGCAGCCGCTCGTGCCGGAAGGCGGCCAACGGCGGGTCTTCCAGCACGATCGCGCGCACCATCTCCGGGGCGAGCGCGGCGGCGGCGGTGGCGATGATCGCGCCCAGCGAGTGGCCCACGAGCACGGTCGGCGACCCGATCCGCTGCCGCAGCAGCGCGACGACATCCGCCGCGTAATCGACGATTCGGTACGCGCCCGCCACCCGACCTGACCCCCCATGCCCTCGCAAATCGAGCGCGTGCAGGTGCCAGCGCGCCGCCAAGCTCGGCGCGACCGGCAGCCATCCTTGCCAGCGACTCGTCACGCCGTGCAGGAGCAAGAGCGGTGGGGCGACCTCCGTGCCGATGGCGCAGTTGAGCGTCAGGTCACCTACTCGGTAGGTCTGCTCTCGTAGCATCGCCCCCCCTTACGCTTACCGTCACATCCGGCAGCGCCCGGCACCTACGCCCGCCACCCTTCCAGACCACCGCGCAGCATCGCGAGCGAGGTGGCGAGGCTGACATCCCCGCCCTCGCCGGCGGAGTTCACCGAGACCAGGCCGAGGGCGATCACCTTGCCGGTGTCCAGGACGACCCGGATCGCCGCGACCGTCTGCTCCACATCCGGGCCGTTCGGCTCCTTGGTGCCGTGGTTCGGCGTCAGGCTGGCGTCGAGGATATCCGAGTCGATGTGCAGGTAGATCGCGTCGCAGCGCGCGGCCAGTTCGGCCACCGCGTCGGCGAGCGGGCGATCCCCCGCGAAGCCCGGTCCGATCTGCGCGATCTGCACGTCGGTCGCGCGGATCAGCTGCTCCTCGGCCGCATCCAAGTTGCGCACATCGACCATCACGATCCGGTCGGTCGGGATCGGCGCGGTCAGGTGCGACGCCTCACGCCAGGTCGGGTAGCAGAGCCCGGCGCTCACCGCGACCGGCATCCCGCCGAGCATCCCGCTGAGGGTCGTGCGCGGCGTGTTGAAATCGCCGTGCGCGTCGAACCAGACCAGTCCCAGCTTGCTGTCCAGGCCGTTCGCCTCCTGCAAGCCGCCGAGGATGCCGGGCAGGGTGGTGCAGTTGCTGCCCAGCGCCACCACCCGCTTGCCCGCCCGCGCGCCCGCCGCGACTTCGTCGGCGATCGCCCCGCCCAGCGTGCCGAGGTTCGTGATCCGATCGTCCACGAGCCGATCCGGCCGGAACGCCGCCTCGGCATAGGTCACCGTCCCGTCGGCGACCTCCTCGCAAACTTTCCGCCCCTCGTCGATGATCCGCACCGCCACGTCGTCAGCCCGCTGATCGTTCCAGAAGCGCATCCCCACCACATGCAGATCCACTCATCCCCCTCATACCTTGCCCGGATGCCACCGGGGCATTATATATAGTGTTGACATTCCGAGTCGTGGGTCGGCGGCGTCGGCGATAAGCGGGCGTCAATCGCCGATCGACCGGGGTACGATCACGCCGCAGCAGGGAGCATTAAAGGAGGGGTTATGGCCGATTTTTCTTTCGACGTCGTCTCGCAGTTCGATCGGCAAGAACTGAAGAACGCGATCGATCAGACGACGCGCGAGGTGCAGACTCGCTACGATCTGAAGGACACCGCGAGCGAGATCAGCCTCGAGAAGGAGACGATCACGTTCAACACCGCCAGCGAGATGACCTTAAATACCCTCAAGGACATCCTGGAGAGCAAGATCATCCGGCGCGGGCTGTCGTTGAAGATCCTCGACTACCAGAAGGCGGAGGAGGCGAGCGGCGGGCGGATGCGCCAGGTGATCAAGCTGAAGGAGGGGCTGACCGACGACCTCGCCAAGCAGATCAGCAAGCAGAT
>CADCWN010000255.1 GCA_902806415.1 uncultured Thermomicrobiales bacterium | reverse complement strand
GTCCTCGATCGTCGCCCACTCGCGCCCGAGGACGGCGGGGACCAGAAAGTCTTTGAGGATGTGCCAGCAGGTTTCGGTCGTCTCTTCGCAGTAATACGGGTCGATCGGGCTGGCGCACTCGCCCCAGCCGACGAGCCCATCGGCATACGCCTTGACCAGGATATGCTCCTGATAATGCCGCTGGCTGGAACTGGTCGCGAACGAGCGCACCAACCCCAGCCGGACGATCATCAGGTCGATTCGCTCGATCTTCATCGCCCCCATCCCACCTCGCGCGCCAGCGTCCTTCGCAATGGGCGCAGTCTAGCACAGCGGACCCCTCCCCCGAAGGGAGAGGGGTGACTTGCCAGTGTCCTGGCGGCTATGGGGAGAACCAGTGGTGTTCCAACGAGTCACCCCTCTCCCTTCAGGGGAGGGGTAGCCGGACTCACGACCCGAAGCGCGCCAGGAATTCGGGGCTGATGCGCTCGGCGAGCAGGAACCGGGCGTCGCCGTCCTGGCCGACGCCGGTGATCGCATAGCGACCGGGCGCGCAGCCGAGGTAATGGGCGAAGAGGCGATCGGTCGTCTCGCGCCAGCGGAGGGCGAGGTCGAGGTCGTCGCGCTGCATGGCGGTCCAGTTGGCGGGGATCTCGATCGCGATCGTCGGCGCATCGGCGTCGAGGCGCGGCATCGCGTCGCCCGCATTGACGCGCGGGATGGTGGAGTCGCCGCCCAGATCGGTGATCGTCGCACCGGCATCGGCGGCCAGCGCCGCGCGCACCCGCTCGGTCTGCACGAGCCAGGTGATCCCGAAGCGTGAGGCGTCAACCTGATTCAATTGGTTGCGGAAGGTGTAGTACGCGGGGGAGAAATCGAACGCGAGGGCTTTCAGGCGACCGAAGTTGAGGACGGCATTGCTGAATTGCAGCGGATCGACCGTCCAGTTAACGATCCCAATCCCCTGCGCGCGCGCATCCTCCGCCTGGGCGCGTTTGAGCAGGAAGCCGACGCCCCGCTTCCGCACACTCGGCAGGACGCCGAGCAGTTGCGATTCCAGGCGCAGATGCCCGCCGTAGCGGGCGTCCCACGCGGCGGGGAGGGGCGAGCCCTTGAACCGGTAGAACCCGAAGAGGAACCCGACGAGTTCATCGCCCTTGCGCGCGACAAGGGTGGTACCCGCACCGAAGCCGAGGGAATGGAGATCGGCGGGGTAGAGCGCATCGGCCTCTGCCCCCCAGATCGTCTCCTGCAAGCGCCGGATCGTCTGCGCCTCATCCTCGCCCGGCACGCCGATGTCGAACCCTTGCGGGAGCACCTGGCTCGTGCGACCGAATTGGTGCGGCAAGGCCGGATCGTAGAACACGATCCGCGCGCCGCCGAGGGTCGCCCCGATCTCCGGCAGTAGGGGTCGCACCCAGGCCCCATGCTCCCCCTTGCGTAGCGGGTGGAAACGCAGGGTATAGATCCGCCGCCCACCCTCCTGCACCCCGCGCGGGAAGAGGGAACCGACCGCGATCAACTCGCCGCCCTGGGTGAAGCGCACGAGATGGCCGCCGATCTTCGGGAAGGTCGAGGCCAGGAAATGCTGCGGGAAGAGGGTCGGGTTCCGGGGCGCGCCGAAGAGATCGCGCAGGCGCTCCACCTCCTCGACCCAGGCGGTCGCCTTCCGGTCCACGATCGATGCCACGATCGGCGCAGTCACACCGCTGCCTCCGCATTGAAGACCCGTGGCCGATCGCCACGCGTCGCGAGCGCGCCAGTACGGCGGGAGCGTACTACACGGAGCGGGCGAGGGAAAGCGACCGGGACGGGGGACGAGGTTGAACCACAGAGCGCACAGAGCGCACAGAGACGAGGAGAGAAGACGAGAGAGGGAGGCGAGATAGGTATGGGAGAAGAGTATGGGGGGAGATCAATGGCCGCTTATGGCGAGTGACTGTCGCCTGCCGCGAGATACTTCTACAATAGTGGCGGGCCATCAGGGCGGTGACTGAAAGGATCTGGCGTGCCAGCAGATGAGACGCGACCCATAACGTTCGACGCGCACGCACCAGCCCACCAGCCCACCAGCCCACCGTCCCACCCGCCACTGCGCCTCGTCGTCAACGGTGACGACTTCGGCTACTCCGAGGCGATCAACGCGGCGATCGTGCGCTGTCACGTCGAGGGGATTCTGACGAGCGCGACCTTGCTGGTTAACCAACCGGCGACGCGGGCGGCGATTCGGAGCGCGCGCGATCATCCGACGCTGGGGGTCGGCTGGCACGTTAACCTGACGGAGGGCGGACCAATCCTGCCGCCACGCGAGGTGCCGACGCTGACCGACCGGCACGGCCACTTCCGCCCGATTGGCGCGCAGATCGGCGGGCTGCTGCGCGGGACGACCCGCGCCGACGAGGTCGAGCGGGAATTGCGCGCCCAGCTGGCGATCCAGCTCGACGCGGGGCTACAGCCGACGCATGTGGACGGGCATCTGCACGCGCACGCCTTCCCGCGCGTCCTGCCGATCGTGCTGCGACTCATGGCCCAGCACGGGATACTGGCGCTGCGCTCCCCCGCGCTGGGGGCCTGGCTGCCGCCGCGCAGCTCGGGCGCGGCGATCGAAAACCCGTGGGGCGCGCTGCGCCCAGGATCGCCGCTGGCACCGCTGCTCGGCTCGCGCGGGCTGCTCGGCGCGGCGGGGTGGCTCGCTCCGCACCTCGAACGGGCGCGGCTGCGACAACTTCGGCTGGCGGGCTTCGTTTGTGCCGATCGCCTCTTCGACGCCGCGCGCTTCCTCGCCGCGCCCGACCCGCCCGCCGCGCTCGTCGCGGCGCTGACTGCGGGCGACGGGCTGGCGGAGATCATGGCCCACCCGGCCTGGAATCGCGATGCGGCGCGCGGGGCGGCGGAGGTCGCGCTGCTGACCGACCCGCGCCTGCGCACCGCCCTTGACGAACGGGGGGTGCGGCGAGTGTACTACGGGCAGCCGACAGCCGAACGTTGAGAGGCCGGATGCGTGTCACGCGCCGCAGGGCGACCGGCACACGGGGGAGAAATGGCTGAACAGGAAGCGGCGGGCGAGACGGCGGGGGAGCCTGGGGACGGGCAGTCGGCACGGCGACCGAGCCGCGCGGAACGAATCCTGGCGCAGGCGGAGCGGCGCAAGCGCGCGGCGCAGCCGCCCGACGCGCGCACCTACGCGCTGGCGCGGGTCCTCGGCAAGGTTGTCTTCGGCGTCTGCACCGGCGAGCGGGTAACCGGACTGGAGCACGTGCCGCGCGCGGGGCCGTTGCTGATCGTGGCGAATCACCTCTCCTATCTGGAGCCCCCGCTGCTCGCCACGGCGATCTCGCGGCGGATCACCTTCCTCGCGGGCCACGAGCTCTACGAGATCGGCTGGCTCTCCTGGATTTTGCGGACGATGGGGGCGCTGCCCGTGCGACGCGGCGGGACGCGCGATCTCGACGCCATCCGCGCCGCAGTCGAACTCCTGAAACAGGGCGAGGCCGTGGCGATCTTCCCGGAGGGGGGGATCAGCAAGCGCCGCGTCCTGGGTCGCGCCAAGCCGGGGATCTCGCTGCTGGCCCACCGCGCCGGTGCGCCGATCCTGCCGATCGGGATCAGCGGCACGGAGCGACTGAGCAGCGTGCGACCATTCCTGACAGCGCGCTGGGGCGGGCCGCGCGTGCGCGTCGCCATCGGCAGGCCGTTCCTGCCCGACTTCGGCCCCGGTCGCCCCGACCACCAGGCCGTCGCCGACGAGGTGATGGGGCGGATCGCCGCCCT